>JAFQOV010000023.1 GCA_017402995.1 Candidatus Gastranaerophilales bacterium
AACCAAAAGAAAAAGAAATATCGGCTTGGTTATATTATTACATTCTAGAGACGCACTAAGTTCAATATTTGTGCTTTCGGGAACTCGTGGCTTCGCCACTCAGACAACCCTTTCGCACAAACATTTCACTAAGTGCGTATGCTTTTCCATAAGCAAGAAACTTAACGACATACGAAAATAAAACCTGAAAGAATTTTATACGCTTTTGAAATTAATTATTCAATATTAAACAATTATTGTATAAGGTGTTAAAATTCTTGAATGTTTTATTCAGGAGTTAAGTTTTGAAGCGTTACAAAGAAGCTAAGAATTTAACCAAGCCCAATATTTTCTTCTTTTTTGGTTCTGTTTTTTCTTCTTTTGATTGCGGCGCATGAGCGCAAAAGAAGAAAAAATGAACAAGAACTTTAGTTCTTTAAAAAATAAAACTTTAACTTTTTATAAAAACCAATGGCAAAGCCTTTTAAAATAAAAAGAAAAACGAAGAAGTCTGAAAGGCTTGATGAAAGAAAAAGAAAATGAACAAGAACTTTAGTTCTTTAAAAACAAAGACTTTAGTCTTTTAAAAATTAAAAAAATAAATTAAAACCTTTTCTTGCAACTCATGTTTTTTTGTACTATAAATAAAAATGTATTACTTTGTACTTTTAAAAAGGAGAGTCTAGATGACAAAAGTTGCAATTAATGGATTCGGAAGAATCGGCAGAAACACTCTTCGCGCTGCTATCCGTGAAGGTATTTATGAAAAAATCGATTACGTAGCAATTAACGACCCAGGTTTAACTCCTGCAAATGCTGCTCATGTATTCAAATATGACTCAGTTATGGGTAAATTCGACGGTACTGTTGAAGTTGCTGAAGATGGTTTAGTAATCAACGGTAAAAAAATCTTATTCTTTGCTGAAAAAGATCCTGCAGCTCTTCCATGGGCTAAATTAGGCGTTGAAGTTGTTATCGAATCAACTGGTTTCTACACAGACGCTACAAAAGCAGCTGCTCACATTACAGCTGGTGCTAAAAAAGTTATCATTTCAGCTCCTGCTAAAAACGAAGACAAAACTATCGTTTTAGGCGTTAACGAACATGAATATGATCCAGCTAACCACAACGTAATTTCAATGGCTTCTTGCACAACTAACTGCTTAGCTCCTGTTGCAAAAGTTATTGCTGAAAAATTCGGCGTTGTTAAAGGTTTAATGACAACTGTTCACTCATACACTGGCGACCA
This sequence comes from Candidatus Gastranaerophilales bacterium, assembly GCA_017402995.1. Lineage (GTDB taxonomy): Bacteria > Cyanobacteriota > Vampirovibrionia > Gastranaerophilales > Gastranaerophilaceae > RUG14156. The sequence continues at coordinate 1,229 of JAFQOV010000023.1, forward strand.
AAGAATTTTAGACGCTGGTCACAAAGACCCACGTAGAGCTCGTGCTGGTGCTTTAAATATCGTTCCAACTACAACTGGTGCTGCAAAAGCTGTTGCTTTAGTATTACCTGAATTAAAAGGTAAATTAAACGGTTTCGCTATGCGTGTTCCAACTCCAGACGTTTCTGTTGTTGACGTTGTATTTGAAACTGAAAAACCTGTTACAGCTGAAGCTGTAAACGCTGCTTTAAAAGAAGCTGCTGATGGCAAAGTTCTTTGCTACTCTGAAGAACCACTTGTATCTTCTGACTTTATCGGTTCTTCTCAATCTTCAACAGTTGACGCTGCATTAACTATGACAATGGGCGACAACATGGTTAAAGTTGTTTCTTGGTATGATAACGAAATGGGTTATTCTACAAGATTAGCTGAAACTACACTAATGGTTGCATCAAAATTATAATCGAACAATTAGTGCGACTGCACTTTGTGAGATAAACTTAAACCGCAAGTTCTTAAGACTTGCGGTTTTTTAATTTAAAAATTCTAATAAATCTTTTGCACTTTGAATATTTTGTTCTTGAATTAAATCGGCATTTGTTTTTTTATTTTTCAACATAGTTTTTATTGGCTCAAGATATATTTTTTCTTTTGTTGATAAATTAGAATATGAAATATCATAAAGTTCATAAATTATATCCCAACCATTTTTTCGTTTGTTGATTTTATAATTTAACCCTTGGTTGATAATTTTTTCGTTATATTTTTCAATATCTGCAAGTTTTAAATATGAAAATTGTTTTAAAAGTTTGTTAAAATCTTCTTGCGCTAATCCTTTATAAAAAGCACAGAGCGCGAGCGCAAAGCTTGGAGTTTGGCTATCGTGGTTTCTGATTTCAATATAGTTTTTTAAACGTACATCAGGAAAACAAAGCGATTGATGAAGTAAAAAATCATCTAGCGTTGCGTAATGTTTTTTAAAACCATTTTTAATATATTCACCAAAAGTTAACTTTCCTTTTAGCGCAATATTTTTGCCATATTTTTCAATATAAACCATTGGAACATTAAATAACTCTTCAATATAGTTTTTAAAGATGTTTTGTTTTTTAAAAAAGATTTTTGAAAAAATATCTCTATAAAAAAGATTGCACCTTTGTGCTCCGGTATAGCGCCAAACGTGCGCGCGTATAGATTTTTTATCAGATAAATTATTTTTTTCAAAAGGACTATTTGAACACAATCCCATTAAAAAAGGCATGATTAAATTGAAAAATTTTAATTTATTAAAGGCGTCAATGTTATTTTTATAATCTAAATTAATTTGAATTCCCGCCGTTTGCTTCATCATTTTAGGACATAATTCGCCAACTGAAGCATACGGCAAATAATTGTACATAATTTTATAGCGTTGTTTTTCTAACAAATTGATTTTGTCTTCACAAGAAATCGGGCTAATTCCATATCCTAAAAAGATGACGTCATATGCTTTTGCGATATTATCCAACAAGGTTGTAATTTTTGTTAGTGCGATATCAATATCAAAAATATTTTCTTGCGGTTTTAAGCTAATTTCCAATTGACAACCAGGCTCAAGCGAAATTGAATTATTGTCATTATCTTTTGCGCCAATAATTGTTTGATTGTCATATATCAAATCCCAAGATTGAATTTTTGCGAAATGTTCAACAATTTTTGCGATTTTTTCGTAGCTTGCGTTTTCTAGTGTATCTTTATCTAAAGACAAACGTTCATATTCAAGCCCGATTTTAGAGGTTTTTGACCCTGAATAAAATTTTAAAGCTTTATTCAAGTCAAATTTTTCATCTAAAGCTAAATTATCTTCTTTTTTTGAAACAATTACTTGCATAATCAAATGTTACCATAAACAATATTTTGACCAGTTGCACAAATGGATATAATTTCATGTTAAAATTTGTCTATGAGTTTAAATTATATTTTAAGAGCTAAAAAATTTAGAGCAAAAAAATCATTAGGGCAAAATTTTTTAATTGATGCAAATGTTATTGATTTTATTTCATCATTAGCAAATTCTGAAGATGAGGTTTTAGAAATTGGCCCAGGGCTTGGTTTTGTTACAGAACAACTTGTTGAAAATGCAAAAAAAGTTGTCGCAGTTGAATTAGATAAAGATGCAATTAAAGTTTTAGAAAAAAATCTTGGAAACAAAACAAATTTTCATTTGATTGAAAATGATATTTTAAAAATTGATATTGAAGAATTGCCTTTTGAAAATAAAAAAATTAAAGTAATTGCAAATATTCCATACTACATTACAAGCCCAATTTTGGTGCATTTACTCGGTGAAATTGATGAATTGACACATAAAAATAGGGATAGAATTTCTGAAATTACTTTGATGGTGCAATATGAAGTTGCAAAAAGAATTGTCGCAGACGAAAATTCGCAAAATAAAGAATATGGGCAACTTTCAATTCTTTCTCAAATGTATTGTGATTGTGAAATTATTAAAAAAGTTCCTAAAAATTGCTTTATGCCTTCTCCGAAGGTGGATAGCGCTTTGGTTAGATTTGTTGTCAAAAATGAGCCAAAATGCGAAATTACAAAATTATTAAAAAGAACCGTAAAAGCAATCTTTATGGCACGCAGAAAAAATGTTAAAAACTCATTGTTAAATGCTAGTTTTCAAGGGGTTGAAGAAGCTTTATTAAAATCTGGAATTGACAAAAATACACGTGGTGAAAAACTTTCAATTTTTGATATTCAAAAACTATCTTGCGCTTTAGAGGAATTTAATTAATATGGAAATTAAAGTTAAGTGTCCTGCAAAAATTAATCTTGATTTAATTGTTGAAAAAAAAGACTCAAAAACAGGGTTTCATAATATTAAAAGCATAATGCAAGCAATTAATTTGTTTGATTATTTGACAATTAAAATTTCAAACGGGCAAGGGATTAAATTGTCAGGAAATAGTGATGAAATCCCATATGACGAAAAAAACATTTGTTTTAAAGCAGTTAAATTATTTTTAGATAAAATCAAAAAAGAATATTTAATTGAGGTTTATATTGAAAAAAATATCCCTGTTTGCGCTGGTCTTGCGGGTGGTTCAACTGATGCAAGCGGTGTTTTGTATGGGCTAAACAAACTTTTAGATTACCCTTTGACTTTAAATGAACTTAACGAGCTTGCTTCTTTACTTGGTTCAGATTTAAATTTTTGCCTTGCGGGTGGAACAAAAATGTGCAAAGGTAGAGGTGAAATCATTATCGATATGCCATTTTTTGAATTTGATTTGAGTTTAATTAAACCTCGTGATTTAAAGATTTCTGCGCGCGAAGCATATGAAGCATTTGACGAACTAGAAATTGAGCCAAATTTGAGAAATAATTTAGAATTTGCGCTTTTAGAAAAATATGAAGAAATTAAATATCTAAATTCGCTTGGCTTTCAAATGTCTGGTTCTGGTCCGACATTTTTTGCTCGCGAAAAAAATATCAATCTTGAAATTGATAGAAAAAAATATCTTGTAATTGAGAATTTAAAATCTATTAACCATGGGGTTATTGAGGCTTAAATTTCTTCTTTTATGACAAATTTGCTTGATAATAAAATTTCATTAAAGAAGTTATTTTTCTTTGTTAAATCAAAATATTTTTCTTCATTTGATTGAATAACATTTAAAATTTTGTTTTCATCAAAGTTTAAATCAATTTTGATTGTTAGGTTTTCTTTTTGTTTTAAATAATGATTAATAGCGCTAGATTTAGCTTTGTTTTTAAGTTTTAAGCCTTTTATAAAATTAGGATATCTGACGTTTTCTTTTGAAATTTCATACCAAGAATTGTCTTTTGAAAAATTGTCTATAAATAAAATGTTGCTATTTTCGCTGATTTTTTCTTCTTGGATAAGTTTTTTCAAAAAATAAACAATATCTTTTGAAAAATTTTCAATTTCTTTTTCTTGATTATCAATTTGAATTGCTAATAATAATTTTGTTTTTTCCATAGAAAAATAATATCATAGTTTTTGATGATATCGCAAATTTTGACTTTAAAACCTTAAAAAATATGCTATAATTGACCTATATTTATAGAGGAATTTAGATTATTATGTTGCAATCAGTACCTAATGCCATCAAAAACGCGTTTCGTGGAAGTTTTATCAAAAAAGTTTGTAACTATTTGCACGATTGCGTTAGAGAAGAAGTTAAATCGTCTACTTTTCGTAATTTAAAGGCAGATAAAGAAAACAAGTGGAGCTTTTTAGAAGGTGAAGAAAAAGTTTTTTCATATTTTGACGCTCCATTGGCTCTTGATGGTGCAAATTCGCAACTTACAGAATTAATGATTCAATCAGAAATGAATCAAAAAGAAAAATATTTGATTTATGGTTTTTTGTTTTTGGTTGGAAAAAACGGCAAAACAAAGAAAAATAACGAATTTTTAACTCCGATTTTATACGCACCAGCGCGCTTAGAGCGTGTTGGAATTAATATTCAATTAAGCATTTTAGAAGATACTTTGTCTTTAAATACAGGCGCTATTGCGCAATTAATCCAAAGGGAAGATGAACAAGAAGTAGATGCTATGTTAGGTGGTTTATTAGATGTTGTTCCGTCTTTACCTTTGAAAGAAGATGAATTAAACATCTTTTTAACAACTCTAAAATCGCTTGTTCCAGACATTCAAATTTCTTTAAATCTAGATGTACCAACAACAAATGATGATTTTTACAATAATGAAATGACTTTTGAAGAGCTTGAAAATGGCGATTTTGATTTCGATTCAATTGAAGCTATTCAAACTACAAAAAAAGTCAAAGTTGATAATCTTGTGCTAGAGCGAAAGCAAGCGGTGATTTTGACAACTCGTCCTGCGGTTACTGCCGGTGTTTTACATGAACTTACTCAAATTGCAGAAAAACCTTCTGGAACAATTAGAGAAACTGTTTTAAACGTAATTAATCAAGAATTTTTAGAAGCAACAGGGCAAACAGAGATTAAATTTGAAGAAAAAGATTTAAAAACATTTTTCCCAATTACACCTTTGAGTTTGTCAGATTCTCAAGAAGATGTAATCAGAAACATTGAAGAAAATGATTTTCTTGCGGTTTTTGGACCTCCAGGAACTGGTAAATCCCAAACAATTGTTAATGTTGTTGCACATTTGATTGCTAAAGGAAAATCTGTTTTGGTTGCATCAAAAATGGATAAAGCAGTTGATGTCGTTGCGCAAAGATTAAATGAATTAAATGCGCCATATCTTGCTTTGCGTGCAGGTCGCGCGAATTATCAACGTCAGTTAAATATGGAATTACAAGAATTATTATCAAATAAAATTGAATTAAATTCAGATTTTGATGACAACATGATTGCTGATGTTGATGATATGAAAGATTTATTAAAAGACATTAAACGTCTTGAAGATTCTGCAATGTCAATTTTGGCGCTAGAAAAGAAATATACTTTAATTTATGACGAGTTTGAATCTGCTAAAGATTCGATTTCTGATTTAGTTTTAATTGTAGATAAATTGAAATATCAACAGTTAGACGAGGCTAAAAAAATCTTTTCAACGATTGAAGATTTGGAAAATAAATATAAAAAATCTATTTTTGATAAGATTAAACTTTTCTTTGATTATAGAAAAATTAGAAAATTATTAAACTTAAATAAAGTTTTAAATGAAGAAATTTTGAAAAGATTACCTTTTGAATTAAATGTTGCACTTGAAGAGGCTAAGCTTCGCCAAGTTGAAGACGAAATTACTTCAATTGGAAATCTTCATCAAATTTTAAGAAGAATTAAAACCTTAAAATCTAAACAAAAGAAACTAGCGGTCGATATTTTGAGAAACAAAAGAAGAACTGCATTGAAAAATATTTTATCTGACGCTCAAAAAAGAAGAAGATTAATGATACATTCAAAATCATTAGTTTCAAGAAAATCAACTTTGCAAAATCGTGTGTTAGATAAAGAAGATTTTAAACCGCTTTTATCAGCTTTTCCTTGCTGGTGTACAACTACATATGCAATTTCAAACACTTTACCATTGAAGCCTGCAATGTTTGATGTTGTAATTATTGATGAAGCTTCTCAATGTGATATTGCTTCTTGTATTCCTGTTTTATTTAGAGCAAAAAAAGCGATTATTGTTGGTGATGATAAACAATTGCCACATTTATCATTCTTAGAAAAAGCCAAAGAACAAAGCTTCTTGTCACAATATAACATTGACGATAGATATCAATTAATGTGGAGATATAGAGATAATTCAATGTTTGATTTGGCAAATTATTACTCTACAACACCAGTGTTGCTAGATGAACATTTCCGCTCTCCTGCGCCAATTATTAAATTTTCAAGTCAAGAATTTTATGGCGACAAGATTAAAATCATGAGTCCTGATTTAAAATCTAAAGATATTGTCGAATTAAGGATTGTTAAAGAAGGAAAAGTTGACCACGACGCAACTAAAAACACTCCAGAGTGCGAAGAAGTCGTTAAAACAATTCAAGAATTAATCATAAAAGATAGAGATGAATGTCTTGAAAACCCCGAAAAAGAGCCTGTTTCAATTGGTGTCATTTCTCCTTTTAGAGCTCAAGTGGATTTGATTAAAAAAGCGATTTTAAAAGTTTTTGATAATCAAACAATTTCGCGCCACAAATTAGATGTTGGCACAGCACATACTTTCCAAGGTGACGAACGCGATATCATGCTCTTATCTTGGACATTTGCGCCTAATTCACATACTCAAAGTTTAATTTTTGCGCAAAAGCCAAACTTATTTAATGTTGCAATTACTCGTGCAAGACATAAATTAATTAATTTCATTTCTCGTGAAATTAACGAGCTTCCAGAAGGTCTTTTGAGAAATTATCTTGAATATGTTAAACAAATTAATTCTCAAGATAACAAAAATACTTTCAAAAATGAATTTGAAAAAGAAGTATTTGAAGCACTAAAAGACGAATTTAGAAGTTTTGAAATGATGTCTAATATCGAGATGGGTTCCGTATTTGCAGATATTGTCATCAATAAAACCGTTATTGAAATAGATGGCGTTGAAGACAATGTTAAATGCAAATATAATGACATGAAAAAACAAGCAATTATGGAACGTTGCGGATTTAGTGTCATAAGAATTACAAAACGCGAATGGCAAATTTCGCAAACCGCTTGTATCGATAGAATACGTAGTGCTATTAGTTAATTTTTGTTTTTGATACAATTTTGATATGCCAATATCAGAATTTAAAAACTTAAACAAACACCACCTAGCGCTTGAGTTCAATCAGATTTTAATCAACCTTTCAAAATGTGCCCAAAGTGAATTGTCGCGTTTGGCTTGTTTAGAAATGGAGTTTTTAAACACAAAAGAACAAGTTGAATATGAACTTGATTTGGTTGATGAAGCAAGAAAAATTATTGACGATACGCAAAATACTATTCCAATTGATGATATTTTAGATATTAATTTAATTTTTAAAGAAAATGTCTTGTCTGCACAAGAAATTTTTGAACTAGCTAAAAATTTAAGAACTTCAAGGTTGTCTAAAAATTTTATTTCTAAACAAGAAAAAAACAACTTGGTTCAAATTGCCAATAATTTATATGTTGATAAAGAATTTGAAGATGAAATTTTTTCAATTTTTGATAGTGAATTAAATGTTAAAGATAGCGCTTCTGATGTTTTAAGGTCGTTAAGAAATTCATATAAAGATAATAAAGACAATTTAAAAAATGCAATTAGCGCACTTTTGCAAAACCCAAGTTTTGTAGATAACTTGCAAGACACAATTGTTTCAACGCGTGATAATAGAACGGTTTTTCAAGTTAAGGCAAGTTGTAAAAATAAAGTCCAAGGTATTGTCCACGACGTTTCTTCGACAAATTTAACATATTTTATTGAACCAAGCTCAATTGTCCCTTATTCTAATAAATTAAGACAAATTGAAATTGAAATTCAAGCAGAAATTGATAGAATTTTATCTGTTTTAAGTAATAGATTTAAAAATATAAAAACAGAACTTTTAAAAAACCAACAAATTCTGACAAAATTAGATGTAATTTTTGCAAAAGCAAAATATTCAATACATCTTCATGCGCAAAGAGCAGATATCGTTGAAAATAAAATAATAGATATTCAAAAAATGCGCCACCCATTGCTTGTAGAAGTTAAAGAAGATGTTGTTTCAAATGATTTTATTTTAGGAAAAGACTATAACTGCCTTTTGATTACAGGTTCAAACACTGGCGGTAAAACAGTGGCTTTAAAATGTGTTGGCTTAATGGTTTTAATGACAAAAATGGGAATGCACATACCTTGTTTGGGTGCAAAAATTCATCTTTTTAAAGATATTTATTGTGATATTTCAACCGAGCAAAGCTTGGAACAAGGTTTTTCAACTTTTTCTGCACACATTAAAAACATATCTGACATTTTAAATGTAATTGATGAAAATTCATTAGTTTTATTAGACGAACTAGGCTCTGGAACTGATCCACACGAAGGCGCAAGCTTATCTCGTGCGATATTAGAGTTTATTTCTCAAAAAAGTACTTTTGGGATAATTACAACACACCTTGGAGAGTTAAAATCTTTAAAATATGAAAATAATTATTTTGAAAATGCTTGCGTTTCTTTTGATATTGCAACTTTGAAACCAACCTATAAATTAATTGTTGGAATGAGCGGCATGTCAAATGCTATTGATATTTCATCTCAACTTGGGTTAAACCCTGATATTATTTCTCGTTCTCGTGAAATTTTAAAAGATAACAATTCGCAAAGTTCAAAAATTTTAGCTGAAGTTGAAAAAATTAGCCAAAATCTTTCAAAAAAAGAACAAGAGATGTCTGAAAATCTTGAACAAACTGAAATTGCAAAACAAGAGCTTGATGAAAAAATATCTGACATTAAGAAAAACAAGAAAAAATCATTGGACAATTTTAAAAAGAAATTTCAAACCCAACTTGAATCCGCTAGAGATGAAATCAAAGAAATTGTTGATGAAATTAGAAAAGAAAAATCAATCAAAGTTGCAATGCGTTCTTATAACCGTTTGAATAAATTAGAACAAGCCATCAGAGAGGATTTTTCATCTGCTGATGATGAAATTTCGCCAAAATTTGACAGGTTAGATATAAACAACTTAAAAATTGGTCAAAATGTTTTAATTAAAAAGTTAAATCAAGTTGCACTTTTGGATTCTCTGCCTGATAAAAAGGGAAATGTTTTAATTAAAATTGGAAATATTCAATCAAAAGTTAATGTTAAAGATTTAGCTAAAACAGATAAAAAACTTGCGCCACATCTGAAAAAAATTACCGTTTCTTTTGATAACAATGACGGCTTATTATCTCGTTTGGATTTAAGAGGAATGAGAGCGCTAGAGGCTATTGAATATTTAGATGAAAAACTAGATAAAGCGTCTCTTAGAGGATTGCACCAAATAACAGTTATCCACGGTTTTGGTACAGGGGCGCTGAAATCAGCAGTTAAAGAATATTTGCAATCTTCGCCTTATGTTGCAAAGTTTCACTATGGAGATGAAACCCAAGGGCGAGATGGTGTTGTGATTGTAGATTTGGTTTAATATCAGTTAAGATATTAAGAAACGCTACAATTTAAACCTATCAAGTTTCTTGTGTTAATATTTTATTATGCTCAAAAAAATTGTAGCTATAATTTTATTGTTGTTTTTGTCATCTTTCGCAGTTGCGCAAGATGTGATTGAGCTTGAAAAAATTAAAAAATTCGATATTGAATATAGAGAACAAATCCAAGCCTTAAAGGGCGCGTTATTTGTTGAAGATTCTATGCAAGCACAACAAATGATAAATGAATCTCAAAAAGCAGATTTAGAAGACGTGCAAAAGCTTTGGAATGCAACTGTTAATCATAACCCCATGATTAGTTTTTGTTTGAAAAAGTTGTCTGTGCCATCTGAACAAAGAAGAGTTCACTCCTCTTTGTTTGCAAAGTCCATGAGCGCAATTATTTCGGGCGCTGCAATTTTGCCAAGCTTTTTGGGCATGAATTATGGTATTCAATCAGGCGCATATGCTGCTGGAAGATTGGCTAATAATTTAATCAATAAAGAAAACAATGAAAAACTACAAAACCCTGCAATGACAGATACAGAAGCGATTGAGCTTGCAAGCTTGGTGGAAGATTTACAAGAAGAGATTATAGTCAACTATTATCGATATAAAGGTGCGCTTTTGAAATTGAAAAAGACACGCGAGGATATTTTATTAGCAAATAAAAATTATTCAAAAGCTCTTGATGAAAATTCTACTCTCGATATAATCATCACTTCTTCTCAATGGGATAATGAATTGATTGAAGAATATAAAATCAAACAAGAGGTTAAAAAGTACCAGCTTGCGCTTTCTCGCCTTGCGGGCTCTGAAACATTGAAAGAGCTTAATATTGCACCAAGTGATATAGTTTTACAAAATGTTGATAACAATGAATTAAATTATGAAAAAAAATATATCAACGTTGTATCTGATGGGGAAAATCAAAAATGAGACGAACGATATTGATTTTATTTTTGATTTTATCTCAAGTTAAAGCTCTAACTCTAGATGACCTAAAAGAGCCAAGGGCTTTGATGGGGCGCGCTAGTTATACAGAAACTGTTGAAGAAAGAAAAATTGAAAAACAAATAGTTATTCAAAAACAAGCTCAAGAAGAAAAAGTGACTCAAAAAACCGAGACAATTGCAAAAGAAAAAAACGAAAATTCTACATTTGCTGATTTGAGTTTGAAAAATATTGCCTCTGAGATTGCAGATGAATTAAATATTGACCAATCGAAAATCAATTCTGATATTGCAATTCTTTGGGCTGCAACTTGTGAACGTTCAGAAACAATCAAATACACAATCTATAAATTATCAAACCCTGATGAAGATAAGCCAAACGACAGCGCTGTTAAAAAAATTTTGAAACCAATTGCAAATTTTGGTACTCTTGCAGGCGCTTCTTTTGCGGGTGACCCTTATCTTGCAACTGGCGCTTTGATTGGTGGCGGGTTGATTAACGCATTTACAAAAGACGATAAAGAATTGAACTATCGTTTTTCAAAAGTTTCAGACGCAGATATGGTTTTATTGGTTCGAAAAATAGATGAATTACAAAAAAAACTTTTAGATTTATATGTTGAATATAAAACCAAAGAGCAAATCGCCCAAATGGCACAAGACAATTATTTTAAACGAGAAGAAATATATAACAAAGTTCAAAACCTCTCAAAAGAAGAACTAACAATTGCAGACGCATATTATAGAGATGCAAAATCTCAAGCTCAAAAAGCGCAAGATGACTTTATGATTTCAAGAAGTGTATTAGAAAATCTTGTTGGATTGGAAGCACTTAAAAAAATTGAAGAATAAAAAAAAGCCTCGTATCAATAGTATACATAGGCTCTAATAAGGATGACAATAAAGTTATATGGTGTGTATAAATTTTTTTCTCTCTTATATTTTTAATGTCGTGCCACCAAAGTTATTTCTTTAACAATTATTTTAAAATATCCTACATTTGATGTATAATGAGCTTATGAAATTAGTAATTCAAATTCCTGCGTATAATGAAGAAAGCACTATTTCAACGGTTTTAGAGGCTTTACCAAAAAAACTTAATAACATATCTGAAATCTATACGTTAGTTATTAATGATGGGTCAAAGGATGAAACTTCAAATATTGCAAAAAAATATTGCAATGAGGTGATTGATATTGAACAAAATAAGGGCTTGGCAAATGCTTTTATGGTTGGCGTTAACCGTGCGATTGAATTAGGGGCAGACATTTTAGTTAATATCGACGCAGATAATCAATATTGCATAGATGATATTGAAAAATTAATTTTACCCATCATTCAAAACAAAACAGATATTTCGATTGGCGCAAGACCTATTAATAAAATTAAAGAATTTAGTTTTTTGAAAAAATTTTTGCAAAAACTTGGTTCTTTTGTTGTTAAAAACATTTCCGGAATTAACGTCAAAGACGCTCCTAGTGGCTTTAGAGCCTATTCAAAAGAAGCAATTTTAAAGATGAATATTTTTAGCAATTTTAGCTATACTGTCGAGTCTTTGCTTCAAGCAAAAGACAAAAATCTTTCTGTTATGAACGTTGATATTTCTTTAAATCCGCAAAAACAGCGAAAATCGCGCTTGTTTAAAAATATTTTTGATTATATTTTTAAACAAACAAAAACCCTTTTGCGTTTTTGGGTAATTTATTCGCCTGCAAAGTTTTTTGCTAGTCTTGCAAACATATTTTTGTTTTTTGGTCTTTTAATTGGTATAAGATTTTTATATTATTTCTTTTTTGTAACAGGTGTTGGACATATTCAATCTTTGATTTTGTGTGCAATCCTTTTAATAATTTCTTTTATGCTTTATATGCTCGCTGTTTTGGGCGATTTATTTTCAATTAATCGTAAAATTCTTGAAGATATTCAATATGAACTGCGCAAGCAAAAATGCAAAAAATAAATTTCATGATAATATATTTTTGTGAGGATTTATGAACAAGATTGAATTTTCTGAATATATAAATAAATTATCAGAGCCAAAAATATTGATTATTGGTGATTTTGCGCTTGATGAGATGGTATATGGAAACACAGAGCGCATTTCAAGAGAAGCTCCTGTTTTAATTTTGGAGCATTATGAAACTAAAAAAATTCTAGGTGCTGCGTCAAACGCTGCGCATAACGTTTCAACTGTGAATTTTGGAAAAGTTAGCGCAATTGGAGTTTACGGAGATGATTATCAAGGCAAGGAGCTTTTAAGGGTTTTAAACGAAAAAAATATCAATACAGACCTTATGGTTATGGATAAAAATCGTAAAACCACTACAAAAACCCGTATTTCTGGCTCTTGCAATCAAAGCATTACTCAACAAATCGTGAGAATTGATAGGCAAACAAAAGATGACTTGTCTTTTGAAACTGAACAAAAAGTCATTGAAAATCTTAAAAAATCAATTAATGATTTTGATGGAATTATTCTTTCAGATTATCATCTTGGTGCTTTAACTCCAAATGTTGTCAAGGCTGTTGTTGAAGAAGCAAAAAAACATAATAAAATTGTTGTTGCTGATATCCAAAAAAATATGGAAAAATATAAAGGTGTCACTGCGATTACTCCAAATCAGCCAGATTGCGAAAAGCAAGTTGGTTTTTTCATTAAAGATGATGAAAGCCTTAAAAAAGCGGGTGAAAAATTAGTTAATGAATTACAAATTCAAAACTTGTTGTTAACTCGTGGCGAAAATGGAATGGCTTTATTTGAAAAAAATGGCAATGAAGTTAATTTTTCAAAAATCCCTGCATATAATAAAAAAGAAGTTTTCGACGTGACAGGTGCAGGTGATACAGTTGTTGCTGTATATACTCTTGGCTTGTGCGCTGGATTGAAGCCAGAAATCGCAATGGCGCTTGGAAACCTAGCTGCGTCGATTGTAATACGCTATTTTGGCTGTCATGCGATTACAATTGAAGAAATGCTTAATGAATTGATGAATAAATAAAAAGGAAAAGATATGAGTTTTTTAAAGAAAATTAGACCTTTTGATTATTTGATTATTATTTTATTAGTTGTTGCACTAGTTGTTGGTTATTTAACTTTTACAAAAAAACGCGCAACTTCTTCAAATCAAATTGAAGCAACGACAAATATTGAACTAGAAATATATTTAAGAGGCGTTGCTACAACGTCTGATGAGCCTTTGTTTGTAAAAGGTGATGAAACTTTTATTACTATCAGAAATGTTCCTTATACTAAATTAAAAATCAAAGAAGTTAAATTTGATAAAAGAAAAGTCATGATACCAAGCATTAACCCCAAAAAGCCATATATCTTGGTGAATGATGATTCTGCGCCATATCAATTTGATTACTTGGTAAAAGTGACAGATGATGCAAAAATTACAAAAGATGGCGACGCTGTTGTTGGCGGAAACAAGGTCAAAATTGGCTTGCCAATAACTCTGGAGGGCGCAAAATATAAATTAAATGGTGTCATTTCTAATGTTGCAATTAGTCCTGAACCAAGCGGATTTAGCCACGAAGACTTAGACAAACATACAAAATTAAACCAAGATGTTCACTAATATTAAAAAATACATTAACAACAGTTTTTTTATGGAAAACATAGATAACTTTGCCTATCTTGTCTTGCTTTTCTTGCTTTTTAGTGCGGTTTTTGCAAGCTCAGATTCAATGGGTGCACTATCTTTGATTTTTTCTTTTTTAGTAATTTTTAAAATGCTTTTTGCGCAAAAAACTAAAAAATATTCACTTGAAACCCATGAAAAAATCTATATTTTATATTTTTTATTTGTGACAATAAGCCTTTTTGGCTCTAGTCTTTTTCCTCTTAGCTTGCATGGATATATTAAAACTTTAATCTATGTTTTATTTTTCTTTTCTGCTTCATATTTTTTCAATTCGAATAAAAATAAAATTATGCCGACAATATTTTTTGTAGCAATTTTAACAACTTTTGAATCGATAATTGCAATTTTACAAAATATTCGCGGAGTTGAAGAAATTTCTGGTTGGCAGGATATGTCGAATATTAATCCCGAGCAAATTATCTCGCGCGCTTATGGAACATTGAAGCCGTATAATCCAAATCTGCTTGCTGGTTATTTGCTTTGCGGTTTATCTTCATATATCGTTTTAATTTTATCTAATCTTAAAAATGGCAAAAAGCGTTTTGCGCTTATCTATTCGGGACTTTTCCTTTTGAATTTAATTGCAATAATTGACACAGGTTGTCGTGGCGCATATCTTGGTTTTTTGTTCTTTTTCCCAGTTTTGTTTTTGGCGCTATTTTATTATCTTAAAAAAACTTTTGGTTCAATTTCAAACATTAAAAAACGTTATAAAAACTTGTTTGTCGCGTTTAGTATTGCAATTTTAACATTTATTGCGACAAATCCTGCAATCATTAAAAGAATTCAATCAATTTTTGCGCTTCGTGCCGATAGCTCAATTTCTTTTCGTCTAAATGTTTATGAAGCAGTTTGGAAAATGTTTTTAGATAATCCGTTTTTAGGTGTTGGAATTGGAAACCAAAACTTTAGAGAAATTTATGGGCTATATATGAAAACGGGTTATGACGCACTGGGTTCTTATTGCGTGCCTTTAGAAATTGCTGTTGAAAGTGGTGTATTTGCGCTTTTTGCATTTATTTTATTTTTGTTTTTTGTAATTAAAAAATGTTATTTAATTTGTGTTAACAATTCAAATTCGATTGAAAAAATCGTTGCTTTGTCAATTGTGCTTTTAATCTGCGCAACAATGGGACATGGGCTTTTTGATACCATTTGGTTCAGACCTCAACTTCAATTTTTGTTTTGGACAAACCTTGCTTTCTTGAAAGCTTTAAAAATTTAGCTTATTCCCAATTGAAGCTTTTAACGTAATTTTCTCTGTTGATGTCGCCAAGGATTTTTGCGCTAAAATATTTTGGATTTTCTTTGATTTCAATAGATGGAATTTTGTCTAGATTTTTTTGCAACTCTTCTTCTTTTGCTTGTTTATTTTTCTTGTTTAATATTTCAAAAAATTGTGCAAGGTTTGCGTTTCCAATTTTTCCAAGCGAAGTAGAAACGCTGTTTGAAAGTTTTCCGTATATTTTAATATCGGCAAAATTTTCCAAGATATCATAGCTTCCTTTTGAATATAGGCTCAAATTTTTTCCCTTTGAAAACAATTCTAAGTTTTCAATTTTTGCGTCTGTAATGTGCATTAAACCTGAGATTTGTTCAAATTCCCCTGTTTTATATGGGGTTAAAACTTGGATAATATTATTTAAGGATAAGCCCATAATCCCGCTTTTAAAGAGGTTTCCAGCTCTTAAAAGATATTCAAGAGAGCCCAATTTTGGCATTTTGCCATTTTCTACTGAAAAAATCACATCAGATTTAACTGTTTTAATGCCATCAGGTGTATTTAAATTTTTGGCGTCTAAAACGAGCGAACCGTTGATTTTTCCATAGATTTGATTTGTTAAATTCAAGAAATTTTCTGCTAAAATATCAGCCGTGCAGTTTTCAAGATGTGCTTTTAATTTTAAATTTGTATTTGTAATTGAATAAGTTCCACTGCCCTTTGCTTCGCCTTGTGCGATATTTGCGCTTATGCTTTTTAAATTAAAAATATTGTTTTTATATTCATAATTGCCTTTAAGGTTCTGTGCACTAATTTTTCCATATTCAACATTTTTGAAATCAAGCTCTCCTTGTTTAATAATCACATCTTGCGGTTGAATATTTAGCTGAATTTTTTTATCTATATCGCTTTTAGAAGGCTGAATTGACGCGCTTTTTAGCAAATCATTAATGTTAATTTTGTTTGATGAAATATTTAATTTTTCAATTACATATGGCGCAACAAGGGAATTTTTCGCGCTAAGTTTGATTTTAGCGTCACTTTCGTTGTTTTTTGCTAAAATTTCACCATTAATTAAATCGTTTGAAATATCTGCCCTAATACTATTTATTTGTGAATTATATAGCGGAATATCCAAGTCTTGAAGGTGTATTCGCCCTGTTAATTTTGGAGTTTTTACGTTTCCGTTTAACAAAAATGCACATTCAAACACGCCTTTTTTGAGCAGTGATTTTTTAAAGATTAAATTTAAAATCCTGACATTTAAAGGTGATTGGGTTGCAATTTTGAAGTTTTCAAAGCTCAAACCATCTTGTTTTTGCTTGATTTTTCCATTTGTTGTAATTATTGTAATTGGATTTATTTTCTTGTTTTGGTTTGCAATGTATTTGATTAATTTAATATTGTTTATATTTGCACTTTGTTTTTCTGCTTCAATTTTTCCTTTTAATTCTCTTTTATATGCTGTATCTCCAAGGTTTGCGCCACTAAAATAAATATCTGAACTTTCTGGGAAAATTGCACTAAAATCAATTGAATAATTTTCAAGATTTCCTTTAAAATTGCCTTTTAGCGGTACCTCATCTTTGATTTTAATCGGATATGTTAAATATGGATTGATTGCAGAATCTGTATTGTTTTCTGTTAAAATTGTTGAAAAATGCGCATCTATCTCATCAAATGTGTTGATATTTTTGACATTTGCAGATATAAACATTGGTAACGTATTATATTCTATGCTTAAAGGGTTGAGTTTTAAGAAATTATTTTTAATTGAAATGTTTGCATTTTTTATAAACAAAGATGTAATTTTGGCATTTTTAACAAGGTTATTTAACCCTTCAAGATTGATATCTTTTATTTTAAAATCTATATCAAAAACAGGTTTTTTGCTCAGCGCTTTTTTGATTTCGCCATTTGCTTTTATGTTTCCGTTTTTAATATTTAAGTCTAAGTTGTCTGCTATGATTTTGTCGTTATTTAATTTAATAATTCCTTTGTTAAATTTAACGTTTTGATTTTTAACAGAATTTAAACCGACAATATATCCGCTATTTTTAAGGTTGGATAAATCAAACGTTGTTAAATCGATTTTTCCTTCACTTTCAATGTAGGCCTTTAAAAGAAAATTGGTGTCTGTGAAGTTTTTGAGGATATTTTTTGCACTATCGTTTAAAATATTTGATGCGTTTAATTCGTTTTGAATATCTTTTGAATTAAACTCATTTGAATAGGTTATTAATTTCACGTTGATTGGCTCTTTTTTTGCAATTTTATCAAGTGATGTGTTACTTAGAAAATCAGTATTAAATTTTGAATTGCCAACAAAAAACTCTAAAAATCCTTTTTGTTTTTCGCCAAATTCTACCGTTCCGTTGATTTTTTTAGCACTTAATTTATTGTTTAAAATTATCGTATTATTTTTTAAAGAGACCTCTCCTTTTTGAGACAAATTGTTTAAAAAGTCTTCTTTTTCAAAATCTTCAACAGTTCCCTTTAGCTTTATTTTTGCTGAAATATCACCTGCCGTTGCTGCGATATTTTTTAATAAATATGAATATTTTTTTGTAACTTCACTATTTTTAAAGAGCTTTAAAAATTCGCTTGTTTTTCCATTTTTTATATCAATATCAATTTCGGTTTCTTTTAAAATGTTGCTTTTTCCTGAAATTAAAATATCTGAAGACCCCATTCTTCCTTTAACTTCTTTGATATTTAACGTTTGATTGTCAAAAATAAGCTCGCAATTTGCATTGCTCAAAATTCCATCTAAGCCATCTAATTGTGCACTTGCGTGGTTTGCTTTAAAATTACCAAAAACGTGCGGGTCAAAAATTGTCCCTTGAGTTTTAATGTTGATATTTCCATATCCTTTTATGTCCATAATCGGTACAGGACCAAGGTTAAAGCCGATTATTTGTTGGATTGGAACAAGATAGAGCTGCGCAAAAGCTAATTCAACATTATTTGAAGAAGAAATATTGTATTGTCCAAAAAATGAGTCATCTAAATTTGATAAGCCTTCGACAATGACGTTTTCGCCATTTGGTGTATAGACCTTTGTATAGACTTTTAATTTATCATTCAAAAAATACAAATTAACATCATTTTGAACCTTTGGTTTTGGATAATTTGGAATGTGTACATTTTCAACTTTCAGGCTTCCTTGCATGTTTAATGGTTTAAATTTTGTTTTAACTTCACCACTTAAGATACCTTTAAAGTTTGAATTTTTAAGGGTCGGAATGCCTTTTGGATTATAGACAATTAAATTATCCGGAATGAAATGAAACAAGTTTCCAAGTTGGGTGTTTTTGACTGTGTTTGTAATTTCAAGGCTTGGGTGTTTTGAAAATATTTTTTCTATTTTCCCTTTTGTTTCAAAATTTAAATCTTTTGCTAATAATTTTGCAGATTTAATTATTAAATTATTTTTTTCTATATTGAAAACGTTTTTAAAATCAATTTGTTCATATGGGGTGTTTTTTTTATCTTTTGATATAAGCGAAAGGTTTTTAATTTGCGCGTTTAAAAGAAAGTCGTCTTGCGTTTTAAAATCAACGCTTAAAAGCCCTTTGACGTCATTAATTTCTTTTGAAATATATTTTTCAAAAATGCTTGAAAAAACGTGTAAATTAAAATCTTTTATGTTTGCAGAAATTTTTGAATTTTGAAGAGTCAAATCCTTTAAAGGATACGCTAATTGCGCATTTAGCGACAGATTTGCTGTTTGACTTTTGTTGTTTATTGTTGTTTTTATGTTTCCAATTTGTGAAAATTCAAGCTTTTTTGCTCTTTTTGAAATTTTAAGTTTTGAATTTTCTAATGTTAGTTCATTTTTGCTATTGATTAGGTAATCATCTTCAAAAAGAATGTGTATTTTTTGAATATCGCTATTTAATTTTGAAATATTTAATTTTTGGTTTTTAAAAGGAATATTTTTAAGGTTAATGTTCTCAATTAAATCAATTTTTCCATTTTCTTCTCTTTTGATTGCAATATTTGCGCTTTTTGCGTCTAATTTTTTGACGCTTAATTTTTTAACTAATAAATTTAACGGTTTAAAAGAAACAACAGGTTCTTCAATTTCTATATATTTTTTATTTGTTTTTAAATCAAACGCTTTAATATAATCTGCTTTAAAATTAAGGTTAAATTTATAGTCAAATGTGGTTTTTGGTTTAATTAATTCAATTTTTAAATTTAAATATTTGCCTAAATTTTTTTCAATTAAAGAATAAGTTAAAAAGCTTTTGAGTGTAAAAATAGCCAAAAAAGCAACAACTAGAATAGAAATTAAAATGACAAATATTTTATTTTGAACAATTTTTTTATACATGCTTATAATTATACTTTTTTAATTTTTTAAGGGCTAAAATTATACAAAAATTCATATGAAAAATTGTTGAATTTATTTTAAAAACAATTAATATAATATTATGTTCAAAAAACTATATATATTATTCATTTGTCTAATTTCTTTTTGCATGGCTTCATTGGCTTATGACATAAAAATTCCAAAAGGAACGCTTGTGAAGGTTTATGCAAAAGTTCCATATACCACAGAACACCTTGAAGTCGGTTCAAATGTCTATTTTATCTCTCCAAGTGATGTTTGGGTTCAAGAAACAAAAGCAATTTCAAAAGGAGATATTTTTCTTGGGAATGTGAACATGCTTAAACTCCCAATCCAAGGTGTGAACGCTGCAATGAGCATTTCAATAACCGATATTTTAACGCCGTCAGGTGAAAAATATTCAATTAAAGGACGTTTAATTTTTGCTTCAAAAGACGTTTTAGGCGGCGATTTAACAAATCCTGCATCATATAACAAAACAATCCACCCAAGAAAAGTTTATGGTAATATTTGGGGCGGAACAATGCAATATGTCCCAAGTGGCGAATATGAATTTGGCTCTCATGTTGGTATTTCACAAAAAGACATGATTTTTGTTCAATTTGATGAAGATTTTTATATTTAAAAAATTTGTAAAAAAATCATTGCCTATGGTAAAATATTTTTAACGTTAATACTAGAGAGGGGTTAATGAACATAAAGCTGATATTTTTAACAATAGCAACATTTTTTTTAATGGTTGTCTATCCTGTTTCAGCAAGCTCTGATTTAAAAGGACATGCGGTTTATGTGCCTGCTGGGGTTACAATGAATGTTGTTTTATCTCAAGAGATTAATTCGGCTTCCGCTCACATTGGACAAACAATCAACGCTATTACGATTGAAGATTTTTACTATAACGGTGCGTTAATTATTCCGTCAGGAAGCGTTGTTATGGGCACGATTGTAAAAAGTAAAAAAGCAGGGGTGCTTTTTAAAGATGGGAAAGTTGAAATTTGCTTCAGCGCAATAAGAACTCCATATAACAACATTATTCCAATTACCGCAAGGGTCTATACAACTGATTTATCTGGTGTTTTAGAGGCTGATGCGACTAAAGAAAACTTAAAAGAAGCTGCGCAAACAACAGCGGTTGCAACCGCAACAGGAGCCGTTGCTGGTGTTATTGTCGGGGCAATTTCCGATAGTTCATCTGTTGCAAAAGGCACAATATACGGCGCTGCGCTTGGCTTAGGGGCAGGGATAATCAAAAGCGCATTCAACAAGGGAGAAGATGTAATCATACCTGTAAATTCTCAAATAGAGATAATTTTTGAGCAACCAATCACACTAAGCGCGCAATAATTATCCTTTTGGGCAATTTATTTAACAACAAAAATAACAAATAATTTATTTGGAAATTTAAAATATGGCACAAATCAGAAATAAATTTGATATTCAAAATTCTCTAAGCGACGAAAATGCTCTTTTGCTTAGAAAATTGCCGAACTTTTTTAAAACAGATGATGAAATTCCGTTTTTCAAAGGTATTGGGCTTTCTGTTTTGGTGCATATTGTTTTTATTATTTCAATGATGATTTTAAGCGCTTTTATGGGTTTGGTTTTTCCGCATTTACCAAAACCAGAGCTCCCAACAAGAGATGTAGAGTTTAAGTTGGTGCAAAATGAATCTAAACCGCCAATAAATAAAAAGACAAAAATTCGCTCTGATAGAGATTCGCAAGCTGGCGGCAAACATGATCCTAAGCGTGCGGTTTCTGAACCTTCACCAAAGGCGAGCAAGCCACAAAAACAAGTTAAAAAACAAGCGCAACCTCAAAAGCAAGTTCAAAAACAACCAGTTGCGCAAAAAGTGCAACCTCAAAAACAGGTCCAAAAACAGCCTGTGCAAAAGCCACAACCTGTACAAAAGCCTGCGCCAATTAAGGCGCCAACGGTTGCAAATAAACCAGTTGTTCAACCAAGTGTTGCACCAAGACCTAGCGCGCCAAAAATTGCAACAACTCCAAAAAGCCCGTTTACAGTTCCCGTTGCGCCAAGTCAAGCGCCTGTTGGGTCAACATATCGTCCTGCGACATCAACTGGTTCGCAACAAGGCGCACAAAGTGGCACATATTCGCCAACTCCTAAGTTTTCTACAGCTTCTGGTGGCTCTAGTGGTTCTGCTGGGTCAAGTGGTTCTGCTGGGTCAAAATATGCTGCTCGTGGTTCAGGCGGATATGGGTCCGGTGGAAATCCAAGTCCTGGAAACCCAAATGGCACTCCTGGAATCGACGCATTAAGACAACCAAATTGGGGTCCATACATGCGTGATTTAGAACAAAGAATTAAAAGAAATTGGTCGCCACCAAAAGGCGATAGTTCAAAACGCGTAATAATTACTTTTACAATAGGAAAAGATGGCAGATTATTATCACGCAAGATAACAAAATCTTCAGGCGTTCCTTTGGCAGACCAAGCGGCAATGAGTGCAATTGAATCCACAGCGCCATTTCGCCCACTGCCACCAGAATTTAGAGGCACATCTGTACCAATTGAATTCACATTTGACTACAATGTTTTAAACAGTACTTTAAGATAAAAATAGATAAGAGGATAAAAATATGGAACTAATGTTAACAGCAATTGCACAAGACTGGGCGGTTTTAACCCCAATTTTCATTTGTTCAATTTTAGTTGTTTATGTTGCAATCAATAGAATTGCATATTACAAAAAAAATGAAAGAGATATTTCTGAATTTATTCCAAACCTACAAAAAGCATTGGTTAAAAACAATATCAACGCTGCACAAAGAATGTCTGTTCAACTAGGCGGGGTACACTCTGAGATTGTTGATGAAGCTTTAAGAATTTATACCGAACAAAAATCAGGTTTTTCTCGTGCATATGACATTTCTTCATCTTTGACTGTTAGAAAACTTGAAAACCATTTAACAATTTTGGGTACAATTGGTGGTGTTGCACCATTTTTGGGCTTGTTTGGTACAGTAGTTCGTATTTTATACACATTCCAAGATTTAGCAACTCAAGGTAACCAATCTGCTGCGGTTGCAACAGGTATTGCTTCTGCTTTGATTGCAACAGCACTTGGTCTTGGTGTTGCAATTGTTGCAGTTGTATTGTTCAACTATTTCCAAACAGTTGTAAACCGTTTTGAATCAGATTTCAAATTAATCAAATTGGCATTCTTAAGCTTTATCGATTCAGATGAAGAATTGCCTGTTGATAAAAATAATTCAATCGCGCTTTAATTAAGGGAACAAGATGAGTTTTTCTACAAATAATAATGGCAAAAATAAAACATTTAACGAAATAAATATCACTCCATTGACTGATATTTTCCTTGTTTTGCTTATTATCATGATGGTTATTGCGCCAAGTTTTCAATCTATGAATAGCAATATTGAAATGCCACAGATTAACTCTGGTTCTGCACTTGAAGTCAAAAATGCAACAGTTTCCATTACAAAAAATGGAGAATTTTATGTTAACGAAACAAAAACAACCGATAGTGAGCTAGAAAATCTTTTGGTTAAATTGATTGAAGATGTTGAGAAAAAAGAAGTTATTGTAAGGGCGGATAAAATGACAAGAAGCTCTGAAATAATGAAGGTTATGAGGGCAGCGCAAAATGCAGGCTTTGAAAAGCTTGTTGTTGCGGGTGAACCGCTGACAACTAAAGAGCAAGATGACCTTAAAAAGAAATCTCAAGATGAGGAAAAGAGCTAATGAAAAGACAAACATTTAATGAAATAAATATCACACCATTAACAGATATTTTCCTTGTTTTGTTGATTTTAATGATGGTTATTGCGCCAATTTTAGATCAGCAAGGGCTTAGCTTGGCGGTGCCAGAGTATGTTGAGCAAAAACAAATTAATCAAGAAAATAAAATTTTAAATATTGAAGTGACGCAAGATGACAAATTTGTTGTGAATAATTCTGAAGTTTCGCAAGACGACTTATTTAGAGTTATTAAAGAGCAAAGTGAAACTTTTAAAGATGGAATATTAATTCAAGCAAATGGAAAATCGTCTCATCAAAGCGTTGTGAAGGTTATGGATACGGCTAGAAATGCTGGCGTGCAAAGCATTTCAATTGTTGAAATTTAAAAATGATTTATTATAAAAAGAAAAGCTGGATTAAAAAAATATTCAAAAAAAGAGACAAAATGCAACTTGAAAAGAGCTCTTTTTTTGTAATTTTTAAAAAAACAGTTTTTTCTTTTTTGATTTTGTTTTTTCTTCTTTTGACAAGTGTTTATGGAGTATATCTATATTATTTTCCAAAAATTACAAACGAAGAAAATATTGAAAAATATATAAATGACTATTTGAAAGATTTTTCTTGTCTTTCAATTGATATAGATAACTTAAAAATTAAGCCAAACATCAAGCTTGAACTTAATATCAAAGCAAACCAAGTTGTTTTAAAAACATCAGAAAATAATAAAATTTTAATATTGGATAAATTAAATTCTGATATTAATTTGATTAGCTTATTATCTAAAAAAATTGATATTAATAAGCTTGAAATCAATGAAATAAACGCTTTTTCGAGATATTTAAAAAATAAAAAATACGACTTATTTGAATATATTGATTTAGATAAAATTGAAAAAAAAGAGTCTTTTTTAAAGCTTGCTAATTTGAATTTGTTAATTAAAGCTACAAAAATCAATCTTTTTGATTTAAACACAAATAAAAAATTTGATATTATCGCTGATAAAATCAATATTCAAACTTCATTTGATGATTTAGCCTATAAAAATTCAAAAATATTATTAAATGGGCAAATTTTTGCAGATAATTTGAAACTAAGCGACTTTAATTTGAATTTTAATTACAAAATTAAACAAGGAAAAATTGAACCCAAAAATATCAACATAGATTTTAATTCAAATAATCTAGAATTATCTAAAATTCAAGGGTTGCTTGCGCTAGCACTTAAAACTTTAAAGGTTAATTTCAACAGCAAGGATTACATTTTGGCTGGTTTTATTGATGGAAAAATTAAGTTAAAAAGTGATTTTAAAAAGCTTTCTTCTTCTGGCGCGTTGTTTTTAAAAGATATTAAAATCATAAATAAGCCATATAAAATCACACTAGAAAACATTAATTCGACAATTAATTTTGATGACAATCAAATCAAAATCAATAATCTTGAAGCTTTTTATGAAAATAATAAAATTAGCTTGTTTGGGCATGTGGATAATTTTGCTAATTTAAATTTAAAAATTAAAACAGATAAAATTGAGCTAAAGCGCCTTATTGGGCTTGTAAATTCTTCTGTTTTTGTAAAAAACAAAATTTCTCTTGATAAATTAAAAGAATTGAAAGGCTTGGCAGATTTTGTCGTCTTAATTAATGGGCCATTTAAAAACCCAACTGTTGTTTGCAATTCTCAAATTAAAGATTTTTTAGTTAAATTCAAAAAAAATGACGCAGAAATTAAATCAGACGAAATTAATTCAAAAATTACAAAAGACGGCTTAAACGCTTTTGGAAAAATTAAATATTTTAATCCTTTGTTTGAAATATTAAATTCTAATCTTGATTTTAAGCTTGTTGCCAATGCTTTAAATGATGGTTTAATGATTAATTCTTTAAATATTTTTTCAGATAAAAAAGAAATCATAAACGCAAACGGTCAAATAATTGCGCAAAAAGATAATTATAATTTTAAAAATTTCAAAGTTAAAACTCTTGATAAAATTAAAATTTTAATTAAAGATGAGCCTTTTGTAACTTTAAAATATTTAGGGGATATTGACTTATCTGGTGATGTCGAAAATCCTTTAATTACAACTAATGCGCAACTTTTTGATATTAAAGATAAATTCCAAAAATTTAATCTTTTAAATTCAAGTTTGAATATTGAAAATAATAATTTTTATTTTTCTTCAACAAATGCTAAATTTTTAGGTGATAGTTTTGAAATTATTGCTCAAGGAAAAATTAAAGACTATTTAGCTCAGCTAGATATAGTTTATTTTAATGCACCTTATTTAAATCTTGATAAATTAAAAAGTAACAATTCAAATTTTAAGATATCTTATCCGATAGATAATTTGCGCGTGAATATTTCAACAGTTGAAATATTAGACATGTTTTTAAATAATGTTTCTTTTGTTGGGAAATTAAAAGACAACGTTTTTGAGCTGAATAATCTGTCTGCTCTTGCTTTTGATGGAAATATTGAAGGCGATATTAAATATAATCTTTTAAATAATAAAATTTTTGTAGATTTGATTTTAAAAAACATAAATACAAGACTTTTAAACAGCCAAATTAAAGAACTCAAAGACTATTCTATTGCCTTATCTGGTAATTTAAATTCTATTTTAAAAGCGCAATTCTACGGTGAAAATTTTAACGACATTTTAAAAACTTTTGATGGTTATATCAAATTTAATATTGATAATGGCGAATTAAACCAATTGGCAAAACTTGAAAGATTTTTGCAAGCAGGAAATATTTTATCTCAAAGTATTTTAAAATTGACTCTAAATTCTGCAGTTTCAGCAATATCTAAACAAAATACGGGTGATTTTAAAACGATAGAAGGTACTGTAAAAATCAAAGATGGCATATCAGATATTCAATATATTAAAACTCAAGGTTCAAACATGAGTTTATATATTACAGGTAAATTCAATCTTTTGTCATACATTGCTAATCTAAAAATCCTTGGAAAAATCCCTTCTTCAATAGTTAATGTTATGGGTGAATTTGGCAAGTTTTCTGCACAAAAACTTGTAAACAACCTTGATAAAGATGTAAAAGAAATCATCACTTCTTTAAGCGCTTCGCCTTTTGAAAAAATGCTTTCTGTTGAATTGAGTGAAGAAGAATTATCTAAAATTCCAAAATTAGCAAATGAAACTTCAACAATTGATGATAGAAAATTTGTGGTTAGAGTTATTGGTGACATAAGAAAAACTGCTTCAATCAAACTTTTTAGGTGGCATAGTAAATAATTTTATTAAAAAATAATTAAGAACGGAAGAAAATTAATTTTTTCATATTATGATATAGATATGAAATATAAAGACTATTATGAAATACTAGGCGTAGCAAGAGACGCAAGCGCAAGTGCAATCAAAAGCGCATATAGAAAATTAGCAAGAAAATATCATCCAGATGTCAATAAATCATCAGACGCTCAAGAAAAATTTAAAGATATTAATGAAGCGTATGAAGTTTTGGGTGATGAAAACAAAAGAAAAAGATATGACCAATTAGGTTCATCTTGGTCTCAAGGTGCAGATTTTAACGTTCCCCCTGGATTTGAAAATTTCAATTTTTCAAACTTTGGCGGGGGTGCAACAGGTGGATTTTCAGACTTCTTTTCTGCAATTTTTGGCGACATTATGAATCAACAAGCCCAAGGCTCGCGTGGCGGTTTTTCAGGGTTTTCTGATTTTGCAAATTTCTCTCAAGGTCGCTCATCTCGCGCTCAAAATACAAGACAAGAGTCTAAGCAAGAAGAAAATTTGGACATAATTCAAAATATTGTTTTATCAATTGAAGATGTGATTAGCGCGCCTAAAAAAACTGTGACAATAACTTCTTTTCAAACTTGTTCATATTGTCATGGTTCAAAACAAGGTTTTTGTTCAAATTGTTCTGGAACGGGTGTTGAAAAAATTACCAAAAATATTTCTTTTCAAGTTCCAAAATTTGTAAAAGACGGACAAAAAATCAGATTAAAAAATGAAGGCAAAAAAGACGCCTATGGCAGAGTTGGCGACGTTTATCTTGTTGTAAAAATACAAGATAGTGAATATGAAATTAATGGCTTTAATTTAATAAAAGATGTTGAACTTTTGCCATTTGAAGCGGTTTTGGGCTGTGAAAAGTCAATCAAAACACCAAGTGGAAATATTAAAATTAAAATACCCGCAAATACAACTTCAGGAAAAAAACTTCGCCTAAAGGGTCTTGGTCTAACAAAAAAAGACAACTCAAAAGGTGATTTTGAGGCAAGAATTAAAATCGTAATTAAAAATAATATGCCAAAAGAAGCCATTGAACTTTATGAAAAATTGAAAAAAATAGAATATTAATTACTTTATTTTTCTTATACTTTTGTCTATTATTAAAGTATCTATAATCCGATATAATAATATTTAAAGTATTACTGTCTTTAGCGGGGACTTAAGTATGGAAAACAATTTAAAATTTAGCAAAGTTCGTTTTTGGTCAATTTTGATATTGATTTTGGTTGGCATTGGGCTTTGTGTTGAACTTGGTTATATTTTTTACAAGACAAATTTTTTGCCTGAGTTTGCAACAAGTTTTTGCTCAGTTAGCAATTTAATTGATTGTGATGGCGTCGCGCAAACGCAATATGCTGTTTCAATGGGTGTTCCAAACGCTCTTTGGGGGCTGATTTTATATTGTGTTATGTTAATGCTTTTGTTTGTCGATAAAATTCAAGCAAAATTCAAAAATACAATTTTTGATGTATTTAAAAATCCAAGAAGCTATATCGCTTTTTTGGGTCTTTTATCTTTTGTAATTTCAATGGTTTTAGCTTTTATATCAATATTTAAAATAAATAAAATTTGTGCACTTTGTTTTGTGACATATTTTGTTGACTTGTTTATTGCTTTGCTAGCAAAAGAAAAAGGATTTTTCATTAATGAAATAAAAACAACATTTTTAGATTTTATTGATGGCGCTAAAAAACATTTTATTTTATTTATTGTTGTTTTGATTGCTTTTGTTTCAACTTTAACTTTCCTTTCAATTGATTTAACTTTTTCTCCAAAATTGAAAAGAGAAAAATTAATGAAAGAATTTATGGAAGCAAAGAAAAATAAATATGCAATTAAAGGTAATGTTTTAGGAAATAAAAACGCAAAAGTGATTGTAAATGTTTACAGTGACTACAATTGCCCATTTTGTCGTGTTGTAAATATCATGCTCCATAAAATCGCTCGCGAGTGCGACGTTTTGATTAATGAAATTAATTATCCAATCGATAATACCTGTAATCCTCATGTCGGAAGAACTCTTGGCGGACATGAAGCTTCTTGTATTTACTCTCGTTATGCTTTGGCTGCAAAAAAACAAGGTAAGTTTTGGGGAATGGCAGATATTTTATTTTATCAACAACCAAAAAATGATAAAGAACTTGAAGAAGCGATTGAAAACTCACGCATTGGTTTAGATTACGAACAATTGAAAAAAGATATCAATTCAATTGATGTCATAAAAGAATTAATGGAAGATATCGAACTAACATACAATAGGCAAATTCAAGGAACGCCTGCAATCGAGATTAATGGCGTGATTTATATGGGAAGTATGCCGTATGAAGAATTGAAGCAAAAAATTAAACTTGCCGAAAAAAGAGCCTTAAATTAAAATTAAGTAATGGAAAAGATAATACTACATGCTTGTTGTGCGCCTTGCGCGAGTTATCCGATTAAAAAATTAATCGAAGATAATTTTGAGCCTGTAGTATTTTTTTATAATCCAAATATTTTTCCTTTGAAAGAATATCAAATCAGGCGAGATGAATTAAAAGAATATTGTAAAAAAGAGCAGATTGAATTTTTTGAAGAAGCTTACGAAATAAAAGCGTTTTATGAAGCTTCTAAGGGACTTGAAAAAGAACGCGAAAAAGGCAAAAGGTGTGAAAAATGTTTTTATTTACGTCTTAAAAAAACGGCAGAATTTGCTAAAAAAAATAATATTAAATTTTTCACAACATCTTTAACAGTTAGCCCACACAAAGATTTTAACCAAATTAAAACCCAGGGCGATATCGTTGCAAGCGAATTTGGACTTGAATTTAAGGATTATAATTTTAAAAAGCAAGATGGTTTTAAAAAGTCGCGACAAATCGCAAAAGAAAACAACATGTATTTTCAAACCTATTGCGGTTGCGAGTTTTCAATTCAAGAAAACCCCGCATAAAAAAGGCGGGGGATATAGTAATCAGAAGAGTTGAGGATTTATTTTATTACTATAATTTTTTTAAGTTAAAATTTAATTACGCGAAACGGCAATGAAATATTATAAAAATAGATAAAATTGAGGTAAAAATGAGATTAAATGGCAGAAAAAATGATGAATTAAGACCAATCAAATTCACAAAAAATTATACGAAAAATTCAATGGGCTCTGTTTTGGTTGAATTTGGAGACACAAAGGTTATTGTTTGTGCAAATTATGAAAATGCAATTCCGCGTTGGATGGATAAAGATTCAACTTCTGGTTGGTTGAGCGCAGAATATTCTCTTTTGCCTTCAAGCACGTCTGAGCGTTGCCAAAGAGAAAGAACAAAAGTATCTGGCAGAACGCAAGAAATTCAAAGATTAATCGGTCGTTCACTTCGCGCTTGTTTAGATTTGGAAAAAATCACAGGTTTAACTTTTATAATCGACGCTGATGTTATCCAAGCAGATGGTGGCACAAGAACAGCTTCAATTTGTGGTGCATATGTCGCATTGTGCGATATGATTGAAAAATTATTAGCTCAAGGTATTTTAAAGCAAAACCCAATCATTGAGCCAATTGGTGCAATCTCAGCAGGAATTGTTAATGGCGAAGTTATGGTTGATTTGTGCTATGAAGAAGATTCAAACGCTCAAGTTGATTCTAACGTTGTTTTAACGAAATCTGGAAAAATAATCGAATTTCAAACAACAGCCGAAGGTGAACCATACGAAAAGAAACAACTTGATGAAATTTATCAAGTTGCTCAAAAATCAATTAATAAAATTATAGAAATGTATTAATAACCTAAATTTTTTGCAACGAGAGCTATGGTGTTTGGGAAATTTTTCACAAGCAGCATGGCTCTTGCGTTCATTGGTTCTTCGTTATTATATGTTTTCATTAAAACATTGACCTCGGCAATAAATTCGCCAAGCCCGCTATCTTCCTTTGTTGGTCTGCCTAATATTTTCATTCCACTTGCAAAACTATATTGAGAAAAATATTGGATTAGCTCTTCTGTGGCTATTGTGTTATTTTTTTGAAATTCTTTCCACTCTTGATTGTAGCTTTTAATGATTTCTTTATTTTCGCGCAAATTTTTATATTCACTATAATCAACCAAATGTCCAATTTCGTGCGCAAGTGCAACCGGATTGTCGCCTGTGACAAGTTTATAACCGTGTCCATTTGGACAAGTTGTGATATACGAGTTTAAAAAATCGCTACAAAAATGAATTATTCTTAAATCAGAATTTTTGATTTGTAAAAGCGTATCTGCGTCTGTTTTTTTAAATAATTCATAAATTTCTTCGACATCTTCTTCAATACAATAATTTTCAACAACCAAGGTGCTTGTTTTATTGGTGTCGTCGGTGATTTGAATAGTTTTATTTTCGTCATCAAATTGCGCGATAAATTTTTTACCGTTAACAATGGTTGTTGTTTTGTCGTTTGAATTTTTTATATATTCCCTATTTAAATCTAGTAAATTTTTTCCATCTTCATCAATAATTTGATAGCTATATTTGCTTTTTACAATTTCGCCTTTTGAATTTGTTGTTTGACGATATTTTCTTTTTGTTCGCTTGTTGTCAAATACAAAATCTTCACTATATTCAACAGTATTGTTATCTATTTTTTCAATCCATGAAAGCCTTTTGCCGCCTTTTAAATTGCCCGTTTTAATCTCTTTTATGATATTAATATCTTCATCATAATTTTTTAATTCATACTCCGTTGTTTCAAAGGCGTTTTTTAATATATCAGATTTTTTTGTGTGAATAACTTTACTTGGCTCGTTGTTTTCGTCGTTTATGATTTCAAATTGCTCAATAAGATTTTCTGGTTTATTCTTTTTGTAATCTGCAAAAAAGCTCAAAGTTGCGCTTTTTCCATCTTTGTCCCAAGCTCTAATTGTGTTTTTAGATTTTTCTGCGCGAGAAAATCTTGGGATTAAATTGTCATCAAAAGCTATTCTAAGAGCAATTTGTGTGCCACTTAAAGTAGTCATATTTTTTTGCGCAACGTCCATATATCCAGCATTGCATTGTAATTTTTTCGAGAAAACTTCAAACCTTTTTTGCTCAGCCCTTGCTTTTGCTAAAATATCCATTGCCTCTTTAAATTTTTCAAATTCTTCGTCGCTTAAGCTGTTAATTTTTCTTTCAATGCTATTGTCATCATAAAAATATTGCCTGCTATATTGTTTGATATAGCTATTTCTGCAAAATTTAATTGGATTAATTGTTAAATTGTTGTGCATTTTGGCAATTTTTTTTCTAAAAAATACTTTAATTAAATGTAAGGTTAAAAGGTGTATAGTGTTTAAAATTATCGAATTTTTAGCAAACTTTAGAATTTTGTTTCTACAAAAGCAGTATCAATGTATTAAAATTGATGAATAAAAAAAGTTGCGTAAATCTTTAAACTAAAAGCGAAGCTCTTAGATGGCTTCGCTTTTAAGTAATTCTTCTTTAATTTTATCTAAACCGGATTTAATAATCCTTGAAATTCTGCTTGGAGAAATAGAAAACTCGTCTGAAAGTTCGTGAAGTTTTTTCTCTTGATAGAATTTTGATTCAATCAATTCTCTTTCTTTTCTTGGCAAAGTTGCCACAACTGTTTTAAGAGTTGACGCTAACATTGAAAATTCGCAATTTTCTTCTGGATTTCTTCTGATGTCTTTTACTTCAAAAGTTCTTTCAGAATCGTACATTTCATCTGTTGATAAAATTGTTTTGTAGATAACTTCTCTTAATTCGTTATTTTCATCTTCTGTCAATTCAATTTTATTTTGCTTAACGCCATACCAACGATAACGATTTCTTAATTCGTTTCTGATTGCCCATTTAATTGCTGTAGATAAATAAGACTCATTACATGAGTCCAGGTTTTTTTGCGTACACAAAATATTTATGGTTTGATAGCCAATATTAATGAGCTCGTCTAAATCGATAAGGTGTTGCGCACCCATTGAGCGATATTCTACTTTGGCAATTTTGTTGATTAGATCTAAGTATTTTCTTAGATGAATGTCTTTTAAAACTTGTTCTTTTGTAGTTTGCATATTTGAATTGGCTTTCAATAGGAGTAGTTATGATAACATGTAATTTTGCTTAAGTAAAGTTTTTTATTTGTTTTGTTAAAATTTGTAATATTAATTTCGAAGGGTACATTTTTAAACTTTGCTGAAAATATAAATTGCCTTCTTTTTTTGAAATATTAAGTTTTATTAATTAAAAGTTGACAAAAATCCTTGATAATATAAGATATCTCTAGTACCAAAGACGATTGGTGGTTTTTTTAACAAAATTCCTTAATTTCCAATCCAGGTTCAAAAGAATTAAATATCACTATTTAACACTTATTGAGCTGTTTTGCGTACTATACTCGCAAAACTTTTTTGTTTATATAAAAGATTTGCGAAGTCTTGAAAGAAAGGAGAAAACGCAAAAACATGGCAACAAAAGAATTCAAAAATGCAAAAATTGAATACTACAAAAAACAATTTGAAAATGCTAAAGTTGCTGTTGTGACTGATTATCGTGGTCTTTCAGTAGAAGAAATCACAGAATTAAGACGTGAACTTCAAAAAGCTGACGCTGATTTAACAGTTACAAAAAACACTCTTTGCAAAGTTGCTTCTGAAGGTACAAGCTTTGAATCAATCGCTGAATTAATGTCTGGACCTACTGCTGTTGCATTTGGCTATGGCGACGAAGTTGCTGCTGCAAAAGTTTTAGCAAAATTCATTAAAGAAAACAAAAAAGGAGAAATTACAGGTGCTGTATTGGAAGGCAAAGTTCTTTCAGCAGACGAAGCAAAAAAACTTGCTTCTATGCCATCAAAAGAAGAACTTTACGCAAAAATTCTTGGCTCTATCAATTCTCCAGCAAGCGGCTTAGTTTACTCTATCAATGGAGTTATGGCTGCTCTTACACGCGCTGTTGCTGCAGTTCGTGACCAAAAAACCGCGTAAGCCGGTGCTAATTAGTTATTAGAAAATTATTATGAAAGGTATATTAAAATGAGTAACGTAGAAACTATTTTAGAATCAATTGAAAAATTAACATTATTAGAAGCTGCTGAATTAGTAAAAGCTATGGAAGAAAAATTCGGCGTATCTGCTGCTGCTCCTGTTGCAGTTGCTGCTGCTGCACCTGCTGCTGCTGGTGAAGCTGCTGCTGATGCTCCATCTGAAGTAAGTGTTATCTTAGCTTCAGCTGGCGCTAACAAAATTCCAGTATTAAAACTAGTTCGTGAAATCACTGGCTTAGGCTTAAAAGAAGCTAAAGATTTAGTTGATGGCGCTCCAAAACCTGTTAAAGAAGGTGTAAAAGTTGAAGAAGCTAACCAAATCAAAGCTCAATTAGAAGAAGCTGGCGCTACTGTTGAAATCAAATAGTTGATTTTACAATCAAGCTTTAAATCCCTCGCATTTTGTGAGGGATTTTTTATTGTGTCACTGCAAGAAACGTAACGACGAAGCAATCTTGTTATGTTCCTCACGAGATTGCCACGGGCTTCGCTCTCGCAATGACAAACTTTCTTGCAATGACAATGCAAAGCTTATATGGTATTATATGTAAATGAACAAGCTTGCATATGTTTATATTTTATTTAATAAACCTAATGGCGTTCTGTATGTCGGTGTAACATCTGATTTAGTTAAACGTGTTTGGGAACATAAAAATAAAATTGCTGAAGGTTTTACTAAAAAATATAACGTCGATAAGCTTGGTTATTATGAAATATATAATAATATTGTAGAGGCGATTGCAAGAGAAAAACAGATTAAAGCTGGGTCTAGACAAAAGAAGATTGATTTAATAGAGGGATTTAATCCTCAGTGGTGTGATTTGTATTGCAGTATATGCGAATAAAATAGTTGTCATTGCGAGGAGTGAAACGACGAAGCAATCTTGCTATGTTCCTCACGAGATTGCCACGGGCTCCGCCCTCGCAATGACATGCACTCTACCGTCATTGCGAGCGAAGTTGTAGGGTAGACTTTAGTCTACCGTTTTTCTATCGAGCCTTGCAATGACAGTGCACACCCTTGCAACAACATTACTTGCCTTATCCGTAAAAACATGCTACAATTTTCCCAAACACAAAAATCCATTTTCTCTCAACTATTAAAGCAGGTAATATGAAAAAGAAACAAGGAGCTTTTTCGCTCGTTGAGTTAATGATAAGCCTTATTATCATTTCCGTAGTTTTGAGTGCGCTAATGCCAGTAATCACAAAAAGAGTAGGCGCAAGAGAGATTTATCTGGGTGCAGCAACAACACCTGAAGTAGAGTACGAAACAAAAGAAACTGGTTCTGATTTTGCAATAACTTCAGATATGAAAAACATAAAAATTAAAAATCTCATCGCAGGCGGTGGTGGTGGCGGAGGTTCATATACCAAAGCGCAATACCAACTTCTAGATGGGACAAATGGCACAACTGCAACCGCCCCAAGTTCGCAAGCTGATTGTCCAAGCTATACAAAATATGTCAACGGCACTTGCGTTGCCAAATGGAATCTTGGCGACAACGGCGCGACAGAAAGCAATAGAGATGACTTTCGTCTCGGCTCAGACGCTTTACCAACAACTGTATATTTAAATACATTAACCTTAACTTACGATACATCTCAATCACCATTGACCGTTTACGTTCAAGCAGCAGGAGTTTCTGGAAGCTGTAACGCAGGTTCTCAAAGTGCTTCAACAACAGATTTTACAACCGGTAACAAACTTTGTTGCTGGAATTCTGGAGTTACATCAGGTGGATATGAAACATCATCAGGTACATCAACCTATTCTGGAGGTGAACGCACAGTATGCACTTGGCATGCTGCTGTTGCTTTGTGTGAAAATTGGGCACCAGAAGGTACTTCGCGCGGAAATTGGCACTTGCCTACAACATCACAACTTTCTGTTTGGTCTTCTAACCTTGCTACTTTAAATACAAATCAAGGTGCTGATGGTCTTCAACTTTGTGACTACAACTCAGGTTACGGGGCGGCGCGTTGCAAGGCCCACGCGTCCGCTTGTGTAGGGGCTTACGGTAGCTACTGCTCGCCGCGCAACGTGTGGTCTAGGAGTGTGTACTCCAGTTCCAGCGCTTACTACCGCTACTTGAATTCTGGTTCGTTCAATCAGAATTACAGTTACCCGTCGTACGCCTTTTCAGCCCGTTGTCTTCTGGAATTTAAAACTACTTTATTACTTTCTACTTTTTCAGGCGGGTCCGGTGCGTCATCAGGCAGTTTAACAAATGTTGAAATAGAAATACCAAGTGCGTGCGAAACAAGTGGAACATGTTCTGTCGTGATACAAAAAGGAAACGGCGGTACTGGCGGAACCAGTGCCAAAGGTACTGGTTCCGCCTCGGCAGGTTCAAGTGGAAGTAGTTCAATTGTTTATATTAAAAATATTAGCAGTGGAGCAATATATTGGGGAATAAAAATTCTTGGGGCAAATGGCGGCGCTGCTGCCACAGACAGTACGAATGGAGAAAATGGAACTGTGGAAGCCCAGAATTGTTCTCAATATAATGTTTCGACGTCTTCGTGGGTCGATTTGTCCTGTTCAACTTTGGCAGGGAATTTAGGTGCTGCATATAATTCAGGTACCATAGCAGCCGGAGGTGCTGGTGCGTCAGATGAGCTTGAAAGTGAAGATGAAACACCGGCGAATGGAGAAAACGGCCCTATTGGAGACGTTCTTGTGCAATATGATATACCTAAGACTTAAACCTAATTTTTTATCATATTATTTTTTGTTTTAGTATAGGGGTGAAAGCCCCTTTTTTTTGACCCGAGTCAAATGAGCCTAGCCAGACTTGGCTTGGCGAATACAGACGAGGGCAGAAGGATATGGAAAACTGGGTCGGAATGTTGAATTCTGACCCAGTTTGGAATTGGACTATGGCGACGTGGGACGAAGTCCCCCAGGAGCAGACCCGAGTCAAATGAGCCTAGTTGTAGGGTAGACTTTAGTCTACCGTTTTTCGTCATTGCAAGGAGTGTAACGACGAAGCAATCTTGCTATGTTCTTCACGAGATTGCCATGGTTCTTGTGAGCCTCGCAATGACAAAAACAGATTACCATGGGCTTCGCCCTCGCAATGACAAAATATCATGTTATAATAAATTTATCTAAAAAATGTTTTTGGGAGTATGTGTGTTCAAGGACACATGTAGAGTAAAGACAAAATTCGTGTGCAGGGTAGCTTAAATAATCAAGCTCAAATGCTGCGAAAGCAGATACGGCAAGTTAAAGAGGATATTAATTTGCTACATATAAACCTTGCAAGACTTGTGACAACAACTCAGGTTACGGGGCGGCGCGTTGCAACAACCACACGTCCGCTTGTGTAGGGGCTAACAATAGCAACTGCTAACCGAACAACGTGTGGTCTAGGAGTGTGTACTCCAGTTCCAACGCTTACAACCGCAACTTGAATTCTGGTTCGTTCAATCAGAATAACAATAACCCGTCGAACGCCTTTTCAGCCCGTTGTCTTCTGGAATTTTGTAACATTTTTCCGCCTTTTTGGCGGTTTTTCAGTTGTTAAAATAATTTTTGTATAGTCTTTGTTTGGGTAAACAAAAAGACACCTCACTCTTTCGCAGACTTTTTTTCTTAATGTGTATGTATTTTTACTTTTGAAGAGCCCTAGGTAGCTATTTATTGTTGCTCTAAACTTAATCAATTCTTCATGTTTAAAGCGGTCGGGGTTTTCTTCCCATTTTTTTATCATATTCATCATTTTATTTATTGTTTTTTGACGCGGTAAAACTCTTTTATATTTATTAACTGAGCCAATAAAGTCAAAACCTTTTTCAATTTTATTTATAATTTTCTTTTTGTGATTTAATTTTAATTTAAGATTGTTTAATAAAAATTTATTAATCTCGGAATATGCCCAATTTAGATATCCTGCATTTTCGTCAAACAAAATTATGTCGTCTACATATCTGCAATAGTATTTGCATTTTAGTTGATGTTTTACAAATTGATCCAGTGGGTTTAAATAAACATTTGAAAAAAATTGACTTGTTAAATTGCCAATAGCCAGCCCTTTTTTTGATGGTGTATTAAATAAGCTTTTATATTTTGGAAGATAATCATATAACCATGTTGGCGACTTAAGCCGATAGTTTTCTTTTGGATTGTGATAAAGTACTTGTTTAATTAAGTTTTGTAGCCATTTTTCAGGGATAAACTTTGCAAGCTCTTGATATAAAATATCTTTATCTATACTATTGAAATAGTTTTGAATGTCTGCTTTTAGGAAATATGCGGTTTTAGAATAATTGCATGTGACATTTTTGGCAAAGCGCTTTGCGCGCTCAAACCCTTTTGCTGTTCCTCTTTTTGGGATGCAACTGTATGTATCTTCGATAAAACGTGGTTCAAACCTGTCTTTTATCATGTTGTAAATTAGATGGTGAACAATTCTGTCGCGAAAGGCGCCTGCCCAGATTTCACGCGGTTTTGGCTCTTTTACAACAAAGCAAATGCTCTGACCGATTTTATATTTTTCATTTGTTAATTCTTCGTATAATCCAAAAAGGTTTTGTTCAAGATTATATTCAAATTCTTGCGCTTGAAAGGTTGAGCGTTTGTGAATTCGGCAATCACAATATGCTTCATATAATTCATGAAACGTTAAATATCTATGTAAAATGATTTTTGTTTCGTTATTTGTCATGCGTTAAACTTTCGCAATATGAAAGCCAGCCAAACAATTGCTTTTCACAATTTTTTAATAAAAGTAGAAGAGAGGAGTAATTTTCTTTTGTGATTGCTTGTGTATCAACAGAAATTCGCAAGAGAATAAAAATTGTTTGAATGTATTCAAGAATTTTAGAGACATGTTCCATTCTTTGCTTTAAATTTTTTGCGCTATTTGCTCGATAAACCCCAACGCAAGACTCTAGTGAAAGATTGAAAAGCTTTTCGCCAATTGTGTATCTGTGATATTTTTTAAATTTTTTAATTTTTGTGTTTAATTCTATCGTAAACTCGTAAAGAGATTTAAAAATTTGTAGATGATAATATTGTGTCATAAATGTATTTTATCATATTAAAAACCCTTTGCTTTTGCAAAGGGTTTTTGGATTATAAATTAAACTTCAACATATTCTTTTAAGCGTTTTGAACGATTTGGGTGGCGAAGTTTTCTTAAAGCTTTTGCTTCAATTTGTCTGATACGTTCACGTGTAACGCCAAACAATTGTCCAACTTCTTCTAGAGTTCTTTGACGACCATCGTCCATACCAAAACGCAATCTTAATACGTCACGTTCACGAGGGGATAGAGAACCAAGAACTTCTGCCAAGTCTTCTCTTAAAAGTTCGTGTGCAACTGTCTTAACAGGTGCGTCAGCATCTTTATCTTCAATAAAATCGCCAAGACGAGAATCTTCTTCTTTACCGATTGGTGTTTCTAAAGATAATGGTTCTTGTGCAACTTTAATGATTTCTCTTAATTTGTTGATAGAAATACCCATTTCTTGTGATAACTCTTCTTCAGAAGGTTTTCTAGCAAGCTCTTGAGCAAGTTTTCTTGTGACTTTTTTAAGTTTGTTGATTGTTTCAACCATATGAACAGGAATTCTGATTGTTCTTGCTTGGTCTGCAATCGCACGTGTGATTGCTTGTCTAATCCACCAAGTAGCATATGTTGAAAATTTGTATCCGCGTTCGTGGTCAAATTTTTCAGCAGCTCTGATTAAACCAAGGTTACCTTCTTGAATTAAGTCCAAAAATAACATGCCGCGACCAACGTATTTTTTAGCAATTGATACAACCAAACGCAAGTTTGCTTGAACAAGTTTTCTTTTTGCAATAGCGCCAGAATTGCCACCAGCAACGATTTTACGAGCCAAGTCAATTTCTTCGTCTGCTGTTAAAAGTTTAATTCTGCCGATTTCGCGTAAATACATTCTGACAGGGTCGTCAACAGAAATTCCGCGAGGAACAGTGATATCGTCTTCTTGAGAATCTTCCTCGTCTTGTTGGTCAAAATATATTGATTGTGTTTCAACCGTATTGACACCTTGAGTTCTCATGATGTTAGAAATGTTATCTGTTTCAAGACCAGTGCCTTCGAAGTATTCATCTTCTTCGATTATTTCAGTCTTGTCGATAACGCTTATAACTGAACTATCGGTGTTTCTTTTTCTACTCATTTATATATGTCTCCAATCTGTTTAATTTTGTTTTAAATTTTTGAAAATTTCTGTTGAAATTCTGAGTTTTTCTTCTGCGGATAGATTTTCATCTTTCAACATTTTTTTCAATTCTTCTTTTTTGTCTTGTATTCTAAATCTTTCTAATCGTAAAAAAGTTTCATCTACGGCTTTTTTATAGTCTTCATCTGTTAAGTTGTTAAATTCTTGCGAAGAAAAAATATTATCCGAAATCTTTTTTTGGATTTGCTGTTCATTATAAAACTCCAAAAAAAGTTTTTTTGCTAGCTCATCAACATTATTTACTTCGAGAATTTTTTTGTCAATGCACTCTAAAAGCTTTGCGTTGTCTTCATCTTTTGCTTGATAGGTTGAAAATTTAGATTTAAAATATTCAATTCTCTCTTTTGAATTTGCGCAAAACGCTAGTCTTATCAAATTTTCTTCCATCAGAGTACTTTGGCTTTTGTTTGATTTTTGTCGAATTATGTCAAAATTTATAACATTTTCATTAATAAACTCACTGTTTTCTTGTGCTTGCTTGTTTAAAATTTGATTTTTCAAAATGCTTTGTGAAACATCAAGTTTAAACGACGCTACTTTAATATAATCGTCTAAAATTACAGGATTTTTAATTTGGTGCAAAATATCGGCAATTTGTATGACAAGATTGCTTTTCTCTTGCGGTGAAAGCTCTTGCGAGATTTCTGAATAGATATTGTTTAATTGATAGTCGATTAAAAGCGGAGCTTTTTCAACTTTTTTCAAATATTCTTCGCCACCAAATTCACGAATGAACTCGTCTGGGTCTTTACCTTCAATTTCTTGAACGACGCGGATTTCGCAAACGTTTTCTGAAATTTCGTGGTAGTTTGAATCATATTGTTTTATGTTTCCGAGAGCTGAAAAAATATTTTTGATTACTTCGCTGCCATGTTCAATTGCTTTTTTGCCTGCTTTGTCGGTATCAAAAGCCAGATACATGCGACGAGAAGGTGAATATCTGCTGATTAATTTAACATGTTGAGGGGTGAGCGCAGTTCCACAAGTCGCAACAGCGTTTTCAACACCGCCTAGGTGTGCTGAAATCACGTCAAAATAGCCTTCCATAAATATTACGCTATCGCGAGCGCAGATGGCTTCTTTTGCGCGGTTTAAGCCAAAAAGAATTGAGCTTTTATTATAGATTAAACTTTCTGGTGAGTTAATATATTTTGGCATTTGCCCTTCAAGAATTGCTCTTGCGCCAAAAGCAACTGTATTTGAGTTTGCGTCTTTAATCGGAATTATAATTCTATTTTTAAATCTGTCGTAAAAAAGCCCATCTTTTTCATAGACCAAACCAGCCTTTTGAAGTTCGTCTATTGTAAAACCAAGATTGGTTAAGTAATCTTTTAGTTCAAAATTATGTTTTGGGGCAAGACCAAGCGAAAATTTGCCGATAGCAACTTCGTTGATACCTCTTTTTTCAAGATATTCTAGAGCTTTTAAATTTGAGTTTAAGTTTTTGTTGAAAAATTTACATGCAACGTCCATCATGTCATATAAACGTTCTTTTTCTTGTTTATTTTGGTTTGATGCTTGCAAATTTTTTCTTGGTAATTCGATACCAAGTAAACCAGCTTGTTCTTCGATTACTTCAGCAAAAGTTTGATTGTTTATTTTTTGCAAAAATGTGATGACGTCTCCGCCTTCGCCACAACCAAAGCATTTGAAAATTTGTTTATCTGGCGTTACGACAAAAGAAGGCGTTTTTTCATTATGAAAAGGACACAAGCCTTGGAAATTGCGCCCTGTTTTTTTGAGGACGACAAAGCGAGATATAACCTCTACGATATCCAAACTATCCTTTATTTTTTCAATTGCTTGCTGGTATGTAAAATCCGACATC
The DNA here is from genome assembly GCA_017402995.1 of Candidatus Gastranaerophilales bacterium. GTDB lineage: Bacteria > Cyanobacteriota > Vampirovibrionia > Gastranaerophilales > Gastranaerophilaceae > RUG14156. The sequence goes on from JAFQOV010000023.1 coordinate 43,011, forward strand.
TTTTCCGACTAAAAATTAAACATTCTGCTTTGTTTTAACACCAAAACAACATGTTTTAAAGGGTATTTTTTACAATTATTTATAAAAGTTTACAAGCATGCTTGTTTGTGTTTGAATGGAAGTTGTTAGAGTGGACATTATGAGTGAATTTACGGCTATGGATATAATTTCATACTTAGAAAATGAACTTAATAATTTTACGGATTTTTCTGCTCTTTTTAAACAAATATATTCCAATTTTCACCAAAAAGATTGTGCAAGAGCCTATGGCTACATTTTAAAAAATTCTACAAATTCAAAACTTCTTGACTTAACCATAAGAGAAGTTAACAAGACAAGATATTTTGAAAATTTGGAAAATTTAATTGATTTTATTTTAAGAACTACAAATGATGATTTAATTAATGCAAAAGTTTTAGCAATTAAAACAATTTCAAATTATAAATCTACAAATGCGGTGTCTGCTTTAATGTATTGCTTAAATGATAAAAATTCAAATTACAAAATCAGACTAGCTTCAGCTGAGGCTTTGGGAAAAATTGGCGACAGAAATGCGTTTGATGCTTTGACAAACATTGTCACAGATGAAGATGAAAAATCTATCTATATTCGTGAATCTGCCGCAGTTGCGCTTGGAATGCTTGGAGATAGCAGGGCGTTAGATGTGTTTTCGTCTATTTTAAATACTAAACAAATGTTTTTAGACAAATTTTCATATTTAAAAGAAAAAATTGTTGAAGCAATGAGCAATTTAGATATCGCAAAAGACAAAAACGCGCTTTCAATGCTTAAAAAATCGCTTTTAGATAAATCATCTAGAATTAGAATTAGTACAATCGAGACTTTGATGAATGCAGAACTTGAAGAAAGTTACGATTTAATTTATGAACGCTTAAAGTATGATGACAATATTGAAGTCAGAAAAAATGCCCTTGTAGCACTTTATAACCTTTCTGATAGAACAATTTTAGACGAAATTTTAAATAACGATTATCCACGTGAGCTTCAAGCACAAGCAATGGATATTATAAAAGAATATGAGGATAATGATGAATAAGGCTGTGATATTACTTTCAGGCGGCTTAGACAGCCTTGTATCTTTGGATATTGCATCTAAAACTTGTGATGTTGAACTTGCGCTCACGTTTGATTATGGACAAAAAGCTTTTGAAGAAGAAAAAGAGGCGTCTTTAAAAATTGCAAAGCTGTACAATATCAGGCATGAAATAATTAAGCTCCCTTTTTTAAGTGAAATTACAAACAATGCTTTGACAGATGATAAAAAAACAGATTTGAATGACTTTAGGGAAATTTGGATACCAAATCGAAATGGTTTGTTTTTGAACATTGCTGCTTGTTATTGCGACAAATTTAATTATGATTTTATTGTCATTGGAGTGAACAAAAAAGAAGCGCAAAATTTTAGCGATAATTCAACAAAATTTATCCAAAATGCGCAAACATTTTTTGAATATTCCACCCAAAAACACCCAAAAGTCTTGGCGCCTTGCCAAACATATGATAAGATTGAAATTATCAATTATGCAATTGATAATAAACTCGATTTAAGCTTGCTTAAAAGTTGTTATGATTCAAAAAACAACTCTGGCAAAAAACATTGCGGAAGTTGCATGTCTTGCAAGCTTTTAAAAGAAGCAATACAACAAAGTAAAAACCCAAAATTATTAGAGGAAATATTTTAATGAAAACATTTTTCATAGAAAAAGAGATAAAATATATCGGCTCTCAGCTTGCGCCCCATTGGATATATAAAAATTTTAATATCCTAGGAGATGCCATAGTTGCTTTTGTTGGCGAAGTTGATGTTAATTTGTCTGAGATGGTTGATATCGAAGATGTAATTAATAATGAGCCAATTTATTCAAAGAAAATGTTGAATTTTATTATTGAACAATTTAATTTGCCGCTAGAGCAAATGGTTTGCTTGCAAAGACTTTTCGTTTCAATAATCAAAGAAGTTTTAGAAGAATATGGCGCCGTGGTTAAAAGAGATGGCGACGATTTATTTTTTGATAATCGCAAGCTTTCTGTTTCTATCGCCACAAAATCAACAACCTCTTGTTTAATTCACACCGCTTTAAATATCATTAAAGAAGGCGCACCAATTGACGCTTCTGATATAACAGAGCTTGGTATTAAAGATGTTCAAAAACTTGCAAATGAAATCATGAAAAAATATGCAGACGAAATTGAAAGCATAAAAAACGCTTGTTATAAGGTTCGAGGTGTGTAGATGAATTTTAACACGTCGAATTATTTTGCATATAAAAGGCAAAAAGCTCATGCAATGATTCAAGAGCCACAAAAGCCTATTTCGAAATTAAACTTCATCTTCCAGCTTTTTGTTGCCACTTTTGTGATTATATTTATCGCAATAGTAATTTTCATTATGAAATATTCGTCAAAAATTGATATTGAATATACAAAAGGTGAGATGTTGATTAATCAGGAAGAGATTAATAATTCGCCAACTTCATATGCAAATAATAATGACGACGAGCAAAAAACAATAGATAAAAGATTGATATTAATTCAACAAGAAGAAAATGCGCCAAGCGAGGCGAAAATTGTTGATAAAAAAAAAGAGGTTATCATCGACCCAAAACACATACAAAAAGAAAAAAAACAAGCTCAAAAGCAAGAAAAACCACAAGAAAAGCCAAAAACTATAATCGAAGAAGTTGAAAATAATGCTGTTTCAAAAGTTGAAGAAACTACCAAAACAAAAAATATTATCGTCACTTCAAAAGTTTTAATTGGCAGATACCAAACAATTGAACAAGCGCAAAGAGCGCAAAATCAGCTTAAAATGGCACATCCAAAATTATCGCCTTTTGTGAAAAAATATGGTGATGTTTATAGCGTTCAAATGGGTTCATATCAAGATTTTCAAATTGCAAAATATCAAGCGCAAATTTTAAAATCAAAAGGATATGACGTTTGGATTTTTCAACAATAATTAATTGATAAAAAAATATCCGCAAAGAGTTCTTTGCGGATATTTTATATTAGACTTTAGATTATTCTTCGTCGTCTTGTTTTGTTTCAGAGTTGATATTTGTTTGGCTTAAATCAACTTTAGCAGCCGCTGACATAATGTTTGAAGTTTGGTCAACAGTGTTATCTGAAACTTTTGATGTTTTAGAGATTTCCATTTGTTCTCTTGGGATTTTGATTTGGTTGATTAATGAATCAACGCTCTTGTCTTCATCTTCAACATCTGGAAGTTCTGGACAATCTGTAACAACATCTACTTTAACGTCTGTTTTAACATCTGTGTCTACTTGTGTATCTACTTTTGTATCTGTTGTAGTTTTGTCGTATACCAAGATGAAGTCGCTTGGGTTTCCATCGTTATCAAATTTGATAGCGTGTTTTTTGTCGTTTGTTTCAGTTGTTGTAGTAGTTGTTGTAGTTGTTGTTTCAGTTGTTGTAGTAGTTGTAGTTGTTGTTGTAGTGTTGCCTTCTGTAACTACATCTGTTTTAACGTCTACATCAGTTTGAACATCTTTATCAACTTTTTGGTCAATTATTTTTGAAGTTGAATCGATAGTTTCTTCATATGTGAAACCTTCTGGATCTGGGTCGTAACCTTTATTTGGGTCAAGATTAAATCCACCTTGGTCTTTAACTGTGATTGTTGGTTTGCCACCATCAGCAGTATCTTTACCAGCTAAGATAACATTGTCTTTTGTTAGAGTTAATTTATCTGTATAGATATTTGTGATTGCAACTTTGCCATCTTGAGCATGTAGATGAACTTCTGGACCTTCGCCTTTATCGATTTGTTCGTCCCAAGCTTCGTTTTGAGCTGTTAAATCAACACCTGCGTTAACATTGTCTGCATTTTTAACTGTTAAAGTAATGCTTCCGTTGTCATTATTTTTTGGAGTTACTTTGTTTACTTTTGTGTTAACAACAAGTTTTGTTTGATTTACATCTAAAACTGTGTCTGGAGTTGTTTTGTCTGTTACAGAACCTTTGTAGTCAACGCTTTGTGGGAAGTGTTTTTGTGTTGCGTTAACGTCAGCGTTTGCTGTTCCTGTAACGTCTTTTGTTGTTACGTTGCCTTTTGCGTCAATGATTGTTTTTGTATCTTTAGCGTCAGCAGTTGCAACTTTTAAAGTAACGTTATTTAAGATAACATCTCCACCTTCACTCGCTGTAACAATAGTGTTTTTAGGAGATTTAAGAGAAGAGTTAACTAATTGAACGTCGTCGTTAACAATGATGTTATTTGATTCACCAGCGATAAAGTCAACATTAACACCTTTTAATGATTCTTTGCTTGTGAAGTTGTTGCTGCCTTTAGCGTCGAACGTTAATCTTTCGCCATAAACTAAATCAGTCATTGCTGTTTTTTCAGCGTTAATATCACCATTAGTTGATGTTACGTTGATATTCTTACCAGCTGAAATTTTAGCTGATTGTTCGATATTTGAATTTGTGCCGTCAGCACCAAATGTGATCGTTTCGAAAGATTTTAAGTTTGTATCATTTGCTGAAATGATATTTGTATTGTCTGTGATAGATAAAGCGCCTTTTGTTGCTTCAATATTGGTATCATTGCCAGCATTTAATTTTGAATTTTTAGCAATTACATTTTTGTTATCAGCAGTGATGTTGATATTTTTTGTAGCTGCGATATTTGAGCCGTTTACAACGTTAACATTGCCTTGAGTTGATTTTGCGTTAACGTTAACAGCATTTGCAGTAGCGGTTGTTGTAGCTTTATAGTTAATTGCATTAACTGTTTTGTCATCTAGCAATGTGCCGTCTGCGTTTCTATCAAATTTCAAGCTGTAACCTGCACGTTTAACAGTTGCGTTGTCAAATGTTAAATTGCCGTTTGTTTCTATATTGATATCGTCACCGATTGCACCATTTACAATAGGAGTAAATGTTGTGTTATTTGCAATAGTAACGTTGTTTGTGCCAGTTGTGCCATCATTATAGAATTTGATTGTTTCATAAACCAATGCGCCGTTGTCAACTGTTGTATTAGCACCTTGAATAGCTAATTTGTCTTGTGCAATGATGTATGTTTGATTTTTGCCATCTGCGTCTAAGTCACTTGAAATAACGATATTGCCAGTAACTGTGCCATCTTTTGCTGCGATAACGTTAACGTCTTTTGTTGCGTCAATAACGCTGTTATGGATTTTAACGGTATCTTTAGCGGCAATGCTGACATCTTTTTTCAATGAAGAATCAACTGTGTTGTATGCTTGAACAAGTGAGCCTTTTAATTCAACTTCTTTAGCAGAAGTGATTTCGGTATCACCTTTTGCGATAACTTTTGTATTATCTAGTGTTGTTTTATCGCCTGAGTTAATTCTAACTTTGCCTGCGTTTGCAGCATTAGTTGCATTTTTGTTAGCGCCAGCTGAGATAACTAATGAATCTTTAATATTTGCATTTTTGCCAGCAGAAATAAATACTTCGCCACCTTTTTGACCGAATGTATTTAATTCATTTTCGCCAGAAACAATTGAAGTGTTAACAGATTCAATACGAGAATTTGCAATATCAACATCATGTGAACCAACAATCATAATGTCGCCATTTTCTTTGTTGATTAATTTTGTACCTTTGATGATTGAGTTTGCAATTTTAATATTTGAACCAGCAGCATTTGAAATGTTTGCAATTGTCACTTCGCCAGAGCGAATAGCTGCGTCTGTTGAGCCAAGGTTTGCATTGTCGATATCGATTGTGCGAACAACATCATTTTGGCTATCTTGTGCAATTTCATATGTGCTATCATAACCGTTTGCAAGATAATTAAATGTTACACCGTCTGCTGTGATTAAACGAACGTTACCAAATGATTTTGAGCTTTGGTTTGTAACGTAGTTGTAATTATCGCCAGTTTTGATTAATGAATCTTTATATGTGATGTTATCTGAGACAAATGAAACTGATTTGTTTGTGTTTGAGTTTGCAAGAGTTGTTTTATCAGCGTTATATTTGTTGAAGTTTGCGCCAATAATATTAATTTGTGTTTTACCATTGAATTGATTCATATCAATTCCTGCTGCTTCGAAAGCTTCAGTATAGTTTGAATCAAAGTTGATTACACCATAGTTTCTGTTTTCGCCATTTAAATTAGGATTAGATGACATTTTGTTTAAAACGTTTGTTTGATATGCTTCAATTTCAGCTGCAGTCATTCCTTCGAAGTTTTTAGCACCTTTGAAGTCAAATGTTGAGAAGTTAACAGAGTTTAAGTCAACAATTGAGCCTGCACCAAAGTTGATACCTGCTGGGTTAATGATGAATACTTTGCCAGTTTGCGCATATGAGCTACAAGCAACGTTACCTAAGCATGCCATGCCCATAAAACCGTTGAAGTTTGAAGCGTTTCCGCTAATATCTCTGACACCAGTTAATTGTGAAATATTTGAAAAACCAAATATGATGTTTTCGCCAGCGTTTGAACCAAGATTTTTAACGTCACCAACAACAACACCGCCAACAGCGTTTGTATTATTATTAATGTGCAATGTATCTTCAGTTTTTATAAAGCCCATGCCAGCTGATCCACCGACAAATGTTGTATCTGCGATACCTGAAGCAGAAACTGCTTGCACGCCTGTTACAGATAAGAAAGTTAACATTGCCGCGAATGCTGATAGCTTTCTCTTGAATTGTCTCATTATATTGTTCCCTTTCGTTCAAGAATTGTCAAATCCATACACTTATATACTTTATAAAAACCACAAGCATAATTTTTTGTTGCAGAAAAATTTGCTCAAATTTACAAAATTTTACATTTATTTTGAAATATTTTATATATCATTTATATATCTGTTTATATACTAATTTTACATTTTTTTACATATCAACAAAAAATAAATTTTACAGATTTTTTGTTGTAAGATAAAAATCATCAATATACATTATTGTTGTATTTCAATGCATGTTTTAATATAGTATTGCACACTTGTATAATTGTGCGAAAACACAGTTTAGCATAAGGGAATTTGAAAAAAGTGTTTAAAAATAACAAAATTAATTTATGTTCTATTGCACTCGCTGCTTGTCTTTTAACTAATGTTGTTTGGGCATATGGTGCAGCTGAGCCTAGCCCTGGCGGTTTTGCTCCAAATGTTGGTAACTTTGACGCTGGTGTAATTGACCAAACAAATTTGCGTCAAATTAAAGACTATGAGCAAAAAATCAGAAACGACAAGGAAGAAGAACATCTTGACGATAAGATTGAAATGAACAAACAAATGAAAGATCAAATGCAAGATCTTCCAAACAAAGAAGTTAGCTTTGTTTTAAACTCAATCCATATCACAGGAAATACTGAATATACAGAAGAACAATTAATGAATCTTGTTTGTCAAAAAATCGGCGAAACAGTGACAATCAATGAATTAATTGGTATGGCAAATACAATCACAGAATATTACCAAAGAAATGGTTATATCTCTACAACAGCTTATCTTCCACCACAAAAAGTTGAAGATGGAAATGTTGAAATTGTTGTTCTAGAAGGTAAATATGGAAATATTACAATCGAAGGCAACAAATGGGCTAGAAAAAAATATTTAAACGCTACATATTTAAAAGATAAAAATATTCAAGAAGATAAAGTTTTAAACGTTGCAGATATTCAAGAATCTCTACGCGACATCAACGCAACAGACTATATCAAAGGTGCAGTTGCCCTTCAAGATAATGAATATTCTGAACAATATACTGATTTAACACTTAATGTTAAAGACAGATTCCCACTTGACCTTGACTTGCGTTTTGACAACCAAGGTCGCTCTAGCGTTGGTTTGAACCGTTTTGTTATTTTTGCGGGTATGAACAACTTAACTGGATTTGGCGATAAATTATTATCAACAACGTCTATTGCTAGAAGCACAATCAGCCAAGGTGTTTTCTATTCTGTTCCAATTGGCAGACACGAAACAAAATTAAACCTTGGTTATTCTTATTCTGGAACAGAGCTTGACAGAGGTCCATATAGAAACTATGGAATTGAAGGTAAATCTCACAACTTCTATGTAGATTTATCAAGAAGATTGGTCAAAACAGAAAACTATAAATTATATGGTGACATTGCATTTGACATGAGAAACACCGAAACAACAATGCAAGGCGCACCAATGGAAGAATATAAAACTCGCGCAATCAAACTTAATCTGACAAATGTTAAAGACGATTTTTCTGGTAAATGGTTCGGAAACGTCGGTTTGACAAAAGGTATTGATATATTTGACGCAACAAATGACTATTATGGAAACGGCTCAAAAGATGTTCCATCAAACAAAATCTTCAAAGTTCAAGGTTCACTTGCTCGTTTGCAAGTATTGCCTTGGAGAATGATGGGTATTTTCTCTGTTAATGGTCAATGGACAAACAGAAACGCTTGGTATTCTGAAAGATTGCAAATTGGCGGTATTTCATCTGTTCGTGGTTTTGAAGAAGGCTATTTCTTAAGAGACTATGGTGCAACCGCTTCTGTTGAATTAAGAGCTCCTGTTCCATTTTTAAACAGACTTCCACAAAAACTTAGATTTATTGATGACTCAATCAGACTTGCAGCTTTTTGTGACGCTGGTATGTTCGGTACTCACCAAAAACTTGTTCTTGATGGTGCAGGAAGATCAGATTTTGTCATGAGCGTTGGCGGCGGTTTGGTTTTAAAAATGACAAGATATTTATCTGGTAACGTTTATATTGGTGTTCCAATTGTAAATCGACCTGATGACGCTTCTAAGCTAAGAGTTCACTTTATGATAACATCAAATATCTTATAAAATTTATAAATATAACTTTAAACCCTTCGTTTTGCGAAGGGTTATTTTTTTCTTGAAAATATTGAAACTTATGATAACATTTTTTTATGAATGTGTTGTCGGTTAAAAATTCACCATTATTTCAGAAAAAATTAATTTCAAAATCTGTTGTATTAAAAGAGAAAAAACCTTGCGAATGTAATGTTTTTGAGCTTGATAAAAAACAAGATTTTGATTATTTTCAAAAACTTCAACATGACAGAAACTGGAGAAGGGCGAAGTTTTTAAAAGAAATGGACGAAGATTTGCAAAGAGATTTGTCCTATGAAAGAGTGTTTGTTTTGGAAACAAAAGATAAAAATTGTCTTGGTTATATTTGCATAGATGATTTTGAGCGCGAAAATACAAAACAAATTGCCTATATTGAAACTTGTCCAAGATACGCCGGCAAAAACAATAAAAAAACATATAAATATATAGGAAATGCACTTTTGGCTTTTGCTGTTCAATTTGCGCAAGAAAATTGCGCAGATAAAGTCACTGTTCCCTATGTTGTTAGTAAGTCAAAAAGATTTTATTTTAAGAGTGGATTTAAAAAGACAATGCCTGTTTTTGATGGCGAAGTTCAATTGTTGAGTAAAAAATTTGACACTTTTCTTAAAAGACATAATAAAAAAACAAAGGCGAAAAAATTAAGCTAATGAAAATTAATTCTTTAAAATTTAATACTTTTTTTCAGAAAAAATTTGTCTCAAAAGCAAATATTTTGCGCGATAATCAGCCCTATCAATGCGATATTTTTCAACTTGAAAAGAAAATCGATATCGATTATTTTGATAAAATCCATGATGATAGAAATTGGAAATTTAGCCATTATGTTGATGATGCCAAAACTGTCACAAATGCTGGCGCACCAAATGAAAAAACTTATGTGATTGAAGACAAAGATCAAAAATGTCTCGGCTTTGTTTGCATAACAGATTACAAAGAAACAAATACAAAAGAAGTAGATTACCTTGAAGTTTGCCCAATTTATTCAAATAGCAATAGAAAAAGAACACTTAAATATATTGGTGAAACTCTGCTTGCTTTTTTGGCTAAACAAGCCAAATTTCAAAACCATGATGAATTAAGAGTCCCCTATGTAATGCGAAATGCACGTGGTTTTTATTCAAAATGTGGGTTTAGGGAAGATAATAAAATTTTTGACTCTGCAATGTGGATAAAAAATGACGAATATGACAAATTTATTTCCTTAAATAATCAACATACGCAAGTTTAATAGCCCTTTAAAAAAAGGGCTAATTCAGTCGTTATTTTTTAATTCTATCCCAAATAAGTGGTTCAAATCTTATTGTTGGTATGCTTGGAACAACGGCAAATATAATGCCAAACCCATAAAGCCAACCAAAACACCAATGAAAACCATCAATAAAGGTTCGATAATTTTTGTAAAGCCGTCAATAACCGCATCTAGCTTTTTGTCGATATAGTTAACGCAGTGATATAAGCTATCGCCTAAACGACCAGATTGTTCGCCTGTTGCAATCATAAATGTCATCATTGTAGGCACCTGTGACACACTTTTTAGAGCAACAGAAAGGTGCGTACCTTGTTGAACTTTTGTCGCAACTTGCATAATCGCTGTTTTAAGAAGGTGATTGTCCATTGTTAAATTTGCCAAGAATAAGCAGTCAACAATTGGGATACCAGCTTCGTATGAAACTTGTAAAACGGCAATGAAGTTTGAGAAATTTGAAAATTTCATCATATCTGAAATTAAAGGAATTCTCAAAACAATTGCGTCAATCGCGCGTCTGATTGGCGGATATTGATATGCTTGATTTATGCCGATAATTGCAAAAACGAGAGCAGAAATGCACACGACCCAGAATTTTTTCATAAATACACCAATGCTCATACACATTTTTGTAATTGGTGGGAGCGGTTTACCAAGGTTGTTGAACATTTCATCAAATGCTGGGAATACAAATACCAACATGATAATAATCGCAACAAAAGCTAATAAAACGACGATAGCAGGATAAATCAACGCGCCAATAACTTTGCCTTTGACTGCGTCTTGTTTTTTTAATAATTCCAACATACGAATCAAGGTTTTGTCTAGTTCCCCTGAATCTTCCCCTGCTTTTACAAGACCAATATAAACACGGCCAAAAATATTTCTATATTTTTCAAGTGCTTCGCCTAATGTTGCACCCGCGATAATTTGGCTTCTAAAGTCGTGAGTAATGTTTCTGATTCTTGCGGAATCTGAGTTTTGTTCAACGAAAAGCAAAGCTTCAATAATTGGAATACCAGTTGAGGTTAAAATTTCAAGAGTTGAGGTGAAGTCAATTTTTTCTTTTAATGACAAACCGCTGACCTTGCCCCAAGTTCTGCCTTTGCGCTTATCTTGGGTTTCTGTTGAAGTAATTGAAGTTGGAATTAAGTTCATGTCACGAACTTTTCTTCTTGCTTCAGCTGCGTCTTGAGCTTCAACACGTCCCTTAACAATAGTTTTATTATCTTTTAAAGCTGCATAGAAAAAAGTTGCCATTATTGTTCACCCGCCAAACCAAGAATTCTTACTTGTTCTTCTATTGTTGTTTCGCCTTCAAGAATGTGTCTTAAACAAGACATTCTAAGGGTTTTCATACCTTGTTTGATTGCATAATCTTCAAGTTCAACGTCGTGTGCGCGTTGTGCAATCATTTTTCTGATTTCATTATTAATTAACATGATTTCAAGAACCGCTAAACGACCAAGATAGCCGGTATTTTTGCAGTTTGGACAACCATGTGGTCTGTAAATTTTTGTTTGTGTTAATCTTTGAATTTCAATTGGGTCTGTTAAAACTTGTTTTGCTTCTTCAACACTTGGGTAATATTCTTCTTTGCAATTTGGACAAAGTTTTTTAACAAGACGTTGTGCGATAATGCCAGAAATTGTTGATGAAATTAAGTAATCTTTTGCGCCCATTTCAATTAAACGAGTAATTGTTGCAGCGGCTGAGTTTGTGTGGACTGTTGATAATACTAAGTGACCAGTTAAAGATGCAGAAATTGCAACTTCAAGCGTTTCGTAGTCACGAATTTCACCAATAAGAATTGTATCAGGGTCTTGTCTTAAGATTGCACGAAGTGAATTTGCAAATGTAATACCTGCCTTTGTATTGATCGAAGATTGGTTTACCCCTTCAAGCTTGATTTCAACTGGGTCCTCAATTGTTGTAATGTTAACAGAATCAGAGTTCATGTATCTTAAAAGAGCGTAAAGAGTTGTTGTTTTACCAGAACCTGTTGGACCAGCTGTCAAAACAATACCATTTGGAGATGAAACTAAATATCTAACCTTTTTTAAATCTTCTTCTGAAGCACCGACGATTTCAATCTTGTCTGCTTTTGCTTCTTTTGAGTCTAATTGTGGCGCTAACACACGGATTACCATCTTTTCGCGGCCAGCAACAGGTAACGTATTTACACGGAAGTCACGTGCTTTGTTTTTATATTTCAGAGTGAACGAACCGTCTTGTGTACGTCTGTGTTCTGCGATATTCATTCTTGATAATACTTTAAAACGTGAAATGATTGCAGAGTCAACCTTTGCAGGAATTTTCAATGCTTCTTGTAGAGCACCGTCAATACGCAAGCGCACGCGATATCCAACAGAAAGCGGCTCGATATGTATGTCTGACGCACGTCTATCGATTGCCATAGTAATGATTTTTGTTGCAAGTTGTGATACGGCACCATCTGAATCTTGGATTTCTTGTTCAACTTGCTCCCAGAGTTCGCCAGTATTGATGTCGATATTTTCGTCTTCGTCGATTTTTTGCAACAATTCATCTGTATCTGATTTATCCACGTTGTAATATGTATTAATAAAGTTTTCATACTCAACGTGTGTGACTAACATTACAGTTGGTTTTAAACCAGTTTGATAAACGATTTCATTGATAACTTTGACGTCGTTTGGGTTGACCATACCAACAACTAACGATTTATCAGTCATGCTTAATGGAATAACTTTGTTGATTTTAACAAAATCCTCTGGCAAGATAGATATCGCGGCTGGTAACGCTTTTAATTGCTCCGTTGTTGCATATTTAAGCCCAAGTTGCGCACCTAGTGCTTCTTTTAAGTCTTTAATTTTAACAAAACCAAGCTTGACCATAATTGAGCCAAGAGGAATGTTTTGCGCTTTACTTTCGGCAAGAGCAATTTCTAATTGTTTTTGGTTGATTAATTTTTCTTCTAGTAATATTTCGCCAAGTTTTTTGGTTTCAGGCGCTTTGACAAGAGAAACATCAGCTGTTGCTTTGCCATCACCGTCATCTGGCTCTTTTTTTTCTTCTTTTTTTGTTAATGGTGCACTTGGTTCAAAATCGTCATCTATAACATCATCAAGCTCATCTAAATCGTCAAGCTCGTCGCTATCAAAATCAACAAGGTCGTCACCAGCGGATTTTGTTTCATCATCTTCTAGCGATAAAGCATTGTCGTCGATATCTAAATCATCATCTAAATCTTCATCTATTTCGATATCAAACTCATCTGTTGAAATGTTAATATCTTCTTTTTTTGCTTGAATAGATGATAGAATTGCGCCACCATATTTTGCAGTGTATTTTTTTAAAAATGCTTCAAATAATAAATCAAAGTTTTCTTTATTTAAATAAATAAACTCAATTCTATTATCCATTGTTTTTTGGATATAATTTGTTATGTTTTCTTTGTTTGAACCCGAATGAATTGCGATAAAGAAAACATCATTTTGCATATTGACAGGAACAAACGATAGCTCTTGAGCTACCGTAAGTTCAAATTTATCTGCTAAATCAAAATTGATTTTTTTAATCAGTTTTGTAATTAAGTTGTTATCCATTGTTTGTTTTTAAATGTTTCTTATAGGTCGTATATTTTTTCTGAGCTTGCGCCTTCGTTATCTTTTAAAATATGTGGAGTAATTAAGATAACAAGTTCGTCGCGAGTAAGTTTAGTGTCATTTGATCTAAAGAATGCGCCAATGAATGGTAGGTCAGATAAGATTGGCATTTTAGAAGTTGTTTTAGATTCGTTTTCTTTAATTAAGCCTGCAAGAACTAATGTTTCGCCATCTTTAATTCTAACGTTTTTAAGTTCTAAGTCGCGTCTTTCAAGCAATGTATAAGCGTTTGTGCTTTGTTTGATTGTCGCAAACTCAGGAGTGATATTCATTGAAACATAACCATCTGGAGAGATGAAAGGTACGATTTCAATTAATAAACCTTCATCTGAACCGATTTCATATGTTGTTTGAGATGTACCTAAAGCACCTTCGCCAGAAGCTGTACTTTGTAACATTTGAGTTGTAATAGATTTCAAATAGTCAGAAGTCATATCGATTACTGATTTTTTGCCATTTGTTACAACAACTTTTGGATTGTTTAACATTCTGCCATTTGATTGATCAATGATATATTTTAATTGATATACTAAAGCTTTGTTGTTTGTTGAAGAGCCACCTTCAAATCTGTCTTTCCATAAGAAGAATTTGTCTGTTTCTTCGCCAACATAGAAACCTGTGTCTTTAGAGAAACCTAATGATACAAATGGTGTCCATAAGTTCCAAGCATTTTGGAATTGTTTTGAACCAGTTTCATTTAAGCTGATAACTGATAGTTCAACATATGCCATCATTTGTTTTTTATCATGTTCTTTGATAAATTCTTTGATAACTTCAACTTGTTCAACTGAACCGCCAAGAGCTGTAATTTTGCCTGAATCTGTGAAGTATGTAATTGTTAAAGGAGTAGTTTTGAATGGTTTTAAGCCTTCGCCAGAGTCGCTAGAGCTTGAGCCACTTGAAGAACTAGATGAAATATCACGACAAGCAACTTTACCAGCGCCTAAGATGATTTCATCATCTGAATCGTCATCTGAATCGTCAGATGAATCGCCATCTTCTCCTTCTTTTTCATCTTCATCATAGAATAATGAATTACAAATTAAATCAGCCATTTCTTTTGGTGTAACGTGATTTACAACAAAAGTGTTAACCATTGGTTTTGTGTCTAGAATTGGTAACAATCTTTTGATTGCAAGAACATCAGCATTAGTACCAAAAACAATAATTTGGTTTGTTCTTCTGTTTGCAGTTACAACAGGTTTATTTGATAAGCCAAAGATGTTTGATTTAAATAGGTTTTCGTTTAAAAATTCGGCAACACTTTCTGCGTTAACGTATTTGATTGGAATAGAAGTCATTGACTGTCTTGTATATGCCACTTTTTTGGCATTTTCAATTGTCATGACTGTAATTGTGTTGCCATCCATTGTATAAGTTAATTGAGAAGATTTAAAAATGACCATAAAAGCGTCATTAACTTTGATATTTGTTAAATCTAGAGTGATTTTGCCATCAACTGATTTATCAAAAACAATGTTTAATTTTGCTTTGTCTGCAAGCATTCTAAGAACTTGTCTTAAATCTGAATCTCTTAATGACAAGTTTACAACAGCGTCTGAATCTGTGATTGTTTGAGTTGCGTCAAGCCTCAATGTTGTTTCAAGAGATCTTGCGTCAATCGAGTTCATATCTAATAGATATCTTGCATCAGATGAACCATAAATCATTTGGCTTGATACAGAATCTAAATATGAAACTTTATTTTCATAACCAAAAGCAGTTTGTCCAAGTAATGTTAAACTCAAAAGAGTTAAACAAAATTTTGTTAAACTTGCTGTTGTGAACTTTTGCATTTTATTTCTTCTCCTAGATTAATTATTTCACTTTAATTTCTACGTCGTTTTCTGATACATATCCTGCTTTTTGATAATTTACAGAATAGTATTGTCTTCCGCCATTGCTATTGATATATTTTGCTGAGCCGCCAATATCGCTGGTGATTTTAAATTCTTCACCGACATTTGCACGGTAAACATTTTTACCAGAAGCAATTGCAACGTAATTTCTTCCGATTTCAACAACGTGATATTCGTCTAATCTATCCCCGCGTTGTACAAAATAATCATTATCATCATATGTGATGATTGCTGATGGTTTATTTTCGTCATACATAATGCCAGAAACGGCAATTGTCATCATTTTTTGTGCTAAGATGTTTTCTGTTGCATATTCTTTTGGTGGTTTTGGAATTCCAAGTCCATCAAAATCAAGTTCTGCAGTTGGAATATCAACTTGGATATATTTTTGAACAGGTAAAAATGGGTTTGCTCTGCCAGATGGAGTAACAACAATCACCTGTTTTTTATCTTCTTCTTTCTTTTCTTCTTCTTGTACTTTTTTGTCTTGGATATCTTCTTCGTTTACAACAGGAACTTTTTCTTCGTTTCTTTGTTCGAGTTCTTCTTTTGTAATGTCTGTAACATCATCTTGTTTAAGAGCAGGAATATCAAGCTGTTCTTGGTTTACATTTTTGTCTTTTGTATATTCAATAATGTAATAAACGCCTGCTACTACTAAAACAGCAAACAAAACAGCGATTAATAACACAGAAACAGAAGATGATTTTTTAACCTCTTCTTTTCTTGGGATAATTATGTCTTCGTCTGCTGGAAGTTCTTCGTCTTGTTCTAGTGTTGCATTGTTTAATTGAGAATTAATATCAAATTCTTCTTGAGGAACTTGTTCCTCTTGGGTGTCATCTGGTAAATCATATACACCTGAAGTAGAAAATTCAGAAGAGCTATTCAACACTTTTAAAAGTTCTTGATCGTCGATATCTTCATCATCTGTGATAATTTCAAGCTCGTCGCCCAATTCAACCATTGGTTGTGGTTGTTTTTTTGGTGCGTTTTGACTTTGTGCTGTATTTCTAATTGGCACAATATCTTCGCTATCACTTAAAACATCTGCCCAATCAACAGAGCCATCGTCGCTGATATCTAGCTTTTCAATGTTTTCTATACTCTCTTTTTCATTCTCAAATAACATTTAATATTAAACTCTATTCTAAATACTAATACACCATTGATATCATCAATTTTACACTAAATCATACTTTAAAGTCTACTATGACTTTTTGTTTTGTCAAAATATTACATTTTAGTAACAATCCTCATCATACATTAGCTCAATTCCAGCTACTACAACGAAATCGCCGTTTTGTATTCCATGCTCTCTTAAATCTTCCCAAATACCCATGGAATCCATAATATTTGTAAAGCGTTTAATTTGAGCAGTGTTTCTAATATCTGTCACAGAAGCCATTCTGCGCAGTTTTCCGCCATTTATGACGTATGTATTTTTATTGATTTTTGATATTGTATATTCAGAATCATCATTGTTTGATGAGTCAAAATCTTCTTCAATATCAAGTTCAATTTTAATATCATCTATTTGATCGATTTTTATATATAAACAATCTAATAATTCTTTTAATCCTTGGTGCGTTACAGCGGAAATTATGAAGGAATTACCCTTAAAGCCTGTTTTTTCTTTGAAATCTTTTTCAATTGAAAGAGCATGCTCGAAATCTACAATATCTGCTTTGTTTAAAACTAATATTTGTTCGCGTTTTGATAGTTCTTCATCAAATTTTTTAAGTTCTTGATTGATTTTTGTGTAATTTTCAATTGAATCTTCTTTTGATATATCAACAACATGTAAAAGCAATTTGCATCTTTGTACATGTCGTAAAAATTCATGTCCTAAGCCAAGACCATCTGATGCACCTTCAATTAATCCTGGAATATCTGCCATTACAAAACCGTCGCCTGATGGTTTTTTTACAACACCAAGATTGGGCACCAAAGTTGTAAATGGGTAATCTGCGACTTTTGGTTTTGCAGCACTGACGGCTGAAATCAAGCTTGATTTACCCGCATTTGGCATGCCAACAAGACCGATATCTGCCAATAATTTTAATTCGAGTTCTAATTCGCGCTCGATTGATGGTTCACCTGGTTCGCAAAATTGCGGAGCTCTTTTTTGGCTTGTTGCAAAGCGTGCGTTACCTCTTCCGCCTCTGCCACCTTTTGCTATTAAAACAACTTTTCCGTCAAAATCTAAATCGGCAATTAGTTTATCTGTTTTTAAATCTTTTACAACAACGCCAACAGGCATTTTAATATATAAATCTTCTCCATTTTTGCCGTGGCAATTTTTATTTTTGCCATTTTCGCCACGCTCAGCTTTGTAAACAGATTTATGTGTAAAATCAAGCAGAGTTGACATATCAGAAGTGGCTATAAAATAAACATTTCCGCCGTTTCCGCCATCACCACCAGCTGGACCTCCTTTATCGACATATTTTTCTCTGCGCCAAGCTAGTGCGCCGTTTCCGCCTGCACCAGAGATAACTTTGATTTTTGCTTTGTCGATAAAAGCTGCCATTTTATGAAGCCATCCTTTCTTTGTTAAGAAGAATTTTTTCATATTTAATAAATTCGTTTTTCAAATCAATTTGCAAATTGTCTTTTTCAAAATTTGCTAAAACATCACTCTCAACAGCTTTTAAAACTCTATCTAATAAAGCAATATCGATTTCTTTTTCATAATATTTATTTGCTAAATACATAACAACGCTATAATATTCAAGCAAATAACAAGAATTCACAATTGCAATTGTGTTTCTTAAGATTGGATTTCTTTCTTCTTCAAAAACGATTTTTAAGAAAAGAGTTGAATATTTATCAAGCTCATCAAGTACTGTTTCAGCTTCAATATTTTGAAAAAACAAAACAAAATCAGAATATATATTCTCATCTTTTGGCGCCATAAAACTATTTTTCAAGGTCAAATAGTCTTTAATAAAGCATGCAAAAAGATTTAAGTCGTTGCAAAACTTTTTTCTAATTTCATTTATTTTTAACTTCTGCCCTAAGTCCAGTTCAAGCTCGAAAAATTTAAAGAGCTTCTCTGATTGTGAGATATAATCCATAACAATTACATTTTAGCCGTTAATTAAAGCATGGCAAAGTGTTTAATAAAACTTCATTTTAATGGAGGAGAATTTCTGCTTTTAGTGCATATTTGGCTTTACAATATTTTACACAGCTTTTTGTTTTTATCATTTTTTTCTGATGACTTGTTTTGTTTAATCATAAGGAAAAAGTACATGAAAATAGGCAATATTCAAAATTTTTATTTTATTTCAAATAAAAATATAGATAAAAAATTCGACCACAAGAAAGATTATCGATCATCTTTTAAATTTCCAAAAATTAACTCAAAGTATTATCGCGCAAATTCAAATATTAGTTTTGCTGGACAAAATAATGAAAATAAAATTTTTCCAATGCCATTGATTAAAAATGATGAATTTGTTGGTTATACTTTTCCAATTAAATTAACAAAAAATAAAATCAACAATCTAGAGATTTCAAAAGAATTTTTCAATGATTATTTGTGTGATAAAAATGGCAAATTTCAACAAAAAACATTTGCAAAATATGTTGAAGCTTTTAATTGTGAGCTAATGAAAGAATTTAAAAAAGAGGTGCAAATGCGCAATTATCTTCTTGGTATTTTGCAAGAAGAAAATGTTGATATTCAAGAATATATTGGAGAAGAGGATTTTATTTTTCTTTCTGGTGAAGAAATCGAAGAAAAGATTGTTGAACAATTAAACCAAGACAAAGACGCTTTAAGAAAAAGTGTTATAAAAAATTTGGCTAATAAAGTTGATTCAGATGAATTTGTAAAAAATGTCTTACAAAGTTTGCCAAAAGGACCCTTAAGAATAAGCATGGCAAAAGAAATGCTTAGGGTTTCAACTCCTGATAAGATAATTAAAAATTCTTTTAAAACAGCTCAAAGTAATACAACCGCTTTGTTTAAGTTGTCAAAAACAGAAGATGGTTTTGACTTTTCAAATAATGAACAAAAAGCAAAAATTTCAAAATTATCGGCTGATTTTGAAGGAAATTTTAACATAACCATTTCACTAGATGAAATGATTAAAATGTCAAACAATTTGAAAGGCAAAACCGATTTAGATTTTATTGAATTATGTTTTACTCTGCTTCGATACTCAGAAGGTCTTTCTGGTGATTTTACAATATCAAATTATTGCAATGTTGTTAATAAGTTAACTGCTTTTGGTAATTTGGAAGATAAAGAATTTGTTGAATTTATTAAGTTTTTTGCAAAAGATAGTTATTTAGAAGAAAAAGATATTAAAAAATTTGAACTTGCGCTAAATCCACAAACAAAACAGTTTGATTTGCAATATGCGCAAAAATATAAAGAAGCATATCAAGCAACTATTAAATGGATTGTTAGAGAATGCGAAGCACTAGAAGAAGTAATTGGTTCAAAAAACATGTGTTTAGTTGATGATTATTATTTTAATATTGCTGAATTTAATATTTTAAAAGATTACCTAGAATATTCTCACAAAACTGATAATCCAATTTCAATTGAAGATTTTCTTTCAAAAAATGGTTCAAAATATAAATTTGAAAATCAATAATTTTAAAATTTGTTAAAAAACAAGGTAACTCTTCTTTTTTTGTTGCTTTTAAAACATGTTTAAAGTACCATTTTATTGTTATTAGATTACCTTTCCGTAAATTAGTTCCAAATGGCATTTTAGCCAGCCCAAGCCTAGGGGTCAGGATAAAAACGGAAAAAGAAAGGACAAGAAACTATGGCAACAGCTACTTTAGTAGAACTATTAGACGCAGGTGTACACTTTGGTCACCAAACTCAAAAATGGAATCCAAAAATGAAACAATATATTTTTGGAGCTAAAAATGGTATTTATATCATTGACTTAAGAAAAACTTCAGACTTATTAGACAACGCATATGAAGTTGTTCGCAAATTTGCTTCTCAAGGCAAAAATGTACTTTTTGTTGGTACTAAAAAACAAGCAATTGACGTAATTGCTCAAGAAGCTACAAGATGTGGTTCATACTATATCAACCGTCGTTGGTTAGGTGGTATGATGACAAACTTTGAAACAATTCGTGGCAGAGTTAACAAATTAAGAGAATTAGAAGGCTTTTTGGAATCAGGCGCTGCTAATAAACTTCCTAAAAAAGAAATTGCTCAATTAAACAGACAATTAGCTAAATTATCAAAAACATTAGGCGGTATCAAAGAAATGAAAGGTATGCCTGATATTTTAGTTGTAGTTGACCAAAAGAAAGAATTAATTGCAATTAAAGAAGCTAACAAACTCGGTATTCCTGTTGTATGTTTAGCAGATACTAACGCTGACACAGATGGTATCGATTACATTATCCCTGGTAATGATGACGCATTGCGCTCAATTAAATTAATCACTTCAAAATTAGCAGACGCTGTTTTAGAAGGTAAAGAACTTAGAGCTGCTAACGCTAAAACAACTGGTAAAATCGAAAAAATCGAAGCAAAAGATGCTAACGCAGAAACTGTTGAAGCATAAGTAAACATTAGAATTAGGAGAAAATAAAATGGAAATTAAAGCATCTATGGTAAAAGAACTAAGAGAAAAAACTGGCGCTGGCATGATGGACGCTAAAAAAGCTCTTGTTGAAACCAATGGTGATATGGAAAAAGCTATTGAACTTTTAAGACAAAAAGGCATGGCTTCAGCAGATAAAAAAATGGGCAGAATCGCTGCAGAAGGCGTTGTTGCATCAGCTATTGATGGCTCTGAAGGTGCTATGGTTGAAATCAACTGTGAAACAGACTTCGTTGCAAAAAATGATGACTTCAAAGCTTTAGCTAACATGATGGCAAGAGCAATCATTAAATTAAACCCATCTTCAGTAGATGAATTATTAACTATGGATTGCCCAGAATGTAAAAAACCAATCGAAACAGTTATCAAAGAAAAAATTGCTACAATTGGTGAAAAAATTACAATCAGAAGATTTGTTAAATATGCTGCTGATGGCGCTGTAAATACATATATCCACAACGGTAAAATCGGTGTTTTACTTGAAGCAACAGGTGCAGCTGATGAAACTTTAACAAAAGATATCTGCTTGCATATCGCTTCAAATGCTCCTGAATTTGTTTCAAGAGATCAAATCCCAGCTTCAGTTATCGAAGAAGAAAAACGTATCGAAATGGGTAAAGAAGACCTTGCAAACAAACCAGAACAAATCAGAGAAAAAATTGTTGAAGGCAGAGTTAACAAATTAATGGCTCAAAGATGTCTTTTAGAACAACCATTTGTTAAAAACCCTGACCAAACAATTGCTCAATTAATCGAAGGTAAAACTCAAATTGTTAAATTTGAAAGATTTGTATTGGGCGAAGGTCTTGAAAAAAGACAAGACGATTTTGCTGCTGAAGTAATGAGCCAAATTAAAGGTTAATTATTTCTCTAAAATTAAAAGAGTCGGTTTTTGCCGGCTCTTTTTTGTTATAAAACTTTACAAAACCCTATTTTTTTTAAAGATATATATAAAAATGTCGTTTGATATTATGTATATACAATAAGGAAAGTTTTATTATGACACAAGTTAATGATGTGGGTGGATTAAATATTGCTAATATCAACACTGCAACCGCAACAGTTGAAAATTTTGACGTTAAGTCGCAAGAGCTTTTTGATGTCATAGAAAACTTAGATGCTGATATTGTTGTTTTTTCGCAAGATGCGCAAAACATGCAAACCTTGAAAGATCAAATTAATTCATGTATTTCTGGAGAAAGCTTTAAAGAGAAAAAAGCAGAACTTGAAAAAATTCTTTCAGAGTATGAATCTGGCGTTGGCAAAATTGAAGACCAAATCGCAAAAGCACAAGCAGAAATTGATAGTGCAAAATCTTATATTGAAAGATGTGAGAATGAAATCGTTACTTTGACAGCTTTAAGAGACGAAGAAACAAAAAAAGTTGAAGAAAAGGAAGCACAGCTTGAAGTTTATGATGCTCAGTATCAAGAAGTTGCAAAAAATGCTTCTGGAATCAGTGAAGAGTTAAATACAATTACAGAAGAAATTAATACTTTAACTTCTCAACTAGAAAATGAAACCAAAGCAAAGCAAGAACAAGTTTTATGGGAAGCGCTGTATAACTATGACCCTGAAAAAGATGGTGATTATGGCGAATATATTTCTGAAAGAATGAATGGAATTTTCCCTGATTCGTATACAGTTTCTTTAATTTCGACTCTTTCTTCTCAATCTTCTCAAAAAATGCGCGAAGTTGCAGGCTTTCAACTTGAATTAACAAGATATGAAGGCTTGATTAATGGTTGCAAAGCAGAAATCAATGATTCAAATAAAATTATTATGGATTGTACTTCTCAAATTTCTATTTTTGAATCTGAAATTGCAACACAAAATGCTTCTATCCAACAAAATACAACTCTTAAAACAAGTTTAAATGAAAAAGTTGAACAATACCCAGAACAAATTGAACAAATTAAAAAACAAATAAGCGATTACGATTATTTAATTCAGCAAAATTTTGGTACAATTTCTGATGAAGAATGGAAATTTGTTGAGGAAAATAATATCGACTTGAGCGAAAAACTATCTAACGGAAACCCAAGATATATCATTGCTCCAGGCGACTCAGATAACAATTATCATATTTATGATATGGCGAAAAATGGTAAAACTCTTGTCAGACAAATGGCTGAAAAAAGTGGATACGACATTATCGAGCGCGGTAGTGGCGTAATGTATGATTATAAAGATAAAGATTTCGGCGATGGCAAAATTGTTTTCACCGTCGAAGATTCGTCTTCAATTAAATATGACAATGCTTGTTTCCGCACAGCCTCTCCTCTTGCTTTTGACTTAAACGGTGACGGGGTTAAAACTTCTGGTACTTTAATTAATTTTGATATTGATGGCGACAATGAAATGGATACAATTTATAATGCAGCAGATGCGATTTTAGTATTTGACGCAGATAAAGACGGAATTGTTGGTGAAAGTGGTCTAGAAGTCTTTGGCGACAATACTGATTTAGATGGTGATGGCGTTAAAGATGGCTTTAAAGATGGTTTTGAAGCTTTAAAAGCTTTAGCGCAAAATGAAGGCTTAATTAATGATGAAGATAGAACTTTAGACGCTAATGACTTGAAAATTTTAGAAGAAAAACATGGATTAATGATGAAAACAGATGGATATTTGTCTGAAGCAAAATCATTATCTGAGTTAGGAATTTCTGAAATTTCATTAGCGAAAACAGATGAAACAACATTAATTGATAACTTTGATGGCAAAGGAAATCAACTAATGCAACAAGAAGGTGCAACATTCAAAATTAATGGCGTTCAAAGAGAATATGCTGACTTATGGCATGTAAAAGTTGAAAATAATAACAGCGT
This sequence comes from Candidatus Gastranaerophilales bacterium, assembly GCA_017402995.1. Lineage (GTDB taxonomy): Bacteria > Cyanobacteriota > Vampirovibrionia > Gastranaerophilales > Gastranaerophilaceae > RUG14156. The sequence continues at coordinate 67,019 of JAFQOV010000023.1, forward strand.
TCCAAATGTGGCGGAAGCAGCTTCTCCTGTTCAAAATGCAACTGAAGTAAATCTTGCAAACATGGTTAAACAAAATCTTGAAGATGCCGCTTTATCACAAGCAAATTCAGAATTATTGATGAACGACCTTAACACTAGAGCGTCTGAAATCATGATGAGAATTAAAAGAAACCAAGTCAAAGTAGATAAAGAGCAGCAAATTAAAGAACAGCAAGAAGAAAAAGCTGCAAAAGAAGCTGAAGCAAAAGAAGCTGAAAAACAAGAACAATTAAAAAAAGAAGAAGAGCTTAAAAAGCAAGAAGATAACAAATAACAGCGCAAAAGCTATGGTCTTTTTAAATGATTTTGTTTTTTAATTCTTTGAAACTACTCAAAAATCTGTATAATTAATCTATGAGTTGGTTTAATGAAAATAAACGTGCGTTTACAATGGCTGAAGCCATACTTGTGATGACAATTCTTGGCATTATTGCAACAATTATGATTTCAACATTAAAACCTGCTGAATTTCAAGAAAAAGGGTTGCAAGTTTTAGCAAAAAAAGTTTTATCTGAAATAGATACGGCAACAACTCAAATTTTAATGAATAATTCTGCTAATGGAACAATGGAAACAATCTATCAAGCAGATACTTTGAATTTCATTATGAATACATCAGGCAATGCTTCTCATAAATTAGGCAATTTATATAAAAAATATTTAACCGGAATACGCTCTACACCTGTTGGAACTTATTGTGCTAGCATGGGGTATAATGTTTTTTATTTAAAAGACGGTGCTTGTTTTGGAATTGACTTTACTCCTTATGAAGGTGGCTATGCTGAAACGACCTGTTTTCCTGGTGAAACCGCGCCAACGGATAGTTTGTCTGAATATGGTTTTTTATATTTCGACATAAACGGAAAAGAAAAACCAAACGTATTTTGCAAAGATGTCTTCATTCTTCCTCTTGCGAGTGGCGGGATAGATTATGAATCTGTTGCAAACAATTAAATCTTTTGAATAAGGAATAATTTGGCTATGCAAATGATTTTAGCTTCAAATTCGCCAAGAAGAAAAGAAATTCTTCAAAAGGCTGGATATAATTTTGAGATTGTTTCATCAAATTATGATGAAAAAATTAACAACCTTAAATTTTCCAATGAATTAGTTGAAAATTGCGCAAAGCAAAAAGCGCTAGATGTTCAAAACCGTATTGGAAAAGATAAATTAATCATCTCGGCGGATACCGTTGTTGTTTTGAACGATATAATTCTTGGCAAACCAAAAGATGAAAACGAAGCGTTTGAGATGTTAAAAAGCTTGTCTGATAAGACTCATTTTGTCGCGACTTCAATTTGTTTAGCTAAAAATGAAAAAATCATCACGGCAACACAAAAAACATTTGTAACTTTTAAAAAGTTATCAGATGAAGAAATTTTAAACTATATTCAAACAAAAAATCCTTTAGATAAAGCTGGAAGCTATGGAATTCAAGACGAAAATTTTGATTTTGCAATAGAATTAAATGGTGAATTAAATAACGTCATTGGTTTTCCTCTAAATCTTTTTGAAGAAGTTCTTAAAACTTTTTAATCACATAAAAAGCAAGCAACGTTTGAAGTTTTGTTTTGTTTTAAAGTTGGCTTTTCTGTTTTGCATTTTTCAAATGCGCAATTGCATCTTGGGTGAAATTTGCAACCTGAAATAAGCTCGTTAATCGGCGAAATTTTGCCTTTAATATTTTCTAGCTTTTTACCTCTTTTTGTCGGTAAAGCTCCTAAAAGAGCCTTTGTATATGGGTGTTTTGGGTTTTTAAAAAGATTTTTTGCGCTATTGTTTTCAACAACATCACCAAGATACATAATTGTCGCACTATCGCAATAATTTGCCACGATAGATAAATCATGTGTAATTAAAATTATTGTTTTGCCTTTGTTTTTTAATTCAACTAGCAAATTTAAAATTGAATTAGATACAGAAACGTCTAGCGCTGTTGTTGGCTCGTCTGCTAAAATCACTTCTGCTTGCGCAATTAAGCTCATTGCGATAATCACCCTTTGCTTCATTCCGCCAGATAGTTCGTGTGGATATGATTTTAAAACAGAATCAATATTTTTAATTTTAACTTCTTCTAATGCCTTAAAAGCAATTGAATATTTGTCTTTTTCTTTTTTGTCTATTATTTCAAAAAGCTGATTTTCAATTGTATATAAAGGATTTAGCGACATAAATGGGTCTTGAGGGATTAGGGAAATCTTTTTTCCTCTAATTTTTGAATATTCCTTTTCTGATAATTTAAGCAAATCTTCGTTGTTAAATAAAATTTCGCCAGATTTAATTTCGGAATTTTTTGGCAATAATTTTAATATTGAATTAATAAAAACAGATTTTCCACACCCAGATTCTCCTGCAATGGCGTGGATTTTGCCTTTTTCAAAAGAAAGGTTAATGTTATTTATTGCAAAATAAAAATTATCTTCGATTTTAAAACCGACTGATAAATTTTTAACTTCTAAAATATTATTTAATTCTTTGTCCACAAAAAATCCCTATATTTTATAGGGATTATAACACGTTAAAATTATTTTTTCATTATACCTTTTGTGCGTTTTTTTGTTCTTGAATTTTTTGTTTCATTTTTTTGCGACGCATTAAATCAACAAAAGCCTCAAGACGCGTGATATAGCCAGCTCTGCCTGTTTGCTCGTCCATAATTAATGATAAAATTGGCAAATTAACATCTTCTCGCATTTTTGGGAAAATATTTTGACTCATAATTTCTGGCATACAAGTAAACGGTGAAACATGGATTAATCCATCAACATTTCTTTCTTTTGCATACATAACATCAGAAATGCACTCAAGTGCGTCTCCGCCAATGTCGCGCATTAGGTATGGTTTTGCTAAACGATATGCACGCTCAAGGTGCGTTTCGCCTTTTTTAAACATTTTTGGAATAATGGCGTCTTTTAAAAATGATGAAATCGTTAAAGAGCGTCTGACTTGAACGCCCATTGCGCCAAGCTCACGCTCCATGTTTTGATTTGAAAATTCATCATTAACAATGTAAATTTCACCTGTTAAATCAACGTGCAAAATGTCGCGATTTTTGTCAATTTTAACTCTTGAAATCTCGCTTAAACCTTTTTTAAGAGCTTTTGAAAGTTCTTTTGCATTATTTGCGCTTCTAATATATTGAATTGCTCGATTAAAAGCTTTTTCACTATCTCCTATGCGGATTTCGCGCGCTCTATGATACGACAAAAATGATTGTAATTCATCTACTGCAAAAACTGTTCTGATTGCTAAAAAAATTGCATTCATTAATTTTAAATAATTTTTTGAACCGCTTAAACGAACCAAATAATCCATCATTCCTTTAATGCCATCATATAAGCTTAGCTCAATATAATTTGCGCTGTATCCAAGCTCAATTAATACTTGTTCAATATTTCTTCCATATTCACCTAACCTGCAAATCCCAGGAGAAGTAATCATTGAAACGTAATCTACCCCGCCTTCAATTGCTTCAATAAAATTGCCTAAAATTAATTTGTAAGGCAGGCAAATTGCTTCTGGTGAATTTTTGGTGCCTAAGGAAAGTGTTTTTTTGCTTGTATATGGCGGGATAAATGCTTCAACGCCAATTGATTTCAATGCCATTTCCCATGCGACATAAATTGTGCCCATATGTGGAAATGCGACTTTGATTTTTTTAGTTTCTTCTTTTTTCATATGTTAATTATATAACAAATATTTTCTGTAAATTAAAAATATGCTATTTTAAAAAAAAGAGGGCAGAGCCCTCGTGAAACATAAAATAATATGATAAAAAATTATTTTGCTTTAATGATGTAATTCACAGCAGCTCCTGCACTGCCTCCACCACCACCGCCAGAGTTTGTGTTTACTATGCAATAGGTGTGGATATAGGTTGCTCCAAGAATGTTTGCATCATAATCGTGAGAATGCATAGATATGGAATATGTGCTTCCAGTAGCAGTTGCTCTTCTTACAAAAGGGTTTCGTAATTTTAAATCACTATCATTATAAAGATCAAATGCCACGCCGTTTGTATATGTGCCTGAATTTTTAACACTTTGATCTGCGGGCGTATTGTCTACTTCAAGGTAATATATGTTTTTTGAGTTGTCGGTTGTTACCAAATATTGATTGATGGGCAATGTAATCTCTCTTAATTCAGGATATCTGAAAATGCAGGAACTGCTAGTGCAACCTGCTGCAACTGAATAATTTGATATGCTTCCTGCTATTATTTTCAGTTCTGTTTTAACTCTTGTAATAGTTACTTTATCACCTAAAATATCTTGCATCTTTGAAACAGTGTTCGGATTAAAAGTAGCGTCAACTTCTTCCCAACAATCCACCCCAACAGCGCGCGCTGTCATACTTATAAATATCAAACTTAAAAATATAATTAAACTCTTTTTCATCTTCAAACTTCCTCAAAACTACTTATTATAAAAACTGTTGCCATCAATTGCATCATCAATATCATCATCAGTTGCACCAATTGGAATATATCCCTTCATATTAGGAACTGTATATTTCCCGTTTTCATCTTTCCCTAAAAAATCAGCTAATTTTGGATATGTTGTATTTGAATATTCTTGTCCATTACAAACAAGCCACCCATCAGGTGGATTTTTCCCAAGCCACATCACAATTGTGCCAACAGGTGCCGAACTTCCACCTGCTGTGATATCAATATTCTTTGTCATCTTTTTTGTAATTACAGGTACAAAAGCTGATAACAGCACCGAAACCACGACAAGCGTGATTAGCATCTCAACAAGTGAGAATGCTCTCAAAATTAAGTATTTTTTCATATTATTCCTTGTGTTTTAGTAGAATGTTTTTTGTGTTTGGAAAGATTATATCGTTTTTTTTTTTTTTGACAAGAGGTATTTTGAAAAATTCTAAAAAAGTTTTATTTTAAAGAGCTTTGCTCTTGAATATTTTTTTAAAGAACTAAAGCCCTTGTTCATTTTTTCTTCTTTTGCGCTCATGCGCCGCAATCAAAAGAAGAAAAAACAGAACCAAAAAAGAAGAAAATATTGGGCTTGATTAAATTGTTTTGTTTCTTTGCAACGCTTCAAAACTTAACTCCTGAATAAAACAGTCGAGGTTTTGAACACCTTATACAATAATTTCTATACAATGAAACATAAAAAGCTTAAAACGTTCAAATTCCTCTCCGGTT
>JAFQOV010000003.1 GCA_017402995.1 Candidatus Gastranaerophilales bacterium
CCATATTTGAAAATATGGACGTATCAAGTTCTTCTACACTCTTTTTGGTGAAGAAGTTTTCTTGTTGTTGCTTATTAATGAGATATTTCTCAAAACCGTGCTTGATTTCTCTTAAATTCATACACACCTTTTTCCTTATACATTTTCGATAACGGCGCAATTTTTGCATGACTTTAATTTTTTTGAATTAAATGTAAATTTTTGTAACAAATTGAAACTATATCAAATATTACATTCTTCTTTTAGGCAATATTTATCCTTCATTAATTTTATTTATGTGGTAACATAAAGAAACCAAATGTGTTGTTAGGAGAATATATATTATGAAAATTGACAAAATCAATTTGCAAAATGTGCGCAAAAGCAATATGCAATTAGGTTTTAAATCTAATGCGCAAAATTTTAATCAAGCAAATGTTAATGAATTTTCTAAAGATACAAGCATGGGTTTAACAGCATTAGGAAAGGCTCAAATTTCAAAGCCTGCAAAGATTGATTCCGTGATTTCTTTTACTGGTGGCAACCCAAAACAAGTTGCTCATTTAATATCAGAAGGCGCTCTAACCAAAGGTGGTGGAGTTGCAACTGTAATTAACGATTGGATTAAACAATGGGGTAGTTATTTACCTGAAGACGGAGTTGCAACACAACATAATTTCTTTATTCCATATTATAACGGCGACGTAATTACAACAGATGGTGTTACAGAAGTTTTTGCAGCAACAGAAAATGGCAAACCATATTTCGTTGCTGGTGCTGAAGATATTTCACAAGTTACCAAATTTAACGGCTCAAAAACAGAACTAGCTGAGTTGTTACAAGGAACTATAAAAGACGTAGATGTTAATGGAAACATTCAAGATGTTCCATATCGCATATATGAAGCAACTGCAAATGTTTCAGAAAACTTTTTACCAAAAGGAAACAGCGCAAGAGTTTTTGTTGTTGATGTTCCAAAAACTTCTGCAATGGTAAAACAATACGCAAATAGAACTGGTGGCGAATATGCTTATGTTGGCGGTCAGTTATATGAAAATTATGCACAGTTTGCAAAAGCAACAGTAGACGCTATGGGACACAAAGAAAGTCTTGCTGGTGTAAATGGTGTTGAATTTGACCCTAAAAACTTTGTAATTCACGATTGGCACCCATCTGCAGCTGCTAAGTTTATTCAAGACGAAGCAATTAAAGGTAATCCAATGTATCAAGATGTCAATGTTGGATATATTATTCACAACATTGGTAGAGGTGGTTATCAAGGATTAGGCTCTTCAGAATATGACATGTTTAAGGCTTTGGCTACTCCTGAACAATTTAAAAAAGTGGTTGAAAGCGTTGAATATAAAGAACTTTTCTCTAAACAAGGACCAGAGGCAGTTGCTGCGCAAAAAGAATTTTGGAAAAATCTAATGCCTGGTATGCTAGATGAATTAGACACAATCAACCCAAGTATGATTCCTATTAACCTTGCAAAAGATGGTTTTATTAATATCGCTGGTGTTTCTCCAGGATATGTTGAAGAAATTGTTTCTAACCCAGAGTTTGCTGAAGGTTTGACTGACTCATTAAAAGAATTAAAAGACGAAGGTCATTTAATGGGTGTTACAAATGGTTTAGCAAAACCAGCTCGCGAATTGCAAATTTCATCTACTGCAGCGACATATTACAGCCCACAATATTTTGAAACATTAAAAGATTCAGATAAGGAATTGTTTAAATTTGCTGATGGCTCTCCAATTAAACCAATGTTAACTTTTGATCCTGAAAAAGTTGACGTTAAAGAAGTTGCAAAAGTTAAAAAAGCAAATAAATTAAACTTTATTGAAAGAATTGTAAAATATAATGATGGCGAAATTGGACAATTGCCTGAAGGAATGAAAAAAGAACATATTGTTACAGGTGTTGCAAAACCAGCAATAATCACAACTTCAATGAATAAAGATACAATTAATGCTGTCCAAGAAACTAACCCAAAATTGTTTGTTAGCTGGGGTAGAGGCGATTTCCAAAAAGGTATTGATGAATTATTAGATGGTATTATCAAATTTGTTAAATCAGATGCAGATGATAAAAAATCATTATTTGTTGTTTGCGGTGGTCTAGATAATGGTGCTGAAGGCACAAAAATTAAAGATATTCTTAAAAAGATTGTTAACATGGACGAATTAAAAGGTCGTTTCGCATTTATCGACGGCTGGGGTCCATCTGACGCAATGGCAAGTGCTTCTGATTTTGCGATTTTCTCAAGCAGATTTGAGCCATGTGGCTTAACTCCGCAAGAAACATATGCAAGAGGTGGCTTGGTTATCGGTTCAAACACAGGTGGTATGAAACGCACAGTTATCGATTTTAAAGATGGTGTTAAAACTGCTACTGGTTTAAAAATGGAAAATGGTTTCTATGCAATCAATCCAGATAATTTAACTAAAGAAGAGCTTGAAGCTACGCCTGCTGGCAAAAAGCTTGTTGAAGCTTTAGATAAAGCATCTGCAAAAATTAAAAAAGATTTTGATTTAGCAAACAAAAAACGTGCAAGACACGGAATTGAACTTAAAAAAGAAATGTCAGCTGATGAAATTTTAGCAGAAGCTAAAAAATCAGGTGATTATCAAAAAGCTTTGCGTTTATATCGTGATGATGTTATGTCAACAGATATTGCAGAGCAAATCAAACGTGCAGTTGCGATTTCAGATTCTGATATCGACAAAATGAGATTTAATGCTATCACAAGACCAATGGATTGGCATAATAACGTTGATACTAATGATGGTAAATCTGCTTTAAAACAATATGAAGATTTCTTCTTTAAAGGTTTTAAAAACGAACCTTCTGCTCCTGTTAGCAAAGCGGTTATCATTAGCGACGATTTCATTTCTGGCTTAAAACAACAAAGTGATGTTGTAGTTAAAAATACAGCAGAAAATGTTGACGCTACTACTTCTGAATTTATTAAAAATGAAGCTAGTAATGCTGGCACTGCTATTAAAAATTCTGCAACTAGCTTTACAGGTAAAATTAAAGAAATCGTAAAAGGCAACAAAGTTGCAACAGCTTTAGTTGCTGCAGTTGCTGTGTTAGGTGGTGCTTATTTTGTTTCAAAAAACAAGGCTAAAAAGCAACAAACTCAAGCTCCAGCTCCAGAAGTTCAACAACCACAAGCTCAGGCAACTCCAGCTGAAGTAGCAAAAGCTCCAGAGCAAGCACCTGCTCCTGCTCCTCAAGTTGCAAAGGCTCCACAATTGAGCCCTGCAAATCAAAAATATACAATGCAAAATTTCATTCAACAAACAAAATAATAATTGTATAAAATAATTAAACCGACACATTAGTGTCGGTTTTTTGGCAATTTTAGGGTCAATATTGTTTTTATTATTTTATATAAGGAAGTATAAAATGATTAAATCTATTAGTTTTACAGGAAAAGTAAACTCAGTTAATAATCAAACCAAAAAAGAAAAAACACCCAATTTGGTTTTGGAAAATGATTGCTTTGTTAAACAAAATAATGAAAAAGATAAAAGCATTGAATATGCTAAACAAAAAATAATTCAGCATTTAAAAGATGATGGAAAAGAATATTCTGTTGTGATTGCACCAAGTGGGGAAATATTAGATGAAAAACTTGGCAATAGCGAAAGTGTTTCCATTAATCCTGATTTAATCGTTAAAAATGCTGTAATGATGCATGGGCACCCAATTTATATGCCTTTATCGACTGGAGATGTTGCAACATTGTTGGCAACTGACGCAAAAAGCGAAGAAGCAATAATGGAAAATGGGCAATATTCCAAGGTTTCAAAGACTTATCCTTTTAAATTAGAAAAACCATATTTTGATTTATATACCGATTTTGAAAAAAGACTTTGTATAATGGGATTGAGCGAATTAGGTTACGATTGTGAAATTAATAGCGAAGATTTTACAAAACTTGCGCAAGATTATCTTTCTTCTATTCTTGGGCGCGATTGTAGCGATATGAGTGCAGATGAAGCGAATGAGATGCTTTTAAAATTTGGCGTTGAGTTGGGTGATGACTTAAATCAAAATTATGATCAAGTTTTAAATCGAGCTTGCATGATGGCGCCATATAAAAAGCTTGATTTTGATAAAGCGCACAACATTATTAAAAAAAATTATGATGAACTAATGGAATTTTTAAACAGCCCAAAAGGCAAAATTATCCGTCATAAATTTTTGGAAAAAATTGCACAAGAATTTGATTTAAACTACGAAACAGATATGTTTTAACCGCGTCTAACAACTGTTGAAATTGGTTCGCCGTAGCTGTCGAAGTGTCCTGATGTTTCTTCGATTGTATATGAAATTGTTTCGTCTTTTTCTTTTAAGCTATTAGCTAGCGCAACTGCGTCGTTAATATTGCTGAATTCGCCGACCATATCAGCGTTGTAGCTACCTTGTTTTTTAACAAATACGTTGTACATTTTTACTCCTCGATAATAACAAATGCTAGTGATTTTTCTTTTTCATGTGAAATTGAAAGCGAATAGTGATATTTTTTCAATTCATCAATTAGAATATTAATATAAACAGAGCCATTTTCATTCTTCAAAATTTCAATATTGTTATATGGCACTGTTTTTGGATACAAATTAGACAATGCTTTTACAGTTGCTTCTTTTGCGCAAAATCTGGCGCAAAGGTGCGGTGCTGGATTTTTGGATTTTAGACAATAATCCAACTCCTTTTGAGTATAAATGCGATTTAAAAATTTTTCATCTTTATTTTTAAATCTTAATATATCTTCTATGTCGCAACCGATATGTATCATAAATTCATATTAACACAAAAATGCCCCAAGCGAACTTGAGGCATTTTGAAAAAGTTTTTAATTAGTTTTCAAAAACATAACCCATCAAAGAAGATTCTCTTGCTTTTTTAACAGCATTTGATAACATTCTTTGGTGTTTTGCACATGTGCCAGTAATTCTTCTTGGAAGAATTTTACCTGCTTCTGATAAATATCTTTTTAATTTAGATGTGTCTTTGTAATCTAATGTATCGATTTTATCGTTGCAGAATGTGCAATTTTTTTTCTTTTTAAGATCTTTTAAGTCTTTAGCCATTTTTTTAATTAATCCTTTTCTAGTTTTTTAATTTCGACCACTTTCTAAACCTGAACTTGTGAGGGTTTAGAAAGGTATTTCGTCTTCGTCAATTAAATCTTGTGCGATTTCATCTTGATTAAACGAAACAATATCTGAACTTGGTGCAGCCGCTTGAGAAACAGGAGCACCAGCGCCCATTTTTTCAATTACGCTTGCATTAATTTCAAATACTTTTTTATCTTTACCGTTTGGAAGTTTGAAAGTATTTGTTTGCAATTTACCTTCAACTGCAACCATATCGCCCGCAGCAACTGTGCTTGCAATATTTTCTGCTAATTGACCAAAAGCAACAACTCTGACAAGAGTTTCATTTTGTTGGTCAATATTGATTGTGAAACCCGCAATCGCCATATCGTTTGGGGTAAATCTTTTTTCAGGCGCCTTAACAACTGTGCCTGTAACAAATGCTTTCGCTAAAGTCATCTTATGCTTCCTTTACAGTGAACATTACACGAATAACTGAATCATTTAATTTTAGTTGTCTTTTTAATTCAGCAATTTTATCAGCAGGGATAGTGATAACTTGGTTTACCATAAAACCATCAGTAAAACCAGCAACTTCATATGCCATTTTCTTTCTGCCCATTTTGTCTGCTGACACAACTTCACCACCTAGATTTTTGATGATTTCTTCAACTTTAGCAACAACTTTGTCTGCTTCTTCGTTGTCTAGGTTAGGTTTAATTATTGTGAATAAATCGTATTTTTTCATTTTTTCTCCTTTTGGTGATTAGATATATCTTAGAAAATATCATAAACACATTTTCAAAACAAGCAAAATTTAAGTTATGCAACAAATTTAGCTATTGTATTCTAGGAATAATTTTTTAATAAATTCATAACCTGTATATAAACTATCAATTTCCATTTTTTCATTTGGCGAGTGCATTGAATCAATGTTTGCGACACCAACCAAAACAGGTTTAAACTTCTTACCATATTTATTTGTTTTATTTGCGTATATGTGCGTTTCAGCGCCCGCATGGAAAGATTGAACTTTAATTGGCAAATCAATTTTTTTGCCAACTTGTTTTGCAATTTGTGCCATTTCTTGATTTGGCGATTTTTCAAACATTGGCATATGAACTTTTATGGATAATTTTGCATTTGCATATTCGCCATATTTTTTGTTAAATTTATCAATTTGTTTTTGAAATTTGTCAATTAAATCAAATTCATATTTTTGATTTGAACTTCTAAGTGAATAATGAGCATATGCTTTTGTGTTGATGATATTATCTGCGCACAAGTCAACTAATGTTTTTGAATATGGTTTGTTTGGATTTTCTTGTTCTAAAATGCGCTCTAAACCAATATCTGTTGCGCCAGCAACGATTGAACCAAGATTACAAGATGTTATTGTGAAACCTTTTTCAACTTTATAAGCACCATTTGGAAGTTTTGAAACTAAATCTGCGATTAATTTTGCAGCATTATAGCGTTTTTTGTCTTGAATATCATTTCCACTGTGACCACCAAGTTTTGTTGTAACTTCAATATCTAATTTTGTATAGCCTGCGCCTGCAATTTCAAAATTACCAAGGCTATCAGAATCCAAAACTAATACGTTTTCGCTTTCGATTTTATCAAACTCAACGTGGTTAATGCCTGACATGTTTGTTTCTTCATCTCTTGTTAAAACAATTTCTAAACCGCCGTGTTTAATTTCTGGGTTTTTTGCTAAATATATTGCTAATTTTAGTGCAACTGCAATCCCTGCTTTGTCATCTGCCCCAAGTGTTCTTGTGCCATCTGTTTGGATATATTTTCTATCTTCAGAATATCTGATATTTACAGGTGCTGAGTTTCCAACAACGTCCATATGAGCTGATAATAATATTGGTTTTTTATTTGGGTCGTTTGCCGGTAAATTAATAATTAAATTTTGGTAATTGTCGTAAAACGCGTTAATTCCGTTATTATAAGTATATTCTAATATTTTATTTGAGACGTTAATTTCGCCCAATGAAGGAGATGGAATTGACGCCAATTCTTCAAAAATTTCTAATATATCCATTTTCTATCCTATCTATTTGTACATTTTTATAACTTCGATTGCGCCATCAAGCACTTCTTGTGCTTTGATTTGTGCGCGTTTAGAGCCTTCGTGAATAATTTCATCAACTTCTAAATTATTTTCTAGCGCAATTCTTTTTTCTCTTATTGGCGCAAGCGTTGAGTTCATTTTATCCGCTAAACGTTTTTTACATTCCGCACAACCCATTGTTGCATTTTGGCAACCGTCGCAAACTGTTTTGATTTCTTCTTCTGAACCAAAAATTTTCCAATAATCGAAAATGACTTCGCAATTGCTTGGATTTCCTTTGTCATCTCTGCGAATTCTGTTTCTGTCTGTTACGCCTGTTTTGATTTTCTTTTCTGTAATTTCAGCTGTATCAGAAATTTTAATGTCATTATTGAATGATTTGCCCATTTTGTTGCCATCTAACCCTTTTAAAAGAGGGATTTGGGTCAATTTTGGTTGAGGTTCTGTGAAATAATCTGTTTTATAGATGTTATTAAATCTTCTTGCAATGTCGCGAGATAATTCAACGTGTGCTACTTGGTCAATTCCAACAGGCACAAAATCTGCATTAAAGGTTAAAATATCTGCCGTCATTAAAACAGGATATCCAAAAAGTCCATATGACAAATTAGACATGTTTTCTTGTTTATCTTTCATAATTTTTGCCAAATCTTTCAAAGTTGGGTCGCGTTCAACCCAGTTTTGAGGTGTAATCATTGAAAGATAGATGTGTAGTTGTGCTGTTTGAGGAACTAATGATTGCAGATAAATTGTTGCTTTGTTTGGATCAACTCCACAACAAAGCCAATCAAGAGCAACATCACGCACATTTTGAATCATATTTTCTGTTTGGTTATATTTTGTTGTCAGCGCGTGCCAATCAGCAATAAAAAAATAACTGTCAAACTGATTTTGAAGTTCAACCCAATTTTTGATAACTCCCAAATAGTGTCCAAGGTGCAATTTGCCGGTTGGACGCATGCCTGAAACAATTATCTTTTTATCTTCCATCTTTTATTCTCCTAAAAGTTTTAATGCTGGTTCATAATCGTCAAATATTAATAATGCTTGACGGAGGTGTTCTTGCGCTTCTTTTTTTCTGTTACATTTTAGCTCGCACTTAGCTAAATTTGTCAAAAGAATGTGATTTTGTGGGTATCTAGCGATTAATTTTGAAAAAATACCCATTGCATTTTTTTCTTCTTTTGTTTCCATATATGAAATTGCAAGCATATTCATTGTTTCGTCATCTTTTGTTGTTTGAATAACGTCAAGCAATAATTCTTTTGCTGTTTCATATTTTGCTTGAGAGAAGTAATATTTTGCTAAATGATTTTTTGCTAAGAAATTCATTGGATCTATTTTTAGCGCTTTTTGTAAAAGTTCAAAAGAAACATCTAGTTGATTTTCAATTAATGCAATATAGCCAAGATATGCAAAAGCGTCTGCTGATGTGTCGTCTAATTCAACAGCTTTTTTAAATGCCTCTTTTGCAACATCTGTTTTATTTAGCATCATATTACATACGCCATATGAATAGTGAAATTCAGCGACATCATCTTCAAGTTTGATTGCTTGCTCAATTTCATCTAGCGCCCAATCATATGCGTTCATTTTCAAATATAAAACGCCAAGGTCTTTGTGTGCATATGGGTTATTTGGCTCTAGAGTAATACATTTTTTAAACATTTCTTGCGCTTTATCGTTGTCTTCAAGCTCAACATAGCAAAAAGCAAGATTATAATAAACCTCAATATCCACTTTTCCGCGTTTTAATAATCCATCAAACACGCAAATCGCTTCATCAAAATAGTTTAATTTGCGCAGATACGAACCTTTTTTCTTTGCAAGTTCAACATTTTTTTCATCAACCGCCAATAAAAGATTAACGTTCATCAATGCTTCTTTATATTCCTGTTGAGCTTCTAAGGCTTCAATGTAGCTAATTCTATATTGAGAATTATTTGGATAGGTTACAATTAAACTTTTATATAAATTTGCGGCAAGTGCGAAATCTTGCGCTTTTGTTGCACAATTTGCCATTGATGAAAGCATTGAAACAGATGGTTCAATGTCATATGATTTTTTGAAATATTCAAGAGCTTTTTTGAAGTCTTCTTTGTTTTCAAAATAAACACCAAGATTATATAAAGTTAAAGAGTTTTTTTCGTCCACTTCAAAAGCGCTATTTAAAAGCTCGAGCGCTTTTTTGTCTTGCTCAAGATTCATATAACAAACCGCTAGCGAATTCATTATTTGAATATGATTTGGGTTTAATTCAAGGGCTTTTTCAAGGTAAATTGACGCATTTTTTTGGTCTTTTTTAAGCATATATGCCGTTGCTAAAATATAAAAACAAGAATAATCAAATTCAAGATTTTCATTTTTTAATGCTTCTTGCATAATTTCAATTGCGTTTTCAATTTGTGAAAATTCAATATAAATCATTGCAAGATTTTTATAGACATCAAGATAGTCTGGGCGCAAAGACAAAACCTTTTTAAAATATTCAATTGCTTCTTCTTTTTCGCCAATTTGCGTTTTAGCACTTGCTAGGTAAAAAAGGCTTAGAGCGTCAGAATTATCTAATTCATATGCGCGTTTGAACATCTCAATTGCACCAATTGGGTTATCAAGATTAATTTCGCATAAGCCAAGGTTTTTGATTACCTCTTTGTTTTTGTCATCTTGTTCTAATATATTTTTTAAAATGCCTTGCGCTTCAATGTAGTTTTCTTCATTTATTAAATCAAGCGCTTTGTTTAATGTATTTTCCATAAGTTTAATTATAATTCAAAAAAGTAAAAAATAAAAATGTATTTAAACAAAAAGACCCACATTTCTGTGGGTCTTTTAATATTAAAACAAAACTATTTATTTTCTAAAACTGCTTGAGCTGCAGCTAGTTTTGCTTGTGGAATTCTGAATGGTGAACATGATACATAGTTCAAGCCAATTTTGTGGCAGAATTTAACTGAATCAGGGTCGCCACCGTGTTCGCCACAAACACCGCCAACAAGTGCAGGATTTACAGCTTTACCTTTTTCCATTGACATTTTAACCAATTCGCCAACACCTTTTGTATCAAGTGTTTCAAATGGGTTAGACGCTAAGATTTTTTGTTCAACATATCTGTTTAAGAATTTACCTTCAGCGTCGTCACGAGAGTAACCGAATGTCATTTGAGTTAAGTCGTTTGTACCAAATGAGAAGAATTCAGCATATTGAGCAATTTCATCAGCAGTGATAGCTGCACGAGGAATTTCAATCATTGTACCAAATTTATATTCTACTTCGATACCTTTTTCAGTCATAACATCTTTTGCAACGCGAACTAGGATTTCTTTCGCAGTTTTCAATTCGTTAACATGACCGATTAATGGAATCATAACCCAAGGTTTAACAGCGTAGCCTTCTTTTTTCAAATCACAGCAAGCTTCAAAAATTGCTCTTACTTGCATTTCATTGATTTCAGGATATGTTAAACCAAGACGGCAACCACGAAGACCCATCATTGGGTTTGATTCTGATAAACCTTCAACAATGTGAAGCATTTCTTCTTTTTCTGTTGCGTCTTTACCAAGAGCTTTTAATGTAGCAACTTCAGCGATTAAATCTTCTTTGTTTGGTAAGAATTCGTGAAGTGGTGGGTCTAATAAACGAACTGTTAATGGTTTATCACCTAATTCTTTGAACATTGCATAGAAGTCAGCATATTGCATTGGAAGAAGTTTTGCTAAAGCTTCTTTTCTTGCTTCAGGAGTTCCTGCGATAATCATTTTTTGAACCCAAGGAAGTCTTTCTGGATCCATGAACATGTGTTCTGTACGGCAAAGACCAACGCCTTCAGCACCAAATTTTAATGAATTGATGATGTCTTTTGGAGTATCTGCATTTGCTTCAACTTTCATTGTTCTGATTTCATCAACCCAAGAGAAGAATGTATTCCAGTTTTCATCAATTTGAGCTTCAACTAGTTTAACTTCGCCAGCCATTACAAGACCTTTACCACCATCTAGAGAGATGATATCGTCTTTTTTGTAAACTGTGCCATCAGCTGCAGTTAATGTTTCTTTTTCAAGGTCGATTTTAATATCTTCGCAACCAGATACACATGGTTTACCCATACCTTTTGCAACTACTGCTGCGTGAGATGTAGCACCACCACGAAGAGTTAATACACCTTGAGCAACTGCCA
The DNA here is from genome assembly GCA_017402995.1 of Candidatus Gastranaerophilales bacterium. Classification (GTDB taxonomy): domain Bacteria; phylum Cyanobacteriota; class Vampirovibrionia; order Gastranaerophilales; family Gastranaerophilaceae; genus RUG14156. Next base: position 11,351 of record JAFQOV010000003.1, read on the forward strand.
TACCGTGAATGTCGTCTGGGCAAGTTTCAATACGAACTAAGATAACTTTTTCGCCCGCTTCGCCACGAGTTGCAGCTTCTTCTGTATCAAATACGATTTTACCAACAGCAGCACCAGGAGAAGCATTTACACCTGATGAAATTTTCTTAGCGTCCATTAATGCTTTAGCATCAAAACATGGAAGTAAGATTTGGTTAACTGTATATGGGTCAACGATTTGGATAGCTCTTTCTTTTGTGATAATGCCTTCTTTAACCATATCAACAGCAATTTTAACAGCAGCTGCTGCTGTTCTTTTACCGTTACGAGTTTGAAGAATGTATAATTTACCTTTTTCAATAGTAAATTCCATATCTTGAACGTCTTTGTAACCAAGTTCAAGTTTTTTAGCAATATCAACGTATTGTTTGTATAATTCTGGCATTTCGTTTTCTAATTCAGCGATAGGTTTTGGTGTTCTGATACCAGCAACAACGTCTTCACCTTGCGCATTTGTTAAATATTCGCCATAGAATTTGTTTTCACCTGTTGCAGGGTTTCTTGTGAAAGATACGCCAGTTGCACAGTCATCACCCATATTACCAAATACCATTGATTGTACGTTTACTGCTGTACCAAAGTTGTGGTCGATTTTGTTCATGTTTCTATATGCAACAGCACGAGGAATATTCCAAGAACGGAATACTGCTTCGATTGCTTCTTGAAGTTGAACATATGGGTCTTGAGGGAATTCTTTACCTGTAACTTCTTTGATAACATTTTTGTATACAGGAATTAAAGATTTTAAACCTTCTGCTGAAATTTCAGTATCTTGTTTAACGCCTTCTTTTTCTTTAACTTTTTCAAGTTCAGATTCAAAGTATTTTTGTCTGTCCATTTCCCAAGCAACTGAACCAAACATTGTTAAGAAACGACGGTATGAGTCGTAGCAGAAGCGTGGGTTGTTTGTTAATTTAATCATTGCTTCAACTGTTTGGTCGTTTAAACCTAGGTTAAGGATTGTTTCCATCATACCAGGCATTGAAACTCTAGCGCCTGAACGAACAGAAACCAATAATGGATTTGTTGCGTCGCCAAATTTTTGACCTTTTTGAGCTTCAACTTCTTTTAAAGCTGCTTTAACTTCGTCCATTAAGCCTTCTGGCATTTTGTTGCCATTGTTAATATAGTCCATACAAGTTTCAGTTGTAATGGTTAATCCTGGTGGCACAGGTAAACCTAAATTTGTCATTTCAGCAAGGTTTGCACCTTTACCGCCAAGAAGGTTTCTCATGTCGGCATTACCTTCTTTGAAAAGCCATACACGTTTTTGCATGTAATTTATCCTCCAATTTCTATACTCTTATTGTCATTTTGTGAAAATTCTAACAAAAACATAATGAGAATACAAATAAATTTATTTAAAATAGAAATATTGGGATATTTTTCTCGATTGCGTAATCTATATGTTTTTCTTGTACATTTTTTATGTCGTCACTTAATGCTGCTAAAGCGACAATTTTAGGGTTAAAAAGATTGACTTCATTGTTGCTTGAGCTTTTTGATGCGTCAAGAAAATCATTTTGTGCTTTTAAAATTGCTTTTTTGACCTCTTCGCCTTTAAGGGTTTTATTTTTCAGCTCAAAAATTTCATTATTTTTAATTTGTGTAATTTTTCGCTTTGAAATTAGCTTCTCAAATAAAATTCCATAGTCTTCATTGTCTATTTCAAGCTCTTTTTTGATAGAATCGGGAATAAAATAACGATACGTTTGTTTATTGCCTGAATGAATTGAACTAAAAAATCTGATGTCTTTTTTTCTGCCTGAGCCTTGGTTTTGATAGTGCGCATTTGCAATATTTTCAATCGGCGCTTCAACAATAGTAATAATATAATTATTATTTACTCTTGAATATACTTTGTCATATTTTGCGCCTGCCGTGTTAAATGTCGCACAAAGCATTGGTTCAATTCCAGAATTTAAAAGAAAAGACAGTTCATCTAGATTTGATGTGACGTGTGATAAGAAGCGAAGATTTTTTCTTTTTATACCTTTTTGAAAGCCATATTTTTCCATATCTTGATTTTCAGACATCTTTGAAAAATTGATTAATTTTAATTTTTTGCCTTTGTAATCAATTGTTGGGATTTTTTCTTCGTTAATTATATTTGAGGGGTAGATAATTTGCCCTGATTGATTATATATTTCAAGAGTTTTATCAACAATTTCAAGGTTTTCATTATTTAAATCATTATAGTGATGTGCGTAAAAATCTGGATTTACAGATTTTAAATCTGAGTTTGTGATAATTTTTGTAATTTTCCAATCTTGTTTTGTTCTAAACAATGTCGCAAGCTGATACTCGTCATATTTATTGTTGCTGTATAGCATTAGCCATTGGTGATTTAAAACGTGCTCAAAAATCCTATTTTTCATCTCTTTTGGTAGTGGATAATTTTCTAGGAGTTTTTTTGTGATTATTGCTGACTTTTCTGGGTGTTCGAGGTCCGGTTTAAATTCATTTTTAGAGATATCATGTAATAAAATTGCAAATTTTGTAATCGTTTTATCTTGATTTGATAAATTTTCAAATTCTGGGTTTTTAATTGCCTCTTGTAAAACGTGGAAAATATGAATATCTAGAGTTGAAGCATGTGTTGGTGATTGTTTTTTGCCTATGATATTTATAAATGGTTTAATTGCACTAATAAACGAATTTAAGCCGTCATCAAGTGTTTTGTTTCCTGTTTTAATGTTGTTGTTTTCAAGAAATTTTTTGGTGATTTTTTTGATTTCTTTTTGTGTTTTATTTTCTTCATTTAGATTGTTGTAATCCAAAAATCCGTCATAGCCTATTATTTCGCCGTTTGATATTGTTGGTTTAATTTCTAATAATTCAAAAATTTCTCTTTTTTCGTTTTCTTCTAAATTTTTCGTTAATTTGTTCAAATCCCCCATGTATTCATTTCTTGAATATTCAAGAGGTAAACCAGTTTTGTCGTATTTTGAAAAATCAAAGTTTTTAAGTGTTTTATCAAGCTTTTTGTCGTTGTTTGAAAGTAGATTTTTAAATAATGCACTAATTTCTTCCTTGCTTGCGCTTGCTTCAATGTTTGCCATTTTTAAACTGTCGATTAAAAGTTTTTTAAAGTGGGTTAATTCTTTTGTTTCATATTGCGGATTTTGCGCGCTATTTTTAATTATCGAAGATAATAACCTGCTTTTTTGCTGAAAAGTCATCATTTTAAGATTTTGGCTAATATCTTCATTCATGGCTAACCTGATAGCTGTTGAGCTATCTACGTCGTTTTGAATTAATGTTGCGATTTTATCAACCGTTTGAATATCATATTGATTTAATAAAGTGTTTAATAAACCAAAATAGACATCTTTTGAATATTTTTTAACTATTTCAAGTGTATCTTCATTAACGCCCAAATCGCTAAATGCCCAATCGAGAGCTGTGTGTTTTGAAACGTTTTCTTTGATTAAATTATCATATTTTGCTTTTAACTCTTTTGAATTTGCAAGTCTAATAATTCTCATTATGCTTGTTTTTGGCAGATATTTTTTAGATTCTCCAATGACAAAATCAAGCTCATCTTCATTTACTAAATTATAAGTTATTTCAAAAGCGTGGGTTATATTTGCACCCTTGTGCACGATTTTATTATATTTTTCAAACAATTCTTCATCTTGCGCTATTTTAAAAATATGTTTTTTTAAATCCGCAAAAAGAATTACATCATCTTTTCTGATTTTTGATTTTAAAAACATGTCATATGCTTTTTCGTATGTTTTAGTATCTTTTGCTTCTTGCAAACCATAAGCAAAATCTTTTGCATATTCAGGGGTGAAATTTGAATTTCTTTTCATTTTATCTTTTAAGAAATTATATTTATCATCATCAATTTGACAAAAAGCATATGCTAAAGAAGCACACTCCCTTGGTGGAAGGTTAAGATACTGATGACATCTATACATTGAGTCAAATCTTTTTTTGGTTTTTTTATCTAATTTTTCAATTTCTTTTAAAAAATTTTGACCATTTTGAAAGCTCATCAAGTCTTTTTCTAGTGCACTTTGAGCTTTTAAGTGTCTTTTTTGTTGTTTTTTCTTTTTTGATGAAAAATATATTAAATTATTAAAGTTGTTAATTGCTTGGATTTTCATATTTCTATAATGGTGATAAATAAACTTTTTTGCTGTTATTTTAAAATTATGTAATATCAACAAACCTTGCAAATTCTGTTTTTGACTTGAAAATGCAAGGTTTGTTTAAATTTTTTAAGTTAACTATTGTCCGATTTTAGCCAAAACATCATTTAAACATTCAACAAGTTCAAGTCTTGCTTGTTCATCTAGTTCTACAAGCGGTCTTCTGACGCTGTTTTCGCACAATTCTAATTTAGATAACAAAGCTTTGATTGGAGTTGGGTTTGGAGCCATGAAAATCTTTTTAAATAGTGGATATAGAATTTTGTGCATGTTTGAAGCTGCTGTAATTTGACCAGCTTTAAAGTTTCTAATCATTGATTTGATTTCGTTTCCAACAACATGAGAAGCTACTGAAACAACGCCGTGTGCGCCAATTGACATCATTGGCAATGTTAAAGAGTCATCACCTGAATAGATTGCAAAATCATTAGGACATAACATTTTGATTTCAGAAATTAAATCCAAGTTTGCATTTGACTGTTTAACAGCAACAATATTTGAATATTCTTTTGCTAAAAACGCAATTGTGCTTGGCGCCATATCAATTCCTGTTCTTCCTTGAATATTGTATAGGACAATTGGAATGTCAACGCTTTTTGCGATTGCGCCAAAGTGCTCAATAAGTCCTTGTTGAGATGGTTTATTGTAATATGGAACAACTGTTAAAATTGCGTCTGCACCGTTTTTTTCAGCTCTTTTTGAAGACGAAATTGCAGTTTCTGTACAGTTTGAACCTGCACCCATTATGATTTTGCAATCATTTCCTACCGCAGATTTTGCACAGAAAAAGATTTCTTCCTCTTCTTCAAAAGTCAAAGTTGGGCTTTCGCCTGTTGTTCCTGCAATTACAATCGCGTCAGACTTTTGTTCAACTAAATGCTTGGAAACTTTTTCGACACCCTTGTAATCCACCGCCTTGTTTGAGTCCATTGGTGTTACCATAGCTGTGATTACTTCGCCTAAATCAATTCTTAATGTCATAAAAGTTTCTCCTTAATAAATTTAGTATAGTTCCATTTCTATTACTTTTTCAGCAATGCGCACTGTGTTAAGCGCTGCGCCAATTCTTAAATTATCTGCTACGCAGAAAAATTCAAGACCGTTATCAAAAGCGATTGATTTTCTTATTCTTCCAACGTAAACAGGGTTTTTGCCTGCTGCGTCTTTTGGTGTTGGATAAACAAAATCTGAAATTTCATCTCTCACTTCAACACCCCAAGTGTTCTTTAATAATTCTCTTGCTTCATTTGGGTCGACTTCGTTTTCAAATTCGACTGAAACAGCTTCTGAGTGTCCAATATAAACAGGGACTCTAACTGCGGTACATGAAATTTTAACATTTTCATCAAAGTGCAAGATTTTTCTTGTTTCGTTTGTGACTTTCATTTCTTCTTTTGTATAGCCATTGTCACAGAACATGTCAATTTGTGGGATTACATTGAAAGCAATTTCATATTTGAACGCAGATGGTTCATATGGCATGCCAACAAGATTTGTTTTAATGTTATCTGTTAATTCGTTGATTGCTTTTAAACCAGCGCCAGATACAGCTTGATATGTTGAAACAATCATCTTTTTAACTTTATATTTTTCATCTAATGCCTTCAATGGAAGCATTAGTTGAGATGTTGAACAATTTGGATTTGCAATAATTCCTTTGTGTTTTCTTAAGTCTTCATCATTTACTCCAGCAATTACAAGAGGAACCTCAGGATCCATTCTGAAGGCAGAAGAGTTATCAATAAATACGCAACCATATTGCGCTGCAATAGGGGCAAATTTTTTGCTTGTTTCGCCACCTGCTGAAGCAAGACAAATATTAATATCTTTAAAAACTTCTGGTGTTGCTTCAATTACTGTGTGTTTTTCGCCTTTAAATTCAATAGTTGAGCCAGCAGAGCGAGCTGAAGCTAAGAATTTAATTGAATTATATTGAACTTTATTTTCTTCTAAAATGTTTAAGATTTCTCTGCCAACAACCCCTGTTGCGCCAAGGACTGCAATGTTTGGTAATGCTTTTGTCATAGTATGTTCTCCAATCCATAAATAAATTGATTATTTTTATATAAATGTCTGATAGCTAACGCTACACCAGACATGTAACATTCGCGATTGATTGTGTCATGGTGAATTTTAAGAGTTTGCCCGTCAGAGCCAAAAATTACTTCTTGAGAAGCGACAAAGCCTGGCATTCTAACGGCATGGATTTGAATATTTCCTTCGTTATTTTCTTGATATTCGCCACCGCGAGCACCTTTGATTGTTTCAACTTCTGGGCAATTTCCAAGTTTAAAGTTTTTATTTTCTTCCATCATCAATTGTGCTGTTTTGATAGATGTTCCAGATGGAGCGTCTTTCTTTTGGTTGTGATGAAATTCAATGATTTCGGCATTTGAAAAATATTTTGAAGCCATTTTTGAGAAAATCATCATTAAAATTGCGCCCAAAGAAAAGTTTGGAGCGATAATTATTCCTGTATTATTTTCTTTTGATAGTTTTTCAATTGTTTCGATTTCTTCTTTTGACAAGCCAGTTGTTCCGATAACCGCTTTTAATTTCATTTCTTGATATTGTTTGATGTTGTTAAAGATTGCACTTGGTTGAGTAAAATCTACAACGATATCGATATCGAAATCTTTTAATTTTGAAATGTCATCTAATACTTCAATATTATTTATTTTTTGACCTGCGCCAAATTTATCTATTGCGCAAACAAGTTCAAAATCTTCCTCTTTTGTTGTTAATTTGACAACTTCTGAGCCCATTTTTCCGCATGAGCCAACAACAGCTATTTTAATCAATTGTCCTCACCTTATTTTCTTTTGCGTAGAAAAGTATATCATAATATGTTAAGAAATTTCAACAAATTGTGAAATATGCGCAAAATTTTTTCTTCACGATACTTGTCAAATTGGATTTAAAATGTAACATAACTCATGTGTTGTTATTAATTTAGAAAGGTATTTATATGTACGTTGGTAAAATTTCACCGGTAATTTCTGGAAATTACAAAGTATCAAACACTAAAAAAGTTCAAAATGCTACATCAAACAGCATTTCCTTAAATACAAATTTAATGGATAAAAACGTTGCAAACGCACTTAAAGCACAAGTTTCTTTTGGTTCTACAAAAGGCGTTATTGAAGGCGAAGTAGAAGGTAAAACATCTCTTTCAGCAACATTAAACGGCGACACAAGAATTAAAAATAATTTATTATATTCAATTGAAGGTTATGATATTGCTTCTGTTCAAGAAGGCGAAAAAAGAAAAATCATGATCTTAAAAGACAACAAAAAAATCATCACAGGATACATTGCAAACGATTTAGATCCAGCTACCGAAATCAAATTCAACGCAGCAAAACACAATCCTGAAATTAAAATCACAAAAGGTGACAGCACAATTCAATTGTTCGAAGGCTCAGAAATTTATGATTCTGAAGGCAAATTTGAATTTGTTTACCCTGGAAAATATTCAACATATGATTCAGCTAAAAAAGCTCCTAAATCAAACAATATTTCATTCACAGGTTTCTATTCTTCTTTATTATGTAAAAAAGATGCAACAGTAAACGCTGTTAACAATCAAAAACCTGATAAATTTGCAGTTTCTGGTCAATATTGGGAAGAAATGGCAAATGATGACCCATCAATCGTTGGTTTAATGGGTGGTTTTGGTACTCGTTTTGCTAACATGACTGACGCAGAAAGCAATAAACCATCTTTCGTTATGCCAAACGGACAATCATTAGCTGGTGCGGCTTTTGACCTTGCTAAAAATGCAGAAAGCCTAGATTCAATTGATAAAGTTACATACTTAAACCAAATCAGCGAAAAAGATCCATCAGTTACAAAAGCTATCGTTGAAGCTGGTGACAAAATTGTTAACATGAAGGCTTTCAATTCAGATGGTGGCGCTGTAATCCACAGTGTATTAAACAATGTTATTCCAACAGATAAACCACTTGTTATTTTGAACGCTGACACAATTACAAATGTTGACGTTTCACAAGCTTATCATAAATTAAAAACTCTTAAAAATGCAGCTTTAGTTATTCCTTCATATCCTGTTTCTGAAACAAGAGCAAAATCATTTGGTTTAATGGCTGCTGGCACAATTGCTGACGAAGTAGGCAGCAGAGAATTAACAAGCTTTGTTGAAAAACCAAAAAATCCTTCTAAAGAAGCAAAAGGTGCAATGATTAAAGATAAAACTGTAAATGGCGAACAAGCATACAGCGGAAACCCAGGTATCTATTTATTCTCTGACGCTGTATTGAAAAACTTAGATGTCATTTTACCAGTTGCTGAAGAAATCGCTTTAACTAAAAAACAAGAAGCAGCTAGAGCAAAAGGCGAAGAAATCCCTACAAGATTAAAAGATCCATTCAGCGATTCAACATTCTTAGGTAATGCTTTTGTTCCTGCAATTGTTCAACTTTGCCAAGAAGGCAGATTAATTGACGAAGACGGCAACAAAATGAAATCATATGTTGTTCCAATGAACACAGCTGTTGGTACAGAAGCAGTTTGGGATGACGTTGGTTCAGCAGAAGCATTTATTAAAAACTGTCAAGATATTGCTTACGAAACAGAAGCACACGGCACAAACGGCGCTAACAAATATTATGGTATTAAACGTTTAAGAGACTTCCACAGAAGTACTGGTTTATATACTGGCGTTGTTTATGCTTCACCTCAAGACAGAATCAACTTTGAAGAAAAATATGCAGATGATTTTGAAATCAAAGGCAACGCATTTGTAACATGTAAATAATAAACACTAGATATCAAAAACCCTCTTGTAATTAAGCAAGAGGGTTTTATTTTATTATTTTTTTAATTTTAATATGCAAACATTTCGCGACTTGTTCTAAGAATTTCTTTATTAATTGAATTTCTGTGAGATATTGCACCAACTAATGTCATTGTAGTTGTTGAAATATGCGCAAGTGATTCGTATTTTTGCGCAATATATTCAACATCAACCGCGCAAAAGCCATTTTCAAAAACTGTTTTAATATCGTTTGCGTTTTCAAGTAAAAACGCAAATGGAATAATTGAAGCGTTTGCAATTTCACTTAGTTCTTGAATATCTTTTATAATATTTGATGTCTCAAGGCGAATTAAATCAATGCCAAGTAGCTCTAGTTTTTTAATAAGATTTGTTTTTTCTTCTTTATTATATTCTTTTGGAATACATACGCTAATAAATGTGTCATAATCGTTTGCAAGAGCGCAAGTTTCAAGAACAATATTATATAATTCTTGTGGGCTATACATTTTACCCTTTTTTCTTAATGAATTAAAACTACCAATTTCAATTCCATCAACTCCCCATTTTAGTGCTTCTTGCAAAGAAAAAGGGTGATTTGAAGAGGCAAAAATTGGAAGTTTTGTATGTTTTTTTGCTATTTCAAATGACTTTTTGTCACATGCGATATCAATTGCGCTGGCATGTGCATTTTGGGCGCAAGTTGCGATTAGGGCAGTTTTATTTGCGTCTATATTTGAGCCTAAAGAAAGTTTGATTGCTCTTTTTTCTCTTAAATGTTTTTTAAAAACCTCGATTCCCACTGGCATTTCCTTTTTAAAAATATATTTGAATTTTAGCATAACTAATTATGGTGTGCAATGTAGTTAAAATTTCCACGTGATAACATTTTTAAAAACAAGGATTTAAAAATGTTTAAAATATACAGATTAAAGCTTATTTACTTAATAATGTTTTTTTTAATTAAGTCAAGTGTCTTTGCTTACGTTTATTCAAGTGCCGAAGAAAAAAATTTCATCGAAACTTATGAGGCAATTTTGCCTTCTATTGTTTCAATAGAAGCTGATTTAGATAGAGGTACATCAGGGGGAACAGGTTGTGTTGTATCAAAAGATGGAGTGATTTTAACAAGTTCTCATGTTGTTGAACAAGCAAAAAATATTCATGTGACCACACATTCTGGTAGAGAATATCGAGCTGTTGTTCTTGCAATTTTAAGAAACAAAAACGATTTGGCGTTAATTAAAATTGATACTAAAGAAAACCTCCTGCTTTCAAAATTTGCCGATTCTTCTGATATTAAAGTTGGACAAAGAGTTTTGGCGATTGGTTGCCCATTTGGCTTTAAAAACACTCTAACAACAGGTATTATTTCTAGAATTGATTATGAGAGAAATAAAATTCAAACAGATGCTTCAATAAACCCAGGGTGCTCTGGTGGACCACTTTTAAACTTAAAAGGTGAAATAATTGGTATAAACCAATCGATATATAACCCAGACAATAATCGCTCTAATATTGGAATAGGTTTTGCTCTGCCTTCAAATTTTGCGCTTGATTTTATCAGAAATGTTAACAAAAAACTTTCCTTAAATGCGCCGTATTAAAAGCTTTTTTGGATAATTCCGCCACCTAGGACAATATCATCTTGATACAAAACAACAGATTGCGCTGGTGCAATTGCGCTGATTTTGTCTTTAAATTCAACTTTGATTTCATCATCATTTGGATAAACAATTACATCAACAGGATTTGAAGCAGAACGGATTTTTGCGGTTGCTTCAAATGGTTTATTAGGATTTTCTAGAGCAATCCAATTTAGTTGTTTTGCAATTAAACCTTTTTGATATGTGTCGTTTTTAACTCCGACAACAACGCGATTTGTTTGGTTATCTATATCAATTACATACAAAGGTTCGCTATATGCGATTTTTAAGCCTTTTCTTTGACCTATTGTATAGTTAAATATGCCATTATGATATCCTAAAACATTTCCATAACGGTCTGTGATTTCGCCTTTTTCGCCATCTGTATCAAATAAATCTGAAAAATCGCCTTTGTAAAAATCTTGACTGTCTGTTTTTTGTGCAACAGGGATATTGTTTTCAAGCGCATATTTGCGCACGTCTTCTTTTTCCATGTTGCCAACAGGAAATAATATTTCGCTTAATTCTGCTTGAGATAATCTATACAAAAAATATGTTTGGTCTTTTTTGTGATTTATTCCTTTTTTTAGCTCCCATCTGCCAGAATTTTCATTAAATTCATTTTTGGCATAGTGTCCTGTTGCGAATTTTTCAAATTTAACCCCCATTTTTCGCGCTTTTTGGGGTAATAAGCCAAATTTAATTTTTTTGTTACATTCAACACATGGGTTTGGTGTCAAACCGTTTAGATATTGGCTTTTAAACTCCTTAAAAACAAACGAATCATATTCTTTTGACAAATCAATGAGGTGAAATTCGCAATTTACGTGTTCGCAGTTTTTAATTGCGTCTTCAATTTCTTTTTTCTTATTTGTGCCGTAACAAGAATTGCCGATAGTTAAAGTATTACCATCGTAAATTTTCATCATTGCGCCAATGATATTGTGACCTTCGCTTTTTAATTTATGTAAAACAACGGCTGAATCTACACCGCCTGAAACACCAACTAAAATATTCATAAAAAAAATATATCACAAAAGTAACGAAATAATACAAAACCCTTGATTTTTTTTATTTATTTAATATCATAATGGTAACAATATCTTTAGGAAAGGATTGAGAAATGTCAGTATATTGCGAAATCTGTGGAAAAGGTTCACTTAAAGCAGCTAAGATTTCGTTCTCTCATAAACAACATGTACACAGACAATTACCTAACTTGCAATCTGTAAAAGTTAAACTTGCAAATGGTTCAGTTAAAAAAATGTCTGTTTGCACATCTTGTATCAGAGCAGGAAAATTCACAAAAGCTTAGGCGACAACGCAGAAAAAAGAATTTAAGACGGTTAAAATTAAATCTTAATTTTACCGTCTTTTTTAGTAAAAGAGGTAGATAAATTGAAGATTGGTATTTATTTAGGCGATATTAAAAAACCGAAATCCGTTGGTGATTTGACTTTTGAATTGTCTTTTGTTGATGAAATTTTATCTCAAAACACTGGACACGATTACGTTTTTTATTATTTTGGCAAGAAAAATATTTTCAAAAATACTCAAAATGCCAAATTTGTTCCTTTAAAATATTATAAAAAATTAGAAATTTCATATCACCCATTTTGCATTAAAGCCTATAAAAAACCTTTCCAATCTTTAAATTACAAATTAAAACAAGACAAAGTAAATGTTGTTTATTTTCTTTCTCCATATTTATATGAACACATTGAAACACCTTATTTTGCTAATATTAGAGATGTTGCACACAGAATTTTGCCACATTTTCCAGAGTTTTCAACAAATCGTGTTGTTGAAAAAATGGAAAGGAAATTGAATACTTTTTTAACTGCTGCTTCAAAGATTATTACTTGCACAAATGTTGCAAAAGAAGATATTAAAACACTTTATGATGTTATTGATGAAAACATTGTGACATTAGATATGCCTTTTCCAAATTGGGTTAAAAATATCTCGCCTGACGAAAGTGTTTTAGATAAATATGATTTATTGAAAAACAATTATATTCTTTATCCGGCGCAATTTTGGACGCACAAAAACCATATTCGACTTGTTTTGGTTGCGCAAATGTTAAAAGAGCAAAATATCAACCTTAAAGTTGTTTTTACAGGGCTTGATAAAGGAAATAAAACATATATTCAAAAACAAATAAACGAGCTTGATTTAGAAGATGATATTGTATTTTTGAATTATGTTAATCAGCAAGAGCTCGCTGCATTGTACAAAAATGCCTATACACTTTGTTATCCTTGTCTTGCTGGTCCAGATAGCATTAGCGCACTTGAAGCTATGTATTTTAATTGCCCAATTTTAATTTCAGACAACCCTGGATATATTCAACAATTGAAAAAATCAGCGCTATATTTTAATCCGCTTGATGAGGAAGATATTTTTGACAAAATTCGCATGTTAAACGACATTGCGACAAAAGATGAAATTTTAGCCAATGGCAAAAATTTAATTGAACAATATACATTTAAAAACTATATCGATAGATTTTTGAAATTGATGGACGATTTTTACCAAACACGTTTGTGCTGGTCGCTAGATGAAAATTATACAAACAAATAGGGGATAGAATGAGCTGGTTTTTTGCTATATTTTCTTTGTTTTTGATTGCTCTTTGCGTTTTTTTATTTCTTAAAAAAAGAGCAAAAAAACAAATCGAATTTAAAGGAATTGAGGATATTTTAATTTTAAAACAGTTTTATTTTAAAAAAATTTTTGAAATAAACAAACAAATGTCTCTAGCTTTTAACAAAACCAATCAAATTATTGCTTTAATTGAAAATTTTAACCCTAAAAACCCTGAGTTTTATGATTATAAAGAGATTTCATCCTCTTCAATTATGGAAATAGAAGAGTCTAAAAATACTGTAAAAATTATTTATGCTTATATGGGCAAAGTAAATATTGCGGTTATTTCGCCTGTTAATAAAGAAGTTAAAAGTGCACTATATCTATTTTTTAAAGAGGCGCACGCAAGAGTGATTATGGAGAAATATCCTAAAAACTCGTTTGATTATATTTCGACAAGTGATTGGTGTAATAGCTATGTTTGGGCATATGACACTCAAAAAACAGCTTTTGTCTATTACAGAACAAAAGAAAAGCAAAGAATTCATAAAATTAACCTTAAAAAAGAGCACTTTATTATTGATTTAAAATACGCATATTTTGAAGCACCAATTTTGGGCGAAGCTCAACAATTGTTTATCTATGAAGATAATTTTTTAAGAAATGTTTTTTCTTCTTTATTTAAAGAAGTTAAAAAAACTGTCACATCAGTATATAAAAATTTAATTTTTTATGATGATTTTAATAATATTGCATATATTTCTGATGGTGAACACATGCTTTGCTCTTTGATTTTAGATGAAATTAAAGAAATCTATTTTGAAGAAAATAAGATTTATTTTGAAAAAAAACAAGATAATAAAACCTCTCAAATTATTTTGCACAAAGAAACAATAGAAGAATTTGAGAAGTTTTTAATCGACTATAATATTAGAAAAATTTCAAAGAATTTTGATACAAAGTCGGACAAATTAATTAATGTCACGCAAGATACGAAATTTATCATTGATAACACTAGAAAAAGATTAATTTATTGCGCAAATTTGAATTCACTGGCAAATTTTAATTATTTAATCATGAGCTTTGATGAAGTTTTGCGCGCAACAGCAATGAAATCAGGGCAAACAAGTTATGTTCGTGTGCAAACAAAAAACCTTAAAAATCTTGATGTTACGTGTAAAAAGTTCGAGCTTGCTCAAATGATTGAGGCGCAAGTTAACTTGATTGTGAATTAATATGAAAGTTGAATTTTTAAAAGTTTCACAAAGAAAACCTTCGCAAATTCAAATATTATCAGATATATTTGAAGAATATTTTGATATTTTATATTCTAAAATTTTACCTATCGATACGCTAAAAACCCTTAAGGGTTTTGTTTTTGCTGATGTTTTAAAAGACGAGATTATTTTTGGCGAAAAAGAATATTATTTTATTTTGTTTGATGAAGTTATTGTTGGTTTTTTCGAATTTGTTTTTGAAAAAGAAGCCATTTATTTAAATAATATATTTATAAAAAAAGAGTTTCAAAATAAAAATGTTGGCAAAAAAGTCCTAGATTTTACAGTTGATGTTGCACTTAAAAACGGCATTAAAACAATAGCTTCCTATGTTCCAAATGAATTAAATGATATTTTAAACTTTTTTAGAAAATTCGATTTTCAAGTTATTAAACAAAATGTTAAATATTTTGGCTCTGGGATTTCAATTTATTGCTATAAGGTTGAAAAAGAGTTATAGTGAAATATTTTCAATGTGATTAATTTCTTTTACATCATTTTTGTCTAATAAAATTCCTATTGCGTCAATTTGAATTTTATCGAAATTTAATTTTTTTTGGCTCAAATAAAATCTTGCGCATTTATAGATTGCATTTAGTTTCTGAGGGGTAATTGCCTCAAGCGGTTGTCCAAAAAGCGTTTGCGTTCTTGTTTTAACTTCAACAAAATGAATGATATTATTTTTTTGCGCAATGATATCAATTTCTGATTGTTTTGAATAATGAAAATTCATTTCAAGGATTTTATATCCTTTTTTTATTAAGAAATTTTTTGCAATTTCTTCGCCATATTTACCTGTGATTTTATTTGTCATACAATTATTTTAAGACAAATATTTTATATGGAGTAAAATTAATGGAATTACTTAAAAAGACAGCAATAGAGCAACATAAAGCCCTTGTTAATAAAGAAATCAGTGCGCAAGAGCTTGTTCAAGCTTCTATTGATAGAATTGAAAAACTTGATAAAACATTGGGTTCTTTTAACTCTTTAACAGTTGAGAGCGCTCTTAAAACAGCTAAAGAAGTAGATGAAAAGATTGCTAAAAATGAAGAAATTCCACTTTTAGCAGGTATTCCATTGGCTCTTAAGGATAATATGTGTGCGGTTGGTACAAAAACAACATGCTCATCTAAAATTTTAGAAAATTTTGTTTCACCATATGACGCAACAATTGTTGAAAAACTAAAACAAAATTTTGTTCCAATCATGGGTAAAGCAAATCTTGATGAATTCGCAATGGGTTCAAGTAATGAAAACTCTGCTTTTAATATTGTCAGAAATCCATATAATCTAAACAAAGTTCCTGGTGGTTCTTCTGGCGGTTCTGCAGCATGTGTTTCATCATCTGAAGTTACTCTTTCATTAGGTTCTGATACTGGCGGGTCAATTCGTTTACCAGCGTCTTTCTGCGGTATCACCGGCTTTAAGCCAACTTATGGCAGAGTATCTCGCTATGGCTTAATTGCTTTTGCATCATCTCTTGACCAAATTGGTCCTTTCGGAAGAAGCGTTGAAGACGTCACAGCTTTATATGAAGCTATTGCGGGTTACGACCCGAAAGATTCAACTTCATTAAACGAAGAAGTTGGAAACATTTCTGCTAATTTAAAAACTGGCGCAAAAGGTCTTAAAGTTGGTGTAATTAAAGAATTATTGGCTGATGGTGTAAATGAAGATGTTAAACTTGCAATTGAAAATGCAGTCAAAACATACGAAGCTCTTGGAGCCGAAATTAAAGAAATTTCTTTACCTTTATTAGAACACTCAATCGGCGTATATTACATTGTTGCAACAGCAGAGGCAAGCTCTAACCTTGCAAGATTTGATGGTGTTAAATATGGCTTTAGAGCGCAAGATTGCGAAAATCTTTTAGATATGTATTGCAAAACTCGCGCACAAGGTTTTGGACCTGAAGTTAAAAGAAGAATAATGCTTGGAACATACGCGCTTTCAAGCGGTTATTATGACGCATATTACAAAAAAGCTCAACAAATCAGAAGATTAATCGCGCAAGATTTTGCACGTGCATTTAAAGAGGTAGATATTTTGGTTTCTCCAACATGTCCTACAACAGCATTTGACTTAAATTCAAAAGCAAATAACCCTCTTGAAATGTATTTGACAGATATTGCGACAATTTCATCTAACCTTGTTGGTGCACCTGCTTTATCTATGCCTGTTGGTTTTGATAAAGATGAAATGCCAATTGGTTTGCAAATTATCGGCAGAAATAAAGACGAAATGACGCTTTTACAATCTGCATATGCGCTTGAACAAGAACTTGGTATATACACAAAACGTCCAAATATTTAAAAATATTAATAAAAACTTAAAAAATTTCGTCAAATTAAGCAATTTTTTTGGCGAAATTTTTTTTATTAATATATCGAGGGAGAATTATATGGAAATTATAGAAAACTCTTATGATATATTAATTCGACAAAAAGCTAAAACTGCGCGAAAAATCATAAATTTTGCAGTCATTTCAATGATTGCTTTATCTGTTGCATATTTCGCTTTTTGGGTTGTTGCGCTTGCAGATAGTGTAATTTTAGATTACATGGGTAAATATTTTACTCCTTTGGCGGAATTTTTAAACCCAAATAGTTCTTCGCCACAGATTTATCAACAAACTTCATTTCAAATTTTTGCAATGATTTTACCACTCTTTGCGACATATTTTGCTATTGATAAAGTTGAGGAAAAATTAATCAAAACTTATTATCATCAAAAGGAAATTTCAAACAAAGAAATTAAACGTCAAAAACAAATGCGCGAGCAAATCTTGGCGCAAACAAACCAAGGTAGGTTTACAATTTGTTTATCAATGAATTATAAATCTGAAAAAAATATCTCACCAGAAACAAAAATTAAATTAAACAAGGCGATTTTTGTTAAAATTCAAGGCGTTTTATCTAAATTTGTTAATTGTGTCAATGTTTACGACAATAAAGCTGTGATTATTATTTCAAACCAATATGAAAAATATGACTTTATTTATTCTGCATTATTAAAAACGTTAGCGACGATAAAAAGTTCAATCGAAGGAAGATTTGACTTGTCCTTAATTCCAAGTATTACAACAGATGTTTCAAAAACATTAGCGTTGTCTGAAACTGTTGAAAATCACTTTGAAATTCAAACATTTAATTTGCAAAATAGGGCAATTGTGACATCTGAGTTTGCAAAAAGATATTCAAACTTAAAATCTAAAAAATATATGAGTGTACCAATTGGTGAATTTATGAGCACGACAAACCAACAAACTCATGAATTGAATTTGGTTTACAAAGACTTAAACAAAGTCTTGATTAGCTTAAACAATCCTATTTAGCAAAGAATGCCATAATTTTGTCGATTAAACCGACATAGTTTTCTTCTTTGATTTCAACAGCTTTGCCATATTCTTGTGCTTTTTCAAAGTTGCCTTCTTTGTAGTAAAACTCTGCTAAGACTTCTTTGGCGTGTTCATCTTTATCTAATTCATAGACTTTTTGCCAATATTCAATTGAAACAAAGCGTTCTTTATTTTGTTCATATAGATTTGCAAGTTCAATTAAGACAGTTTTGTCTTCGTTTTTGATATTATATGCGTTTGAAAATTCGACAATTGCTTCGTCAATTTTGCCTTGAAGCTTTTTGCAAAAGCCCCAATTTAAATATGCACTAAAGTCATCATTCATTTCTTCATAAATCAAAGCTCTCATTTGAAAAGAAACTGCGTCTGGAGATGCAAATTTCGTATAGTCATCTATGTTATTAAGAGCTTCTTTGAAGTTTTTATTATTGTAATTATATTGAGCAATTAGCAAATAATAGCTGATTTTTTCTTCTTTAGTTAAGCTATCAGGGTTATATTTTTGTAATTCTTTGTGTGCTTGTTCGTTTTGTTCATCTTGCAATAAGATTTTGATTTTTAAAAACTTGTCTTCAACAACATCTAGTGCTGATTTAAAATCGTTTGCTTTAAAATACAATTGAGCTAACATATTTTTAACGTTTGCATTATCATTAAATTGCTCAAGCGCTTTTTGTGCAATATTGATAGCACCTTCAAGGCTATCTTCTTTCATGTATAAATCAACAAGTTCAAAATATGCGTCAATTTCATTTGGTGCAAATTCTAGTAATCTTAAAAATTCATCAATTGCTTTTAAATTTTTGCCGTCAACTTTGTATAACCTTGCTAATTTTCTTTTTGCTTCAACATTTTCAAAGTCGATTTCTAGCGCTTTTTTTGTGTCTTTAATTGCATATTCCATTTTGTTTTGTGCAATATTTACATTTGCTCTTGAAAGGTAATAATTGAATTTGTCATCAAGCTCAAGATAAATATCCATCACACAAGAAAGCGCAACTTCATCAATCGGATTTAATTTGATAATTTCTTGATAAATTTTTAGTGCTTCGTCTAGTTTTTTTTCTTCGTATTTTGCTGCTGCACTTTGGTGCAATGATTCTATATTTGCCATATTTTTTCCTTGTTTTTTAATTTATGTTATCACAAAAATTATTCTATATAAACTTTATAAACGCGCATTAGGGTTGTTTTAATTTTTTTGGTTTTTAATTTTTCATTGTTTCTTAAAGCGTAGTTAAATGTTTGCTCTGGAAAATATAATATTTTTTTAGATTTTTTGTCTTCAATATTATTTAATATTTTATCTACTAATTTGTCATCAGATAACATTCCGCAATCGAGGACAATAACCTTGTTTCTATCAATAAATGGGAAAAATTTAATGTATTCAAATTTATCTGGAATAATGTAATATGAATGATATTTGTCTTTGTTTGTTTCGCTATCTAAAAATGAATATTTTGCCATTAAATTGATATTGCTGAATAAATTAAAATTTTCATATTTTGGCATATTTATTGAAAAAAGTAAAATTGTGCATATTATCAATGGTTTAAATTTTGTTTTGTAATCAACATTTAAAAAGATTGCCGTGTTTAAAATTAAAAATGGTATAAAAATAATGAAATATCTTTCAAAAAGCACTGGTTTTACCGTTAAAGAGATTAATAAAGCACAGATAAAAACAAAAATGATTGAATAACTTGTGTATGAAAATATAAATTTCTCTTTGTTTTTGAGTTTTTTAAATATCCAAATTGAAAAAGTAATTACTAGGCAAAAGAAAATTATGTTTCCAAAATAAAAAGTTATATGATTGTTTAACATTTCAAGGCTTGGTTTTTCAATCCAAGTGTTGAAGCCTTTGTTTAGCGAAAAATTTAATACTGTTTTGAATAGGTATGGCAAAAAAGTAATAGCACAAATTATATTTGCGAATAAAAATTTTAATTTGCTATTTTTAAATAGCACAATGCCTAATAAAAAATTTGCTAAAATAAAGAAAATACAATAGTAATGAACATTTGTCAAAAAAATTGAAATAATAGAATAAATAATCAAATTTTTATAATTAAACTTGTTTTTAAGCTGATAAAACCAATACAATCCCCATAAAATCAGCGTCATTGAAAGAATATAACTTCTTATTTCGTTTGATTCTAAAATTAAAATGATATTTATTGCGCTTAAAAAAGCACTTATTAGTCCAATTTTTTCGTTGAATATTTTTTTTGCAACAAAATATGCACTATAAATTTGCAAAAGTCCAATCAGACAAGGTAAAAGCCTGATTAAAAAAATAGATTTGTTGAAAAAATAAAGCCAAATATTTGAAATTATAAAAAATAATGGTGGGTTTCCTGGGTCTAAAAATGTTCTTTCAAGATTAAAATTTTTGCCCATATCTGATATGAAACAAAAAGTATATAGTTCATCATTCCACAAGGGAAGATAGTCAATATGAGACAATCTTAAAAGCAAGCCAATTGATAAAATCCAATAAATTCCGTTTTTAATTTTGATATTGGCTTTGTTTTGTTTTAAAACTAGATAACTTAAAAACAAAATGTAGCTTATTAAATAAAAATACCAATTATAGAAAATCCCTTCAAAATAAACGGCAAATTTTTGCAATATTGTTTTATTGTTTGCTTTGTTGAAAGCGATTTCTTGCCCATATTTAAATTCATTTTGAAAATCTATTTCATATGTTTCTATTTTTTGAAGGTCATTTTGTTTGACGTAAAAAATATTATCTAAGTTGTAAAAAATTGAAATTGAACTAAAACTTTTTTTGCCATCTTTTTTGGGTGTGATGATTTCAATTGTTTTTGCAGGGTTTGAATAAAACATTGGGTTTTGTTGATTGAGCTCATAAGTATAAACTCCTTTTTCAAATTGCATTTTGTCGCAATTTTTATCAAAACATATATTAATTTCGCCAATATTTTCTGATTCAATATTAATCGTAGTTTTGCCAATGTCATTTTGAAAATAAAAAATGCTAAAGTGGTGCTTAAAAATAAAGAACGAAAAAATAAAAAATATTATTGCTAAAAATAATATAAGTTTATTTTTAAACATACATTTTTCCTAAATCTTCGCAATGTTCAAAACCGCGCGCAATAATTTTTTTAGAAGCTTCAAGGTTGTCGTAGCTAATAATTCTGTGTTCAACAAAAAATTGCCCATTTTTATCTATCGTTAATTGCAAATATACAGGCATTTTGTCGTTTGTCATTGAACGACCAACAGAACCAACGTTCACAACGGTTTTACCAGATGACAAGCTATATCCGCAAGGTTTGTGTGTGTGTCCGCACAAAATAAGCTCAGTAGGTGAATTTTTGACCATTTCTTCCACTGTTTCAACCATCAATTCTGGATAAATATTTTCGTTTTGCGCCCTTGGTGACCCGTGGACAAGGTGTATTTTTAAGCCATTAATTTCAATTAGCTTTTCTTCTGGTAAATTTTTTACAAAATCTATATATTTTTTATCTGTAATTTTAACATCTTGTTCTAGTGAAAAACCCATGCAAGGAAAAGCTTCTTTTGTTTTTTTAACCATTTCATCATTGCAAAAAGCAATCATTTTGTCTGTGTTTCCTTGAATTATTTCAAAATTTTCGCCAAATTTATCTTTTAATTCAAATATTTTTTCGCAAACTTTGTTTGGGTCATAACCTGCTAAAATCAAATCTCCCAAGCAAAAAATTTTGTCTGGATTAAATATGTTAATATCTTCAAGAACTTTTTCAAATGCTGCTGGGTTTGCATGTAAGTCTGATATTACGGCTATTTTCATTGTCTGCTCCTTGATTTTAAAACATGTTTTTATGTTATGATTTTACCATAATTTATATTTTGAGGGTTTTTTGTAAATATGGAAAAAATTAGCTTTAAAATTGGAGATGTTGAAATTGGAGCTGGTGCGCCTGTTTCAATTCAATCTATGACAAATACTAAAACTGATGATGTTAAAAATACATTGCATCAAATCTCAATGTTAGCTGATGAAGGCTGCGACATCATTAGAGTTGCTGTTTTAAATAAAGATTGCGCAAATGCTTTAGGTGAAATTGTTAAATATTCCCCAATTCCTGTTGTTGCAGATATCCATTTTGATTATCGCCTAGCTTTGATTGCAATGGATAATGGAGTTAATGCTTTAAGAATTAACCCCGGAAATATTGGTTCAATTGAACATACAAAAAAAGTTGTCGAAATGGCAAAAAGTACAAAAACTCCAATTAGAATTGGCGTTAACGCAGGATCTTTAGAAAAAGATTTATACGAAGATAAAACCCTTCCCCTAGAGGATAAAATGGTGATTTCAGCCAATCGCCATATTAAAATATTGGAAGATTTAGATTTTGATATGATTAAGGTTTCCTTGAAATCTTCAGACACCATGACAACCATAAAAGCTTATAAAAAAATGTATGAACAAACAAAATACCCTCTTCACCTTGGTTTAACAGAAGCTGGCACCTTAAGGGGCGGCGTTGTGAAATCTTCTGTGGCTATTGGTTCATTGTTATCTTTAGGAATTGGTGACACAATTAGGGTTTCATTGACCGAAGATCCAATTGAAGAAGTGAAGCTTGCAAAGCAAATTTTACAAACTCTTGGAATGAGAAAATATGGTGTCAATTTTGTTTCTTGTCCAACTTGCGGAAGAACACAAATCGATTTGATTGGTTTAGCAAAAAAAGTCGAAGAAAGATTTTGCGACTTGAATTTGCCAATTACAATTGCAACAATGGGTTGTGCCGTTAATGGACCAAAAGAGGCAAGTGGCGCAGATTACGGCATTGCTGGCGGAATTGGCGAGGGTTATATTTTTAAAAAAGGTCAAATGATTAAAAAAGTTCCGCAAGAAAAATTATTAGATGAGCTTGAAAAAATTATATGCGACGATATCATAATCATATAATCATATGTTAAGTATTTGTAAAATTTAAGATATAGTATATAATATAAATATTACGGATTGTATTAAAGGAAAATTTAATGAAAAAGATAATTGCATTATTTGGTTTTGTTGCACTTTCAACAGCTGTAAGTTTTGCTTATATTTATGATGATTCAACTGCAAATGTAGATGTTTTAAAAGTTCAAGGATATAGCAACGCTGCTCTAGAGCTTGTTGACAAAGCAAGAAATTTGCAACAAGGTCAAGGTGGCACATACGAGAAAAAATTTGTTCAAAAAGGTCGTACAAAAAAAGGCAATGTATATCACCAAGTTAAGACATATCTTGACCCAATGCAAGATGATGGCAAATTTGGCGAACACAAAATCGAATTTTCAAACACTTGGCAAGGAGATGAAGTTTTCTATGCCTCTCCTTTAAAAGAAAAAGAAGTAGTTGAAAACCTATAAACAAATTATCAAAATTAAAATAATTACTAAAGAAGCAACATAATTAAGTGTTGTTTTTTTAGTAAATTTTTTCATTTGATTTAAAAGCAACTCTTTTTTAAAAGTATATAAATTTTGAATTAGCTTAAGCAAATTTATTGTGATTAAAATCATGCAAATTGTGCAAATTGCAATTAAAATTAGAGCGTTTTTATCGTATAAATATAATTCTTTTAATGCTATAAGGGTTGTTTTTGTAATTCCGCTTGGGATAATTCCGCAAGAAAATAGAATTGTTAAACTCAAAATAAAAGCATAAAATGGATTATTTAAATATGTTCCATTGATTTGCAAAAATGTGATTTTGTTTGATTTCAAGTTTTGTTTTGCAATGCTGATTAAAGAATAAAAAGACAGCATTATTAGCATATTTAAAGATAAAATTTTAAAGGTTAAATTGAAATCTATTTGGAAAATTGTCAAAACTACGCAAAATGAACAAATGAAATATGTGAAATTTGTTGCAAGAGTTACAAGGTTCTTGGTTCTATATGCAAAGATTGCAAAAGATATCATTGAAAAGACTAAAAATACAACCATAGACATTAAATAAATCTCTGAGGAAAGAGTTAAAAATTTTGATATTTTACAAAATGCTATGACTCCGCAAAAAGGAAGGATTATTCCAAGAAGGATTGAGTATGGCAAATTTAGGCGGAAATTTTTGAATTTTTGATAGTTGAAAAGTGGAAAAATCCCTGTTTTGAATAATATTGCAAACGAAACAAAAACATCTAAAAGAATAATCATTAAAGTGTCATTTACAAACAATTTTGCTATATAAAATCCGTAAAACAGTAACGAAGCTATGATATTAATCAATATAAAATTTAAATCAAAGATTGATTTGTTTCTGTGTTTTAAAAATGAAGTATGTTTATACAATAAAAAAGAGACCACATCTAGCATTATAAAAGGCAGTAAGATATTGACTGATAGCGAAAAAATATCTATCGCAAGTAAAATTAATAATAAAGAAGCATTTAAAACAGGAACCCTATATTTTGCTCTGCGAGTTAATTTGTAGGTAATTAAAACAAAGGCAAGAGCAAAAAGATTTGCAAAAAATTTAATTCCTATATTTTCCCAATCCATAAATAAGTTATTGTTTGAGATGCAAAATCCATATTTGAATGAGCCATTTAAAAAGAATAACAAGATTATAGAATTTATTAAAAGCACTGTGCTTGTTAAAATATCAGATATTTTTTTGCAATTTGTTTTACTTGAAAAAAACATGAATAATAATAAATTTATAATTATTCCAATTGTTGTTAAAATTTCAGGTGAAAAATATGATATAAATTCTGCTTTTGTTAAATTTTCCATCTTAAAAACCTTCTATTGCAATAAACTCATTGAAAAAATATTGAGGGTATACGCATAACCCAATGATTACAAATATTATCAAAGTTAAAATTAAAAACTCGCTTTTTTTAAATTGAAAATCAAGTTTGTCATTTTGTATGTTTGAAATTAGTTTATGAATTAAATTGATAATGCTTATCGCAAACAATAATAATGAAAGCATAATTAAATAAATTGTTGTGTTTAAAATATCGTCAAATTGCGCACAGAAAAGATTTGCGCAAATTATTACGTTTGGAACAAATAAGCCAAAAGGTGCAATTTTTAACAAGTTTATTAAACCAAGCATAGTGTAAATTTGCACAATTTTTGTTTTGTCGCCAATTGCTTTGAAGGCTGTAATATCTGTTGTTTTAAAGTTATTGCAAAGGTTTGCAAAAATTAGAGCTATTAATAAATGAGATAATATCAAAATAATGCAAAAATAAACAAAGCTTGCAATTGTTATTTCGTTAAAACAAAACAACCCAACCAAACCATAGCCAAAATGAAAAGATAGTGAAGTTGAGATGATTTTAAATGCGTTTTTTGTTTTGAAAATTGTGAAAACAAACCAAAAAGTATTTGCTAAAAAGTAAATTATTAAAACATTTTGATATAATTCAAATTGTTGATTAAAAATTAAATATGTTTTTAAAAGCAAGCTTGCGCCAAGAGTTGCTTCGTAGAGTTTTTGTTTTGATAAAACTAGAGGGTTTAAGTTTTGACAATGTGTGTTCAGGGAAAAATTGAACGGGAAAAAGCCAAACAATCTTGAAATCAATATAATTGCGCCAATGAAAGCTAAAAGCATTGAGTTTGAATTAATCTCATAGGTATAGCTTGCAATTTGTTCTATAATTAGCGGAATTTCATTTAATAGAAAATATTTTATAAATCCTTCTAAAAATAAAAATATTGTTGCAAAAAGACAAGCTAAATCAAAAATTAACGTTAAAAATGTTGTTTTTTTGTTGCTTTCGCTGTTTGTCAGGTTTGTTTTTGCCAAGTAGCTGAATACAAAAAACCACAATAGTAAAATCGCAATATTTCCAAGATTATTGCTTGTAATAATTAATAATGATGTAATGAATAAAATTAAATTTGAAATATGCACATATTTTTTGAGTCTTATTACATTGTGATTTGTGAAAATAAGTGTCGAGATAAATATTAAAATCAATGTTGCGCAAAAAATAAGCGTTGTGTTATCAAAACTGTTGATTAATTCTAACATTTGTACCCCCAAAAAATTGCAATGATAACACTTATCACGACAAATATTAAAAATAATATTAGTGCATTTATTGAATTATTTAATGGTTTAATTTTGTTTACTTTAAAAATTAATAGTTTAATTACAAAATTAATTATTTGAGTTAGCAAAATAAAAATATATTTAAATATTTTTTCATCTAAAAACACAAAAATAGTCGATATTTTAGATGGAATTGTTTCAAAAAGGGTTATGTTTAATTTTTCCAAAATAAAACCTTTTTGTTTGTTGATTAATCTTGAATGGAGTGAAATTTTATCTTTTTTAAAGAAAATAATCAACGAAATCAAAGCGGTTAAATTAAGCGCAAAATAAGCTAGAATTGCGATTTTATGATTATAAAAATATAAAATTAAAAACAGCGAATTTATTGAAGCAATAAAATATCCAAAAATTATTTTTAAGCTTTTTTCAAACAAAATTAAAAACAATGATGTCAAAATTGTTAAAATAGCAATTAATGTAATATATTTTGTATTTATTGAATAGCTAAAAATTTCCCCAGTTTTATAAAGTAAATAAGCGCCAAAACTTGTGTTTAAAACTGTTGCACAAATTATGTAAAATAGATTTGAAGCATTAGTTAAAAAGCTAAAATAGCAATTAAATGGCAAGATAAAAAGTCTTGTCGCGATTGCGATTAAAAGTGATAATAGTAAAATTTTAAATTCAAAAACTGGTAATATTCCATAACAATAGCTAAAAATTAAATTCAAATTTTCAAAGTTTAAACTTGAAAAATCAAGATATCCATTTGACAAGGCAATTGCTTTATAAAGAATTAAAACAAAAACAAGTAAAGAAAAATCACCAACAAGGTTTATTCTCCAAAAACGTGTGTTGTTGTAATCTGTGTTTGATTTAAACAAGTCAAAATGAGAATAATAATAGATTAAAACGCTAATAAAAAACCAAAATAGCGCAGTTTGCGCGATATTTGCAGAAATTAAATAGCTAAAAAGTGCAAAAAATGCAAAATATAGAAATGTATAAAATCTTTGACGTGTAAATATGAATTCTTTTTTTAATTTAAAATATTTTTTCAAAAATATTGAAAAAATTAAACCAAGCCCAGAGTAATATAGCGCAAAAGCAAGGTTTTGCTTGTTTAACATCAAAGAAAAATTAAATTCCAAGTTATCAAAATAAAAATAGTTAAAATTTTGTACAAAGCTATTGTTTAAAAAAACGCAACTTAAATAGCAAATTAAAAAAGTTAGAAAAGAAAAAAGATTAACAGCAACAAATGAACTCGTTAAAAAGCCTTTTCCAACATAGCCAAGGCTAAATCTTTTATATAATAGAAATGCCCCCAAGAAAAGATATAAAAATACCGCAAAAATGCAACTATAATTAATCATATCCATAGATTTAATTATACATATTTTTAAAATATATCGCAATTGTTTTAAAAAAGTTTATTTTTGGCTATTTTTGAAATAGAATAAGTTTAACAACAAAAGGAGAAAAAGATTACTATGAAAATGTCAAAACTTTTCGTTCAAACTTTAAGAGAGTTTCCAAACGACGCTGAAGCAATATCTCATAAATTACTTGTTAGAGCAGGTTTTATTAAAAAACTAGCAAACGGAATTTATACCTACATGCCTCTTGCTCAAAGAGTTTTGACTAAAATTTCAAATATTGTTAGAGAAGAAATGAATGCAACTGGCGCTCAAGAGCTTTTAATGCCTTTTGTTCAACCTGCTGAGGTTTGGCAAAAGTCTGGCAGATGGCAAGTTTACGGCAAAGAGCTTTTAAGATGTAAAGACAGACACGACAACGATATGTGCCTTGCGCCAACACATGAAGAAGTTATTACTTCCGTTGTTTCTGACGTTATCAATTCATATAAACAATTGCCTCTAAACGTTTATCAAATTCAATCTAAATTTAGAGACGAAATTCGTCCTCGTTTTGGTCTTTTGAGAGGTCGTGAGTTCATCATGAAAGACGCATATTCTTTCCATACATCTCAAGAAGATTTGGAGCGCGAATATGCTGTTATGGCTCAAGCTTATACAAACATCTTCAATCGTTGCGGTCTTGAAACTAAAGCGGTTCAATCAGATAGTGGCGCAATTGGCGGCTCTGTTTCACATGAATATATGGTTTTAACAGATACGGCAGTTGGTGAAAATGACGTATTTTATTGTGATTGCTGTGATTACAGCGCAAATTCAAACCATGCAATTTCTATTTTGCCAGTTAATGAAACTGATGGCGGTTTTGAAAAAGAAGAAATTGTTGATACCCCAAATGTTAAAACTATTGAAGACTTAGCAAAATTTTTAAATGTTGAAGCAAGCTGCATTTTGAAAGCTGTTGCATATATTTATGATTCAAAACCTGCTATCGCAATGATTAGAGGTGACAAAGAAATTGAAGAAACAAAATTAATGAATGCGCTTAATGCTCTTGAAATTCGCCCTATGGAAGAATTTGAAGTTGAAGAATTTTTAAACTCAACTGCTGGTTTCATTTCTTATCGAAATGTTGATAAAACAAAAGTTAAAGTTGTTTTTGATAAAACAGTTCAAGGCATGAAAAACTTTGTTTTAGGCGCTAATGAAAAAGATAAACACATTGTTGGTGCAAATCTTGAAAAAGATATTGAATTTGTTGATATTTCTTTGGTTAAAGAAGGTGAATTTTGCCCAGTATGTAAAAAACCTTTAAAAGTTACAAGAGGTATCGAGGTTGGTAATATTTTCCAACTTGGAACAAAATATTCTGCTCCAATGAATGCTTGTTATACTGATGAAAATGGCAAATTAAATCCATATATTATGGGTTGTTATGGTATTGGTGTTTCAAGAACAATGGCTGCTGCAATCGAAAAATATCATGATGATTTTGGTATTGTATGGCCTGTTGAAATCGCCCCATATCACGTTGATATTGTTCCTGTTGATGTGAATAACGAAGAACAAGTTAAAATTGCTAATGACCTATATGAAAAATTGGCTAAACTTGGAATTGAAGTTGTTATAGATGACAGAAGCGATAGAGCAGGTGTTAAATTCAAGGATGCTGATTTAATCGGCTTCCCAATCAGAATAACTGTTGGAAAAACTATTCAAGAAGGTCTTGTTGAGTTCAAAACCAGAAAAGATGGAGTTGTTGAAAAAATATCTCCAGATGAAGCAATTGAAAAATGTCAAAAAATCCTCTTAAGTTAAAAATTGCATATCTCTATCCAGACATTTTGCAAGGACTTTGCGACAAGTCTAATGTTGAGGTGTTTTTAAAAAGAGCCAAATGGCGCGACATTGACGCAACTGTTCAGGTAATTAACAAAAACGATAAGGTTTTGTCAAACAAGTTTGATTTTTTCTATATCGGTGGTTCAAACACTGAAGTAATGGCTGATGTGATTAAATATTTAAAACAAAACCAAGATGAAATCGCTGTTGCTTCTGCTTTAAATGTTCCAATTTTGGCAGTAAACTGCGGATATCAATTGCTTGGAAATTATTTTCAATTGCACAATACCACCCAAATTGATGGGCTTGGCGTATTAGATGTGGATTCAATCGCGACAAATTATTGCTATTCATCTTCTGTTGTTGGAATTTGCGAATTTTTGCAAAATAAAACCATAGCAGGACATGAAAACCATACAATGATTACATATTTAAAATCTGGCGTAAGCCCTTTTATCACCTTGACTAGAGGAAATGGAAACAACGCAAAAGATAAAACGGAAGGTGCTCGTTTTAACAATACCATAGGAACGTACATCACAAGCCCTTTGCTTGCTCAAAACCCTCATTTTTGCGATTTTTTAATTTCGCAAGCGTTAAGAATTAAATACAAATGTCGAATTCCTTTAACTCCTTTGTGTGATGATATTGAATGGTTTTCACATAATGACATTTTAGAAACTAAATAATTGTTAACATCTTATTAAAAAATAAGTTTGTCCGTGCTAAATTTAATTTATGATTTTAGTTATAGACATTGGTAATACAAATACTTCAATTGGCGTTTTTAAAGGAGATGAATTAATCGGTTCTTTTCGATTATCTTCTGATGTTAAAAAGACATCTGATGAATATGGCATTTCGCTTTTAACTTTGTTAAACCATGCAAATTTAACTGCAAAAATTGAAGGAGCGCTTGTTTCTTCTGTTGTTCCTCAATTGTGCGAAATTTATAAAGAAGCGATTGCGAAATATCTAAATATTAAACCAATTAGCTTGTCTCATAAATCTAAAATGCCGATTAAATTAAACATTGAAAACAATAAAGAAATTGGTGCAGACAGAATTGCAAACGCTGTTGCGGTTTATTATAAATATAAACTTCCTGCAATTGTAATTGACTTTGGTACGGCAACAACTTTTGATATCGTAGATGAAAATGCTGCGTTTATTGGTGGCATTATTGCTCCTGGTATGAAAATTCAAGCTAAAGCACTATCTCAATTCACATCTAAATTGCCAAAATTAAAAATTGAACCACCAAAAGAAGCAATTGGTAAAAATACTATTTCTGCTATGCTTTCTGGGATTGTTTTGGGGCATGGTTGCATGATTAAAGGAATGATTGACTCATGCGAAAAAGAACTAGGGCAAAAAACAACCGTCATTGCAACGGGCGGATATAGCGACGTTTTATTTGAAAAAATGGACAAAACAATTGATTATATTGATAAAGATTTAACTTTGTTTGGTTTAAAAGAACTATATTATTTAAATAAGGAATAAGATGATGGAAAATTTAACATTAAAAATTAAAAAACTTGAAAATTTCGTTTCAATGCCACAATATCAAACAGCTGGCGCAAGTGCAATGGATTTGGTTGCAGCAATAGATGAAGATGTTATTATTCCATCAGGTGAAATCAGAATTATTCCAACAGGTATTGCGATTGAACTTCCACATAACACAGAAGCACAAGTTCGTTCTCGCTCTGGTATGGCAATTAAAAAAGGAATTGCTGTTGTTAATGGCATTGGTACAATTGATGAAGATTATAGAGGCGAAATTTGCGTTGGTTTGATTAATCACTCAAAAGTCGATTTCACAATTCAAAGAGGCGACAGAATTGCTCAAATGGCAATTATGGAAGTTTTAAAACCACAAGTTGTTCTTGCAGATGATTTATCTGACACAGCTCGCGCTGAAGGCGGGTTTGGTTCAACTGGCGTAAAATAATTAAAACGTGGAATTTTATAGTTAGATGTACGGATTTAACTTTGAATTAGATGACTTTCAAAAAGAGGCCATCAATCATATTCAAAATGGCAAAAGTGTAGTTGTTTGCGCACCAACTGGCGCAGGAAAAACTTGCATTGCCCAAAGTGCGATACATTTAGCCCTAGAAAACAATCAAAGAATTTTTTACACAACACCCCTAAAAGCCTTGTCTAATCAGAAATTTTCTGATTTTAGCTCTAAATATGGCGAAGATAAAGTTGGTCTTTTGACAGGCGATACAACGATTAACCGCGACGCGCAAATTGTTGTAATGACAACTGAAGTTTTTAGAAACATGTTGTATGGCACAACTTTTGGCTCTGTTAAAGATAATTTAAAAGACGTTAAATATGTTGTTTTAGATGAAGTTCATTACATGAATGATGAATCGCGCGGAACTGTTTGGGAAGAAAGCATTATTTATTGCCCAACAAATATTCAAATAATTGCATTGAGCGCAACTGTGCAAAATTCACAACAATTGACCGATTGGATTAATACTGTTCATTCTAAAACAGAACTTGTTTATACAGATTTTCGTCCTGTTCCATTAAGATTTTTCTATTATGATTCTTCAAAACCACATATTGTTTTGCCACTTTTAACGCCAAGTGGAGATTTGAACAAAAAAATTCGCCCTGAAAGCAAATATAAATATTTTAATAAAAAAGAAAAGCAAAAAAATCCAACGGTTGATATTATTCAAGTTTTGCATAATAAAAACATGTTGCCTGCGATTTATTTTACTTTTTCAAGAAAAAAATGTGACGAAAATGCGCGTAAATGTTTAAAACTTGAGCTCTTATCAAAAGAAGAACAACAAGAGCTAATTAAAATTACTGAAGAATACCTTAAGGAAAATCCTTATCTTGAAAATAATCCGCAATTAGATTTAATTAAATGCGGAATTGCTTCGCACCATGCGGGGCTTTTACCAGGCTGGAAAGTATTAATTGAAAAGTTATTTCAAAAAGGATTAATCAAAGTTGTCTTTGCAACTGAAACTTTGGCAGCTGGAATTAATATGCCGGCAAGAACAACAATCATTAGTTCAATATCAAAAAGAACAGATAGCGGACATAGAATGTTGTCTGCAAATGAATTTTTGCAAATGTCAGGGCGCGCTGGACGCAGGGGAATGGATGAGATTGGATATGTTGTTGTGGTGGGTACACCTTTTCAAACTCCAGAAGAAGTTGCGGCTCTAGTTAAATCAGACGCCAATCCACTAGAGAGCAAGTTTAGCCCAAGTTATTCAATGGTTTTAAACTTGTTACAAAGATTTTCAATTGAAGAAGCAAGAGAGCTAATTTTTAGAACATTTGGTTATTTTTCATCTACCGATAGATTAACTCCTTTGATTAATAAAAAAGAAGAAAAACAAAAACAAATTCAAGAAGCTTGCGATTTTGTTTGCAAATGGAAGTTAACAAACGAGGACTTTGAAAAATATAATAAGCTTAAAAATATTTTTGTTGAAATGCGAACAACATATAAATATTTAAAAAGACAAGCAAAAGGTAAATATAAAAACCCAAATCTTGCGCCAGAAGTGATTGAATTTGCGCAAAAATCAAAAAAACTGCAACATGAATTTGAAAGCTATGGCTGCAATGTTTGTAAGGCATATAAAAAACACAAAAAAAGCCTTGAATTAACTCAAAGATATTCAAAAGAAATTAAAAAATTAGATAAAGAAATCGAATTTCAAAAAGATGTTTATTGGCAAAAATTTTTAGCGCATAAATATATTCTTGAACAAACAAAAAATCTGTTTGAAAATTATCCAACAGAAATTGGTCAAACAACAATGGCTCTGCGCTTTGAAAACGAGTTATTTTTGTCTGAGATAATTTTATCTGGTTTGTTAGATAATCTTGATGTTATAGAGCTTGCTTCTGTGATTTGTGCTGTTGTATCTGAAGATACAAGAAAAAATGACGAAATTGCAAAACCATGTTGTAAAACTGTGAGAAAGGTTTTAAATCAAATCAAAGATATTAAAAGAAAAATTTTCTTATTGGAACGCGATAATAACATTGAAAATCAAATGTATATTAATCCTCAATATTGTTCATTTATCGAGTATTGGATTGCATGTAATTTAAATCCTGAAAACAATAATATCGAAACTTGGGATAATATGTTTTCTGATACTGATGTTTCGCAAGGTGATGTTGTGCGCACTTTTAAAAGAACAATTGACGTTTTAAGGCAGTTAACAATTGTCGAAAATATTAATCCTGAAGTAGCTCAAAAAGCAAAAGATGCTATTAAATTAATTAATGTTGAACCTATAAATGTTGATTAATTTTTCCATTTTTAGCATGTTAAAAAATTGCGTTTATGCACAAAGATAAAAAAAGTAAAAATTTTTATTAAGAAATGTTAACATAAGCATATCGATATAATGCCAATGTTCGTAATGTTTACTAAAATAAATATAAAAAAACATCATCTAAACCAAATAATGTAAGACAAACACTTAAAAAAATGTTAATATAACAAAGCACGTTAAACGAAGAAACGAAAGAATGAAATTTAAATAAATTTTCCATTTACAAAATTTAATGAAGCAAACAACAAAAAAGCAATTATTTTAGAAAAAATGTTTTTATAAATATATAGGTAATAGTGTGTAAATGTTATTGGAGGCTAATCAATGACAATTAGTGTGAACAACCGAAAAAAAGCGACTAAAAAATCTTTTGATGAATTAGTTAAAGATTTAAAAACTTCTAATTCTGAAAAAGTTAGATATAATGCTGCGCGTATTCTTGGTGAAATGGGCGATTTTTCTGCCGTTGAACCATTAATCGACGTGTTAAAAAATGACAAAAACGGTTCTGTTCGTTTATATGCAGCTCGTGCTCTTGGTGAATTGGGCGACGTAAACGCTACTGAACCACTTATTGAATCTTTACGACTAGACAGAAACGTAGACGTACGTGTTCGTGCAGCTCGTGCTCTTGGTCGTTTAGGTGGCGATATCGTGGTTGAACCACTTGTTGAAGCATTAAATGATGAAAATCCCCAAGTTTGCATTACTGCTACCGAAGCATTGATTGAGATTGGTGATGTTGCTACTGACGCTTTAATCTTATCTTTAGATCACGAAAAAGTTAACGTACGTTGTGACGCAACTCGTGCTTTAGGTGAAATTGGTAACCCAAAATGTGTTGATAAAATTATCGGTATGTTAAATGATGAATGGGTTAACGTTAGAATTTATGCTGTAACTTCATTAGGCAAATTGAACGACAAAAAAGCTGTTCCTGCTTTAATTGATGTTATGAAAAATGAAAAAGAAAACGATTTAGTTAGAGCTGGTGCAGCAGCTGCACTTGGCGTTTTACGTGACCAAAGAGCTCTTCTACCATTAAGAGAATTAATTATTAACGCTGAAGAACTTGGCGAGCTTGAAGATACAGCTCTTAAATCTTTCAAAAAGATTATGGCTGCTAATTGGGAAGCTATGCAAGGTGCTCAAGCAGTTAAAAAACCAAGCTTCTTTTAATTAACACTTTATAAACAATCCAAAAAAAAGCCTCGTTTTCGAGGCTTTTTTAGTTATGAAAGTAAATAATTTATCAATGACCTAATCATTACACCAGTTGGTCCAGATAAAGTTTCTTTGTTGGATTTATCTAAATATGCTGTGCCTGCAATGTCTAGATGTAGCCAAGATTTAGATTTTGTGAAATTAGATAAAAACCAAGCTGCAGTTGAAGTTCCTGCGTTTCTTCCGCCTGTGTTTTTCATGTCTGCTATTTCTGATTTTAAATTGTCTTTTAATTCTTCTAAAATTGGCATTTGCCATACATTTTCGCCAGATAATGCTGCAATTTGTTTGAATTTATCAATCTGTTTTTGGTTGTTCCCCATTACGCCTGTGATATTATGTCCTAATGCAACAATTACAGCGCCTGTTAAAGTTGCAATATCGATTACTTCATCAACATCTAACATATCAGCATAACAAAGCGCATCTGCAAGAGTTAATCTGCCCTCAGCATCTGTGTTATCTACTTCAATTGTTTTGCCGTTCATTGCTGTTAAAACATCTCCTTGTTTATATGCTGAACCAGATGTCATGTTTTCACATAATGCGCAAATAACGTGCAATTCAATATCTGCTTGCAATTTAGATATTGCTTGAATAATTCCTAAAACGCTTGCAGAGCCAGACATATCACATTTCATTGTTAGCATTGATGTTGCTGGTTTAATATTTAAACCGCCCGCGTCAAAAGTAATTCCCTTGCCGATTAAGGCGATTTTTTTGCGAGGCGTTGTTTTTGGTTTATAAGTCAAATGAACAAATTTTGGCTCGTTAACGCTTCCTTGCGAAACCGCCAAAAATGCGTTCATTCCAAATTCTTTGATTTCATTTTTTGAAAAAATCTTTGCTTCAAGTTTGTGTTCTTTTGCAATGTTGTTTGCTAAAGAAGCAACATATTTTGGTGTTACAATTTGAGCTGATTCGTTGATTAAATCTTTTGCAAATTTCATTGCAAAAGAACTATATGCGCCTATTGTTGCTTTTTGTTCAATATCTTGCGTGATATTGTCATCAATTGCTTCAATAATTTCAATTTGAGATTTCTTGTTTGAAATATATTTATTAAATTCATATACGCCAATTCTTGCGCTAGTAAAAAGCATTTGCGCACATTCTGCTTTTGAAAAGCTATCGCAAGAGCAATTTTCGTTTTTTTCTATGATTTCAAAGGCGATTGATTGATTTTTAGATGTTGTTTTTGCAATTCTTGCAGCAGAGGCAATTGCTTGCGAAAACTTTTGTCTTGTTAGGTTTTCTTTTTTGCCTAAACCTGTAATGATGACTTTTAATTCGTTATTTATCGCATATTTAAAGGTTTCTTGGAAACTTCCTTTGATTAATTTGTATTCATAAATTTGCTTTTCTAGTTCGTTATTTGACAATTTGTTTAAATGTTCAAACAAATCGCTTTTTTTTGTTTCATTTTCAAAAATAAAACAAATTATTGTATCAGATTTCATGTCGTTAATTTTTTTAGTTAAAAATCTCATTATTTACCTCGCCTGTTATTTTGCAAATTTCTTCTAGTGCTCTTTTTGAGCGGATTTCATTTTTATATTTTTTGTCTTTTAATTTCTTTTTATCCCCAATAACTTCTGCTGTTATTCCCCAATTGGAGTTTATTGGTTGAAATTTTTTGTGTTCTTCAAATGTAATGTATTCAACCAATGCGCCAAGCATTGTATTATTTGTTAATGTAATCATTTCTTCTTTTTTAAGAAATTTATCTAGATTAATTGCTGCTAATAACCCTGTTGAAATGCTTTCGCAGTAGCCTTCAACTCCTGTTATTTGACCCGCGAAAAAGATGTTTTCATATTTTTTTGTTTGCAAACATTTGTTTAAAATTTTCGGCGAATTTATAAACGTATTCGCATGCATTACCCCATAGCGTACGATATTTGCGTTTTCAAGCCCTGGAATTGATTGTACGAGCTTCTTTTGTTCGCCCCATTTTAAGTTGGTTTGAAAACCAACAAGATTATATAAATTTGCCATTTTGTCGTCTTGACGAAGTTGCACAACGGCATAAAACTGATTTTTCTTAAATTCTGTTTCAATACGTTTGTCAAAAAGCCCAACCGGCTTCATTGGACCAAAACGCAAGGTGTCTACCCCTCTTGCTGCCATGACTTCAATTGGCATGCAACCTTCAAAATAGTTTGCTTCAAATTCCTTCAACGGTGCTCGTTCGGAATTAATTAAGATATTATAAAAATTTTCATACTCTTCTTTTGCAAATGGGCAATTAATGAAATCGGCTTCGCCCTTGTCCCAGCGTGACGCATAGAAAGCTTTGTCAAAATTTATAGATGATTTTTCTACAATTGGTGCAATCGCATCATAAAAATGGAAATCTTCTTGACCAAATTCTTCTTTGAAATTTTGCGCTAGTTCTTTTGCGCTTAATGGCCCCGTTGCAATGATTGTGGGTACATTGGGGTCAATTTTTTCATATTTTTCATTAACAACTTTTATATTTTTATATGAATTAATTATTTCTTTAATTTTATTGCTAAAACCCACCCTATCGACAGATAAGGAATTTCCAGAAGGTACAGCACATTCTTTTGCTGTTTTAAAAAGAGTTGAGCCCAAAAGTTCTGCTTCTTTTTTTAATAATCCCGAAGCAGATAAGATATCGCTTGAGCCAAGGCTGTTTGAACAAACAAGCTCGGCTGGGTTTGCTGTTGCGTGCGCTCCTGTTTCGTATTTTGGGCGCATTTCCCATAATTCAATATCATACCCTTTTTTTGCTAAGTAGATTGCTGCTTCTGAACCTGCTAGTCCAGCACCAATTATTCTGATTTTTTCCATATTTTCATTATACATCTGATAAGGTATTAGATTTTTTATTAACAAAACTTAATATTTCGCTAAAAATTCCATAAAAAATTAAAGACTTTTTTATAAAAGCCGATAAATTACATATAAATAATAGGGTGATTTATGTTCAAAGAGTTAAAAGCTGAAAAAAATTATTTAGATTGTTGCAACTTAATTCAAAAAGCTATGCTTAAAAGAAGAAAGCTTGCAATGGCTGCCATTTTTAACTTGTGCGAATTAAGACAAAAAATTCGACTTGTGAAATAGTTAGTCTGTAATTTTTTCGCTTGAGATATCTCTATTGAATTTTGAAGCAAAATTTTCAAAAAACGCCAAGAAATTATTTTCTTTGGTTTTTTCTTCGTCTTCAACAATTTGTGGTTGGTTAATGATGATTAAAACCTCATCTTTAGCTGCCATTTTTAAGTTGTTTCTCGCAATTGATTCAACTTTGTGCATTGAGCTAAAGTTTTGAATTTCGCTTTTTAAATATTTATTTCTGTTTTCTGCTTCTGTTTTAAGGTCTTGCGCTTTTGATATTTTAGCTTGGTAAACTACAATTTTTGCCAAATTTAAAAGTGCGGAATATCCAACTTGAATAACGCACAAAAAAAGCACAATAGTCAAAAAAGAATGATAAACCCTGATTTTACGGATTTTTTTCTTTTGTTGCTTTTGCACTCTTGTTTTTAAATTCATGTAGCTTGTATTGTTCATATATAAATTTTATCTCAAATTTAATTTTTTAAAATGAGTTAAATTGAAATTCGTAACAATATTTTGCAACTAATCGTTAATGTTTAATAATTTTTTTAATCTTTTTTTCATGATTAAATTTTCATTTTCAAGACGAGCAACTTCTTTTTGCATTCTGGTGATTAAATCTTGCTGGTCTTGTGGAGCGTCATATTTTAAAGAAGTAATTCCAAGCTCACATGACATGTGTCTTTTAGCTTCTTCTTTAAGTAATAATAAACTATCTAGCCCTTTGTCTGAAATAAAGCCAAGTTTGATTAAAATGCTTGCCATTTTAATATGGCGACCTTCTTCCATTAATTCTTTTTGGTAGCGAATTGCTTGTTCAAGTTGTAATACGTTAATTTTGCCAATTCTTTTCAAGAATTCACCAGTTTTGATTTTGCCCGCAATAAATAATGCGACAGCAATGTTTGAGTTTTCTGTTTGATCGGGAATTTGTACATATTCTAGTTCCATTAAACGAACAAAAATCTTTGCAGTATCTGCAAAAGTCCAATGATTTTTGATGGTAATTTCAAACATATTGTTGTTGTCAAGAATATCTTGCATGAAGATGTAATAGCCTTCAGAATATTTTTGAGCACGCTCTTGAAGCTCTTGTTTGCCTTTAAAAGTTAATTTTGGGCACATATATTGAAACAAATTGTCTGTTTCGACAAGTTGAGAAAATTCATTTAATTTGTTTGAAATTTCTTCGTTAATTTCTTTTGTAATAACTTGTTTAACCCAAATCGGCAAGTTCTTTATGTTTTTGATAAATAAATCTGATGCTTTTTGCATGAAACTACCCTATATTCCTCA
The DNA here is from genome assembly GCA_017402995.1 of Candidatus Gastranaerophilales bacterium. Taxonomy (GTDB): domain Bacteria; phylum Cyanobacteriota; class Vampirovibrionia; order Gastranaerophilales; family Gastranaerophilaceae; genus RUG14156. Next base: position 50,403 of record JAFQOV010000003.1, read on the forward strand.
CATTATGTACATTATATAATTTATATGAAAAAATGCAAAATATGTTATAATAGTTTACGAAAGATAAAATTATGGGATTAGATGGTATTTCAATTAGTCAGTTAAGAAACCCTCTTGAAAACACTGTTCGAGAGTATAATTCCACTGTTTCATCTTCATCAAGCTCTGATAGTCGCGCTGTTGGTGCAATGTCTAGCAGTGGAAGAATTGACCCAGACAAAGACAGGGAAAAAGAAGAGTCAGATTTCGAATTTCAACAAAGAGAAAAAAAAGAAGAAGTTCAAGAAGAAACAGTTAAATATGACTTATCTGATAGCGAAAAATATTTTTTAAATATAGATGAAGAAGATAATGTCATGATAATCGAGAAGAAAACTGGTGAAGTTATACAAAAAATTAACTCACAAGAACTTTCAAAATATGTTTCTTTATTATCTAATTCTAATGGAAGTATTGTCAATCGTAGGTTTTAAATGAATCAATATATTAAACAATATAAAAAAAGCAGCATTGAAACAGCGTCAAAAGAACAAATTTTGATTATGTTATATGATGGTGCAATTCAATTTTTAAACAAAGCGAAAATTGCAATTAACAACAGAGAAATTGAAAATGCTCATAATAATTTAATTGCTGCTCAAAATATTTTGCAAGAGTTTATTGATTCCATGGATAGAGAGGTTGCGCCACAGTTGGCAGAAAATCTCATAAGTTTATATGAATATTTCATCAGAAGGCTTATTCAGGCAAACATTAAAAAACAAATTGAGCCAATTGACGAAGTTTTAAAATATTTAAAAAGTTTAAAAGCAACTTGGGAGCAAGCGATTGTTCTTGCACAAAAAGAGGAAGCCCAAAAATTAACTGCTTCAAAAAGAGTTGATTTTTACGATACCGTTTCAACAGTTGATTATTCTGATGACGATTCAGATGAAGATGATGACGAGGATGGATATGCTTAGCGAAAATGATATAAGTCATTTAAAGCTTTTATATGAAAAATATCATAAAATGAATTTGCAAATTCGTGAGCTTTTAAAATCAAATGATTTTGATAGCATTGAATATGTGATTTCAAATAAAGAAAATCTTTTAAAGCAAATTATGTTATTTGAAAAGCCAAGACTAGATGAAATTAAGCAAAACGACGAGCTTGTTAAAGTTCGAAAGGATGTTGCAACTTTTGAAAAATCTAATATTGAACTTTTAAAAACTCTAAAAATTCATCTTGAAAAAGAAGTTGGTACTGTTCGCAAGGCAAAAAAACTTCTTCATACTTATGAACCGATTGCGCAAAAAAGAGTTTCTACGTTTGAAATTGACGCAGACGATTAATCATCTTCTTAAGTTTTTGTAGCTAAAGCTTGCGTATATTAAAACGCCAATTAATACCCAAAGAGGAAACATTATCGCGCTCGAAGTTAGTTGTTTAAGTGAATAAATCATTAAAGCCGAGCAAGAAATTATTCCTAAAATTGGGAATAATGGCACAAAAGGAACCTTGAAAGGTCTTTTGATGTTTGGTTCTGTTTTTCTCAAGATGATAACCGCAACGCAAATTGCAATGAACGCGGTGAATGTTCCGTAGTTGCAAAGTTCTGCTGAAATATTTAAATCCATAAACAAACTACAAATGATGATTACAATTGCAACTGTCCATGTTAAAACGTGTGGAGTTCTGTGCTTTCTGTGGATTGAGCGCAAAACTTTTGGCAAAAATTTATCCCTGCTCATTGCGTATAAAATTCTTGTTGAAGCCAATTGGCAAATTAAAAACACAGAAGCAAGCGCACAAACTGCCGCAGTTGAGATAAAGCCAGCTAAATAATCTTTGTTTATCATATGAAGTGCGTGTGCAATCGGAGCTTGTGGATTAATTTGATTAATTGGTACAATGCCTGTTAAAACAAGCGCAACAAGGATATAGAGCACTGTACAGAAAGTTAAAGTCCCCAAGATTGCTCTTGGAATATCTTTTTGAGGGTTTTTTGTTTCTTCTGCAGCTGTCGAAACGGCGTCAAAACCGATATATGCAAAGAAAATTATAAATGCCCCCATTAAAATTCCACTCATGCCATTTGGCGCAAAAGGAACCCAATTTTCAGGTTGGATATATTTTGAACCTACAACAATAAATGAAACAATCATTAAAAGGTTTAAACAAACCATAATGCCCGCAAAACGAGCTGATTCTTTAACGCCTTTTATCAAGATAATTGTGGCTAAAAGCGTCAAAGCGACAACCGGCAAATTTATTGCAAAAGGTATTTTATCAAATAAAAATGGAATTTTGTCGTGAATATCAATTCCATATTTATCACACATGATGTAAATTGAACGCACGTCTGATCTTAGCCAAATTGGAAAATTGACTACAAAGTCTGGTAAATATTTTGAAAAACCTTTTAAAAGTTGCGTTAAATATCCGCACCAAGAGCTTGCAACGGTGATATTTCCAATTGCATAGTTTAACATTAAGACCCAACCGACTATCCAAGCTGCAAATTCGCCCAAGGTTGCATATGTATATGTATAAACACTTCCAGAAACTGGGATAAAAGAAGCGATTTCACTATAACAAAGAGCTGAAAAAACGCAAGCAATTGCTGCAAGAATCATTGAGATAACAATTGCTGGACCAGCGCCAACACTTTCTGGTCCGCCTTGGATTGCGGTTCCAATAATTGTCAAAATGCCTGTGCCAACAACAGCGCCAATGCCAATGATTATTAAATCAAAAACATTTAATGTTTTTTTCAGTGTTCCTGTTTTTGCCCTTTCGATTAATTCTTGGGCAGTTTTTCTGGTTAATAAATTTTTTGCAACTCTTTTAACCATTTATTTCACCATTTTCTTTTTGTAATTTTCTTTGTTGTTTGTAGCTATATAGGAAATATATTGCCATTCCTAATATAATCCAAGCTACGAAAAGCAAAGTTGAAAGCGTTTTTAAAGACATGGAATATAACATTAAGCCACCACAACAAATTATCCCAATAATAGGAAAGTATGGGCAAAATGGAACTTTGAAGGGTCTGTGTCTATTTGGGTCAGTTTTTCTTAGGATTAAAACCGCTACGCAGACTGCAATAAACGAAGCAACTGCGCCAAAGTTAACCAAATCTGCGGCTTTTTGAATATCCAACATTAATGAACCAAAAATACAAATTGCACCAACAAGATATGTTAAAATGTGTGGAGTTTGAAATTTTGGGTGAACTGTTTGCAAAAGTTTTGGCAGGAAGTTATCTCTGCTCATTGAAAACAAAATTCTTGTTCCTGCAAGCATTAAAACTAGCAAAACAGAAGTTAAGCCTGTTAATGCGCCAATTGAAATAAAACCGGCAACCCAATTTTGCCCCACCATTGCCATTGCGCTCGCAATTGGTGCTTGTGCGTCAATTGCATTTAATGGAACCATGCCAGTTAAAACAAGTGCAACTAAGACATAGCAAAGTGTGCAAACAACAAGTGAGCCGATAATACCTATTGGAAGGTTTTTTTGCGGATTTTTTGTTTCTTCGGCTGCTGTTGCAATGGCGTCAAAACCAACATATGCAAAGAAAATTGTAAATGCGCTTGCAAACATGCCAGACATTCCATTTGGCATAAATGGTGTCCAGTTATCTGGTTTTACATAGAAAATGCCTGTTAAAACAAAGGCTAAGATAACTGCAATTTTGATAACAACCAGAATTCCTGTCATATTTTTAGATTCTTGCATACCTTTTACAAGAGTTGCAATTATGAAAAATGTGATTAATAATCCTGGGACATTAATGCAAAATGGAATTCCAAGAACGTTTGGAATGACTGTACTTGGGTCAATCCCTTGGCTTGTTAGTTCGCTAACCGCTGTTGAATAGTCATGGATTAAATAAATTGGTGGGTTTACAAGCCAATCTGGTAAAAATGGAATCCCTTTTAAAAATTGCATGAAGTATCCGCTCCAAGCGCTGACAACAGCGATATATCCGACAAGATATTCAACAATTAATACCCAACCTATAATCCAAGCCATAAATTCGCCCATAGTAGCGTATGTATAGGTGTATGCGCCACCTGAGGCAGGTATCATTGCCGCAAATTCACTGTAACAAAGAGCACTGAAGACACAAGCAAGAGACGCCAAAACCATTGAAACCATCAAAGATGGTCCAGATTCTTGTGCTGCGAGACCGACAACTGTAAAAATTCCGCTACCAATAATTGCGCCGACGCCTAAAATAATTAAGTCAAAAGCGCCTAATGTTTTTTTAAGCCCGCCTGATTCAGCTTGTTTTAACATGCTGTCAGGATTTTTTATTGTAGTTAAATTTTTAATAAATCTAGAAATCAAACCGATTTCCATTTTTTCACTTGAACTTCCCAAGTGAAATTCGCTGTCGTTGTTATCCATTGCTTCTTTTCCTATTTTTTAATTAACGGGAATCCTAGTTTTTCTCTTTGTTCGACGTAAAGCTTCGCAACTGCTGCTGCAAGTGTGCGAACTCTGTTTATATAATTTACTCTTTCATCTTTTGATATTACACCTCTTGCGTCAAGCAAATTGAAGGTGTGCGAACATTTTAATACCCAGTCGTATGCAGGTAGTACAATTCCATGTTCCATACAAGATTTTGCTTCTTCAGAAGCTAAATCAAACAAGTCGAAAAGTCTTTGCGCGTCTGAATATTCGAAATTATATTTTGATTGTTCAATTTCGTTTTGAAGATAAATATCGCCATATTTTAATTCGTTGTTCCATTTGATATCAAAAACGCTATCAACATTTTGCAAATACATTGCAATACGTTCTAAACCGTAGGTAATTTCAAGAACAACAGGTTTAACTTCTAAGCCGCCAACTTGTTGGAAATATGTGAATTGAGTGATTTCCATGCCATCTAGCCAAACTTCCCAACCCACACCAGCTGCACCCAAGGTTGGTGATTCCCAGTTATCTTCAACAAAGCGAACGTCGTGTTTGTCTAAATCAATACCCATTGCAGATAGTGAATTTAAATATAAATCTTGAGCGTTATCTGGGTTTGGTTTCAAGATAACTTGATATTGAAAATAGTGACCTAATCTGTTTGGATTTTCGCCATAGCGTGCGTCAGTTGGGCGTCTGCATGGTTCAACCATTGCACAATTAAAAGGCTCTGGACCCAAGGCTCTTAGGAAAGTTGCTGGGTTCATTGTGCTTGCGCCTTTTTCAATGTCATATGGTTGTTGAATAACGCAACCATTGTCTGACCAATATTTTGATAAATTTAAAATTAATTCTTGAAATGTAAGTGCCATTTTAGTTCCTATTTGTTTTTATTGTCGTAATCTATTCTTCCGATTAATTTATTGAACACTCTAGTTGTTTCTTTAAATTGCTCGATATTTAAGCTTTGTGCGCCATCACACATTGCATTATCTGGGTCATGATGAACTTCAAACATTAAGCCGTGTGCCCCTGCAATTAATGAAGCTTTGCCCATTGGTTCAATTAAATATCTTTTACCTGTCGCATGAGATGGGTCAACAATGACTGGAAGGTGCGAAAGTTTTTTGATAATTGGAACAGCAGCAATATCAAGAACGTTTCTTGAGAATTGAGAATCAAAGCCTTTAACGCCTCTTTCACAAAGAATAACGTTTGGATTGCCGTTTGAAACAACATATTCTGCTGCTAATAAAAATTCTTTAATTGTTGCAGCTGGTCCTCTTTTAATCATAACAGGTTTATTAATTCTGCCTAATGCTTTTAATAGTTTGAAGTTTTGCATGTTTCTTGCGCCAACTTGTAAAACATCTGCATATTGGCAAAGTAATGGAATATCCATAGTATCCATAACTTCTGTTACAACTAAAAGACCTGTTTCTTGTCTTGCTTGTGCAAGATATTGTAAACCTTTTTCTTCTAACCCTTGGAAGTCATATGGGCTTGTTCTTGGTTTAAATGCGCCACCTCTTAAAAATTGGCAACCCATTTCCTTTGCTGCCTTTGCAACTTGTAAAAGCCCGTCAAAATCTTTTTCAACAGAACAAGGACCAACCATTAAAACTGGGCGTTCAAGTCCACCGATTTTAACACCATTTGGGAAATTAATAACAGTATCTTCTGGGTGCGATACTCTTGAAACCAATTTATATGGCTCTTGGACCTTTTTAACCGCCGTAACGCCTTCAAGCGCTGCAATATTTTCTGGGTTTAAATTTATTTCATTACCAATAACTGCGACTACATTAAGCAAATCGCCTTTATGGATATAAGATTTCATACCTCTGTCTTCGATATATTTAAGAACTCTGTTAAGTTGTTCTTGTGTTGCGTTATGCTCCATTACTATAATCATAATTAATCTCCAGATTTACCGATTTGTAGCAGATTTCATTTAACCATAAACATAAAATTATGTACATATGTTGTTAAGATATGTTGTTTTTGCTAGTATTTACATATGGATAAGCCACAAGTTGATATTTATACAGATGGAGCTTGCGCAAATAACCCAGGAGCTGGGGGGTTTGGCGTCGTTATGTTTTACAAAGACGCAAATAACCAAGTTCACAAAAAAGAGTTTTCTTGCGGTTATAAGATGACGACAAACAATCGAATGGAGCTTTTAGCGGTTGTTTTCGCTCTTGAAAATCTTAAAAAACCTTGCAAAATTAACCTCTATTCTGATTCAAAATATGTTGTTGACGCGATTAACAAAAATTGGCTAGAAGGTTGGGTTGCGCGCGGTTGGAAATCTAGCAGTGGAAAAGTTAAAAACATTGATTTGTGGCAAAAATATCTTTCTGCTTCAAAAAACCATGAAATAACGTTTATTTGGGTTAAAGGACACGCCTCGAATGAATTTAACAATCGTTGTGACGAGCTTGCGGTTTTAGCAAGAAGTCAAAGTAACCTTTTAGATGACAATGGTTTTTCAAACTAATCTTTTTGTGTCTGCAAATGGAAGCTCAGTTGTATAAATTACAAAATCATTGAGTGGTTGAAAATATTGCAATAAGAATTTTTTGTTTGTGATTTTTTCAGCACAAACAGTTGTGCTCAATTCTTTTTCAAAATATTGGCACAAGCTCTTTTCCAATGGGGTTTTGGAATAATCATTTAAAGTTTTAATTATTTCCATACAAATATATTAATCCTCTATTTGTAGGAAATAATCATGTTTTTTTAAAAAGTTTACAAATGTTTATTCTTTTGTTGCTAAAAATTCGCTTTGGATTTCAAGAGTGTTTAATTTTCTGCCGATTTTTTGATTTTTCGCTCTAATTCCGCAATCTTTAAGCTCTTGGGTTAATTTAAACAATTTGCTTTCTGTGCTAAATTTTTCATATTCCTTTGAAATAGCAACATTGCTTTCTTCAATAATTTTTTTGATATTGCTTAAATTTTGCGAATGTTTTGCTATTGTTTCAAAAATATTTTCTGCAATTGAGATAATATTTTCCATATTTTTCTCTTGTTTGTCTTGTGCCCAGAGTAATCTTACAAGTCTTAAAGTTGTTAAAACAGAAGAGTTTCCAACAATAATAATATTTTTTTCTGTTGCATTTTTAACAACAGTTAAAAAGTCAGCGTCTGTATAAATCGCAGTGATAATTGGTTCTAAGGGTACATACATTAATATAAAATCGGGTTGAGAAATGCCTTTTGCGCTATCATATTTCTTATTTGCAAGCAGATTTATTGTAGTATTTAAGTCTTTAATAAATTCGCTTTTTTTGTCTTTTGCGATTGTTTCGTCTTGATTTTCTCTATATTCAATATATTTGATTAGATTGACTTTGCAATCGATTAAAATATTTTTGTCGTTTGGTAGTCGTATCAGAAAATCTGGGCGGATTTTTTGCCCGTCTTCGTTTTCTGAATCAACTTGTTTAATGTAGTTTATGTTTTCATTTGGAAAACAAGTTTTAATTATTGCCTCAAGGCAATCTTCGCCAAATTGACCTTTAAGATTTTGGTTTGTTGTGAGCATTTTTTTGAGCTCGTTTGCGCCTTTTATTGCCTCTTGAATTTCTTTAGCGTTAATGTTTTGCTGATTTTCATATTTTTCAACAGAATTTCTAAAATCAGTCAAAATTGAAAAAAGTGTATTTTCGTAATTTTTCTTTTTATAAATTATTTTTGCGATTATAAAACCAAGTGCAAAAGCCACTGTTCCAATAATATATAATTCCATTTTTCTCCCCTTTGATTGTGATTATAACTTTTTTTAAATTTTTTTGCAATTTGTCTTATCTGAACTAAAATATTAATTGGAGGATATTTTGAATAAAAACATATTTTTAATTTTATTCGCATTTTTTTCAATGAACGCTTTTGCGATTGATTGGGTTTCGCTTGAAACACCAATGGGCAAGACGGTTTTTCTTGATAAAGACAGCATTTTAGAAACAGATAAATATTTTTTCTATAACATTAAACATGAAATTAAATCTGAAAATGCTTTTTATGTCCAAACAATTCAATCTTCAAAATTTCACCCTTTTTCTGCAAGATTAAAATATTACAAAGAAGATGAATATATTTCTTTAGAGGGTGATTATAAAAATATTACTAAATTTCAAACAAACAAACTTGAACCTGTTGCGTACGGTTCTATTGTGAATACTTGTTTTAACAAGGTTTCTCAAATACAAAACGAAAAAAATATAAAAATCGAATTTTAATTATGGATAAAGATATTAAAAATGTTATTATACTTGGCGCTGGACCTTCGGGTTTAGCCTTAGCATATGAATTGATTAAATCAAACAAAGGGTTTAAGCCAATTATTATTGAAAAACTTTGCGTTGTTGGCGGATTGTCAAGAACAGTTTATTTTGATAATTTAGGGCTAGATATCGGTGGTCATAGACTCTATACTCAAGATAAATATATCCAATCAATTTGGAATAATTTTTTGCCTGTGCAAAATTTGCCATCTATTGATGATGAAATCGCAAAAAGAGAGGTAAAATATCCAAAAGGAGATTTAGACCCTAATTTAGTTGATGATGTAATGCTTTTAAGAAATAGATTTTCAAGCATTGTTTATAATTCTAAATTTTTTGATTATCCTTTAAAAATTAATTTTAAATCGCTATCTAATCTTGGTTTTAAAACGACTGTTTTAGCGGGTTTTAGCTATATTAAAAGCATGTTTTCAAAAAGAGAAGAAAAATCGTTAGAAGATTTTTTAATTAATCGTTTCGGGCAAGTGCTATATAATATCTTTTTTAAAGATTATACAAAAAAGGTCTGGGGCGTTGATGCGTCTATTCTTTCAAGCGAGTGGGGTCATCAAAGAATTAGAAAATTGTCATTGTTTAAAACTGTTTTAAATGCGTTATTTTCAAAAATTTTGTTTTTCAAAAAAGACCATTCTTTAATAGATAATTTTTCTTATCCAAAATTTGGTTGTTCGCAACTTTGGAACAAAATGGCAGAATATATTACAAATAATGGCGGTGAAATTGTCTTAAATTCTGAGTTTTGCGAGTTTAATGTAAATAATAATAAAATAATTTCTCTAAAATATAAAAAAGATAATAAAATTCAAGAAATTTCTGCAAGCTTTTTTGTTTCTTCAATTCCGATTAAGGACTTAATTAAAGGAGTTGATGCGCCATATGATATCAAACAAAAAGCTCTAAATTTGCCATATCGTGATTATATTTTGGCGGGTTTTTATTTAGACGATTTTAAATTAGAAGAAAAAACAAACTATAAAACAGTTAATAACAAAACAAAAGACTGTTGGATTTATCTTCAAGAGCCTGACGCAATCGCTGCAAGAATTCAATTCATGAACAATTGGTCGCCATATTTAGTTGGTGATTGCTCTAAAAATTATTTGGTTTCATTGGAGTATTATGCCAATAAGGGTGATGATTTTTGGAATTTAACTGATGAAAAAATAATTGAAATTGCCAAAAAAGAAGCGCAAAAATATAATCTTTTTGATGAAAAAAATGTCCTTAAAACTTTTTTAATTCGCGAAGAAAATGCCTATCCTTCTTATTTTGGAACTTATGAAAATATTGAAGATATCAGAGGGTTTTTAAATTCAATAGATAATCTATATTTGATTGGTAGAAATGGACAACACAAGTATAATAATATGGACGAAGCAATGATAAGCGGTATAAATGTTGCAAGGGAAATAATCAACAATGGGAAATAAATGTAAAAATTGCGGTTTTGAATATGATGATTTGGATGTTTTTTGTTCTCAATGTGGGCAAAAAATCGAAAAAGAAGAAAACTATCAATATCAAGATGAATTCAGCGACCAAAACGACAATCAAAATGAAGAGGTGGTTGAACAAACTAGCGCTCAAGAAATATTGCGCGATAAATCTATTTCAATTGATGAATTGAAAACTGCTTTTTTATTTACCAATCCAAATAGAGTTGATGACATCACAATAAAACCAAGAAACTCAAATAATGCTGTTGCAAATTTTATTGTCTTTTTGATTATTGTTGCTTTTTTGGTTTCAATGGTACTTTTGATTGTTTTAAATAAACATAGCGAGAAAAAGTCAATAATTGAATATAAAAACATGATGTCTAATCCTTCGACAATTCCAGAATTGAAAGAGCCAAGCACAATTAAGGAAATGAGGGAAAATTTTGTCAGTGTTGAAAAATTTATGTCCTCATATTTATCTTATGCAAAAGATTCGCCTGAAAAAAAACAACAGGTTTTCATTTCTTTCTTAGCTGAAATTCAAAAATTGCCACATATCACAAACGAAAGTTTAATTTTTGATGATTTAAACACTTGTAAGACAATTACAGATGTTAAAATGGCAAAAAAATGCTCTAAAATATTTACAGATGAGCTTCACCCAGCTGGAATTATGGCGAGAAGTGAACTAAATACAATTTATTTTTATCCTGATTATGAATATTTAGATAAAATATATTCACCATTTTTTGCTCATTCTGTTGGATATTATTTGTTGTTTAAATCAAAATATCCTGAGCCTGTTACTGTTGGGGTGACTTTTAATATCAAACCAATGGATTTAGCAAACAAAATCGCAGATAATGAATATCTAGTTAATAATATTGAAGATAAAGAGCTTAGAGATTTATTAGAAAAAGAGCTATATAACGACTTTAGAAGCTTTATTTTCTCACCTTCAATTTATGCTACAACAACTCAAGAAATGAAAAAAGAGTTTAAAAAAGCATATAATCATTTCATTAAAAACAAAAAAGCTTCTGCTCTGCGCCCTGTAATTTTGAGTTATATGGATAAGCAAAAGGCATATAGCGAGGAAAATTTTGCAAACGATTATCCATATAGAAAATTTGAAGATGATTCCATTGCAACAGTTGAGCAAACCGCTTTTTCTCAAATTTTTACCCAAGTGAGAAAAACAATGATTTCAAAATTATCCGCAATTGAATTTAGCTTTATTTATAACTTGCAAACAGCTCAATGGTACAAGTTTAATAAGCAATATCAGCCAAAAGCTAATGATTACATTATTTCTAGTATAGATGATGATAATAATTTAAACGTTTACAATAATGTTTATACGTTTATCCAAGAAATTCCTATTCCAAAACATGCTCAATTGTTTTACTTAGATAATGGCTTGTATCTTTTTGAAAAAGATAGTTTAGACATCTCTAAATTTGTTTTTGATGGCAAAGAATTTAAACCTCAACGCTTGTCTCAAAGCGAGCTTTCCTCTGTTTTTCCAGGTGTAGAAGTAATCAATATTGATAACTTTCAAAGCTATAATATTTTGGTTGAAAAAGACAATAAAGTTGCTTCGTACATCATTGTTTCCAAATATTCAAAAAATTATGACGATTTTGTGTTATCTCCATTAAAGGGTGATTTTTATCAGCTTACTTTACCAAATATGTTTAAAGTAGATTCCCTAGAAGACGCTGAAATTGCTTTCCATGATAAAAACGTTGAGCCAGATTCAATTTCTGAAAACTCGCCTGTATATAAATTCATTTTGCATACAAAAGGACAAAAATATACGAGTTTAAATAACGAGGGCATATCTGCTTATGATGAAAAAACAGCTAATGATGAAAATGTAGAGCAACAACATAAAGCAAATATTATGCCGAAAATTGAAAGTACAGAAATTGAAAAAACTGACGAGGAGCTTTTAAATAATCAACCGCCTTCTCAAGTTTTAGATGAACCAAATGATGACGAATAAAAAAGCGCCTTTTAGGCGCTTTTAATATTTTTTATTCTTCTCTTCTTTGTTTAACTTTTTCAACAAGTTCATCAAACTCTTCTGCATTTATGCTTTCATGTTCTAATAAAGACATTGCAAGCTCGTTTAAAATATCTCTGTTTTCTTCAAGAACTTGTTTTGCAACTTTATATCTTTCGTCAATGATTTTTTTGACTTCGTTATCTAATTCAAAAGCAACTTGTTCAGAATAGTCTTTTGTTTGACCAAAATCTCTACCCATAAAGACATGTTCTTGTGGTTCACCATAGGTCATATTACCCATTTTATCTGACATACCCCATTGTGTAACCATTTTTCTCGCAATTTTTGTAGCTCTTTGCATGTCGTTTGATGCGCCTGTTGAAACATTATCGCCATAAACAAGCTCTTCTGCTACTCTTCCGCCTAATAAATCTGTAATATGTGCTAATAATTTTGCGCGAGTTTGGTGTTTTGAATCGTCTTTTGGCGTATACCAAGTTAAACCAAGCGCGCGACCTCTTGGAATGATTGAGATTTTTTGGACTTCTTCACAATCTTCAACCATTTTCAAGATTACAGCGTGTCCTGCTTCGTGGTAGCTTGTTCTTTCTTTATCTTCTTGTGTTAAAACAGTAGATTTCTTTTCAATACCTGCAATTACTCTGTCGATTGATTTATCAATGTCGTTCATTGTAATTTCTTCGCCATTGTTTCTTGCTGCTAAAAGTGCTGCTTCGTTTAATAAGTTTTTAAGGTCTGCACCTGTGAAGCCTGGGACTCTTTTTGCGAGTAATTTTAAATCGACATCACCTGCGAGTTTTTTATTTTTTGCATGTACTTGTAAAATCTCTTCTCTGCCTTTAACGTCTGGTTCGTTAACATAGATTTGCCTATCGAAACGACCAGGTCTTAATAATGCGCTATCTAGGATATCAGGCCTATTTGTAGCTGCAATTACGATAATATTTGTATTTTCGTCGAAGCCGTCCATTTCAACAAGTAATTGGTTTAATGTTTGTTCGCGTTCGTCATGTCCACCGCCCATGCCAGCGCCCCTTTGACGACCAACAGCGTCGATTTCATCAATGAAAATCATGCAAGGTTGATGTTTTTTAGCTTGCTCAAATAAATCACGAACTCTGCTTGCGCCAACACCGACAAACATTTCAACAAAATCTGAACCAGAGATTGAGAAAAATGGAACACCAGCCTCGCCTGCTACTGCTTTTGCCATAAGTGTTTTACCAGTACCTGGAGCGCCGACCAATAATACACCTTTTGGAATTTTGGCACCAAGTTTTGTATATTTTTCGCTATTTTTTAAGAAGTCAACAATTTCTTCAAGCTCTTGTCTTTCTTCATCAATACCTGCGACATCATTAAAAGTAATTTTAATTTTGTCATCTGCTAACATTTTTGCTTTTGATTTTCCGAAATTCAGCGCAGATGAGCCAGTTTGTTGAATGCCTTTTAAAATTAAAATAATCATTATTACAACAAAAATTATTGGAACAATAACCGAGCCAATCATGCTCATCCAAGAACCATCTTGCGGTTTTGCAACGATAATTTCAACATTTTTTTCTTTTAAAAGATTATATAAATTATTATCGTTTTCTATGATTTGTACTTTAAATTGTTCTTTTGGTGTTTGTTGAACTTTGCTCAAACCAAAAGGATTTGCAGGGGTTTTTTCTTGTTCTTTTTTTTCAATTGCTTCCTGTTTAGGAGTTGCCGTGATTGTGTTTCCAGAAATCATGACGCTCTCAATTTTGTTCATTTGAACTTTGTTTAAAAATTGAGTGTAGGAGATTTCACTTGTTGCTGTTGTTGGCCCTTCAAATGCTATTGAAAGTAATGCGATTAGGATAATTGCTACAATAACAACTATGCCTGTTGATTGATTTTTGTTCATATACCCCTCTTAAAATTAATTATTTTCTATTGGTTGTGTATTGATATTATAACAAAAGAATTATAAAATGTTAATTATAAACAAGAAAGAAATGGTAAATAATGGCACGTGTATTTTTATCACTAGGTTCAAATGTTGGCGATAGGCTTGTAAATATTCAACAAGCAGTTGCGTCGTTAGGCATGTGCGATAAAATCAAAATTGTTAAATCATCTTCTTTTTATGAAACTGAACCTTGGGGAAATAAAAATCAGCCTTGGTTTTTAAATGCAGCAGTTGCGCTTGATACGGATTTTTCTTGCGAAGAATTACTTGCATATTGCCAAATAATCGAAGATAAACTTGGAAGAGTCAGAAACACAAAAGAAAAGTGGCAAGAGCGCACAATAGATATTGATATTTTAATGTATGATAATTTAATCAAAGCAACTCCAAAATTGACTGTTCCACACCCATTTATGCACGAAAGAGCTTTTGTTTTGGTGCCAATGCTAGAAGTAAAATCTGATTTAATTCACCCTGTTTTTAACAAGACAATTAATGAATTATATGATGAATTAGATAATCCAGAGGACGTTTTTTTGTATGGAACATTGCCTCAAACCTTCTAGAATTGCAATTGTTGGCGCGGGTCCAAGTGGAATGTATTGTGCGCTAAATATTTTATCTAAATTTACAGAGTTATCTTTTAATAATTATAAGCTTACTGTTTTTGATAAAGCGCCAGCTTTAAGAACACTTTTGCCAACAGGCAATGGCAGATGCAATATTACAAATTCAATCTCTGATGTTCGTGAATTTTGCGCAAATTATCCAAGAGGTGAAAAATTTTTATATTCAATTTTTTCAAAACATTTTTCATATGATTCTTTAGATTTTTTCAATTCAATCGGTATTAAAACCTATGCTCAAGATGATGGGCGAATTTTTCCTGTTTCAAATTCGGCAAAAGATGTTAAAGATAAAATGTTGAATGAATTTTTTAAATATAAAAATGCAAAACTTTCAAACAAAAAAATTGAAAGTAGGGCTGATTTAAAAGATTTTGATTTTATTGTAATTGCTTGTGGTTCAAGAGGGGTAGATAATTTAATTTCGTCTTTCAATCATAGCGTTGTTGAATTTAAACCTGCTTTGTGTGCTTTAAATATTGAAAATAATATTTATCCAAAAGGCGTTAGTGTGCAATCACTTGATGGTGATTTTATATTTACAGATAAAGGTATTTCAGGGCCCTTGGCTTTTAAAATTTCTTCTATTAATTCGCGCAAAACTATGCCATATGAAATTAAAATCAGGCTTTTTGATGCTCAAAATTTGATTGATGAAATAAAATTAAATCCTAAAAAATCTATAACAAATATTCTTTCAAAATTTGTTCCAAAATCATTTGCACAGGCGCTTGTTCAAGATGATGATAAAAATTGTTGCGAGGTATCTAAACTCAAACTTGAAGAATATTCTAACTTAAATTTAAAAGTGGTATCGCACGGGCTAAATGGCGAAATAGTTAATTCTGGCGGGGTTAAATTAGACGAATTAGACAAAAATTGCCGCTCTAAAATCCATAATAATTTATGGTTTTGCGGCGAAGTATTAGATATTGATGGCTTTTGCGGTGGATTCAATTTGCAAAATTGTTGGTCAAGTGCTTATTGCGTAGCGCAAGATGTTGTTAAATCTTGTCTTGGTTAGCTTTTGGGCGCCCTCTTTTTGAAGTTTTTTCAATATTTAACTTTTGCATTTCAAGGTTAATATTTGCTGATTTTGCAATTTTTTCGATATATTCAATGTAATCTTCAGGTTTGATTTTAAGTTTTTCTAAAAAAGCCAAGATTAATTTGACGCCAGATAAATTTAAAGCCAAATTTTTTGTTAAAAATTGGATTGCTTTAGCTTTTTCAAAATCATCAAGAGAATAGTATCTTCTGTTGCCTTCTGTTCTTTTTGGAGACAATATCCCTTCTTTGTCATATATTCTTAAAGTTCTTTGGTGCACCCCAAGACTTTGCGCAATTGCGCCAATTGGCAAAAAAGAAAGCTCTGTTTTAATTGTTTTTTTAATATCTTTTTTCATTTTCCAGACAACTTTATTTCTATACTATTCCATACATATCATAATGTGTTACTTTTTTGATTGTCACTTCAACAATTTCCCCAGGAGTTAAATATTCCTCTGTTTTAATATAAACTAATCCATCAACCTCGGGTGCGTCTTTGTAACTTCTTGCTATAACGTCGCCATTAGAATGTATTTCTTCTATTATACACTGAATTTTCTTATTTATGTATTTTTTATTTATTTCAAGAGAAATATTTTTTTGCAGCTTCATTAAAGCATTTTTCCTTTGTTTTTTAATAGTTGCTTTAATTTGCGGTTTCAAGCCATAAGCATATGTATTTTTTTCTCTTGAATATGCAAAAACGCCTGCTTTATCAAATTTTGTATCTTTGATAAAATCATACAAGTCTTGGAATTCTTCTTCTGTTTCACCTGGGTAGCCAACAATAAATGTTGTTCTGATTGAAACATTTTTAATTTTTTGTCTTAATTTTTTAATGAATTTTCGATAGTCTATGCTTGGGCGTTTCATTCTTTTTAAAACGTCTAGGTTTGAATGTTGAAGCGGAATATCGATATATTTCACAACTTTATCTAATGAATTTATGGCTTCCATTAATTCGTCATTGAAATTTGTCGGATAAGCGTACATTACCCTAATCCAATTTAGATTTTCAATTTTATTTAATTCTCTTAAAAGCTCTGGAAGCATTGGTTTTTTATATAAATCTAAACCATAGCTTGTTGTATCTTGGGCGATTAAAATAATCTCAGATACTCCCTTGTTTGCAAGCTCTTGCGCTTCAGACACAATATTTTCAATTGTTCTTGATTTGTATTTGCCTCTTAATTGCGGTATTACGCAATATCCACAGTTATAGTAGCAACCTTCCGCAATTTTTAAATAGCTAGATGAACCAACTGTGATTTGTTCTCTTTTAATATTTTCACAATATTCATAGTCTGGAGTTTTTTTAATTGAGCTAAAGTTTTTATTTTCAATTGCTTCAACAATTTTGTCATAGTCACATGTGCCTATGTAGTTTGTGATTTCTGGCAAAAGTTCTTTTAATTCTTCTTTATATTTTTGAACAAGACAACCCGTCAAGATAATTCTCTTGCCTTGAGAAATCATTTCCATAATCGCTTGAATGCTTTCTTTTTCGGCATCTTGAATAAAAGAACAAGTGTTTATGATTACGGTTTTGATATTTTTATCTTCGTAATCCAAGCTATATTTATAGCCTGCTTTTACCAAAAAACCAAGCATTAACTCCATATCAATTAAATTTTTGGCACAGCCAAATTGAATAATTCCGATAGTTTCTTTTTTTGCCATTTTTATTTCTTTATTTTAAATATTAATACTTTAAATTTATCTTCTATGATTGTTTTTCTCTCATAATTATCCATAATATATTCACAAAAGTCTATACCATAATCGTAACAAATCGTTTTTGCACCATATTCGTGTGTGTTTCTTGGGTAGAAAATTATCCAATCGGTTTTGTTTTCGTTTAATTTTTGAATAATATTTTCTTCGCCAAATGTTTCAAAATCCAATGGTGTAAAAGTTGAATTGTAATAGTTCCAAGGTTTTTTATGTATAAAGTTAAAAATTTGTCCTTCTGGTATTACAATTAAATTTTCATCTTTTTGAATATTTGTTTTGATATATTCATTTGTTTTTTTAAATGTTTCAAAATCGTCTTTATTTAACTGAATTTGCCCAATTGTAGTTTTTAAGCCTATTTTTTGATTTTTTGCAAAATAGTTAATATTTTCAATATTAAACCCGATTAAAAATATAATTAGAAAATAAACTAGCCATTTTTTGTTTAATACTTTTAAAAATAAAACGTATAAAACCATTATTATTAGCGCAAAACCAAAGTTAGAATAGGAAAATGTGCTTGTTTTAAATAGGCATTTAAAGTTTAGTGCCAGCGTAAAGATAACTAATAGAATTTCAGGGGAAGATAAAAGTTTTTTTCTTAGGGTTATAAAAAATATTGGGATTAAAATCAAAATTGATAAATTAAAAACATTGTAAAAATGAATTATTGAAAAAGGTAAAATTAAAGACATTGTTGCAAAAATTTGCTCTTTTTTAAAAAACTGATACGAAATAAATGAAAAAAACAGTACAATAAACAGGTTTTTAAGGTTAAATAAAAATTGGTTTATTTCAAAAAAAGAGCCCATTCCCTTGTAAAAATATGCAATAGCACTGGTTTTTGCCATTGTTGTAATATAATTTGCGTTTTTAATTATGTCGTCAATTGGAATTTGATTTATTGCTATATAAAGTAAATTTAAAATTGGGAAAAATAAAATCCAAAAAGAGTTCTTTAAGAATTTTTCTTTTTTAAATAAAAGCGAAAATATTGAAATTAAGCCAAAAATTATAAAAAATTCTATTTTATTTACGAAAATAAAGCCTAATGACAAAAATAAAAGATTTTTTTTGTCATATAACAAACTAAAAATTACCAAATAGCACCCTAAAACAGCCCAAAGGGTTGAAAAGGAATAGGGAAAGACAAAAGAAAAAGTTGAGTTTGAGAAAATGGATAATGTTAAAAATAAAAACGAAAAGAAAAATGACTGTTTTTCGTTTAAAAATTTTCTTGAAATTATATAAAATAAAATCAAAATTGTATATGAAATTATATTAGCTAATATCAGCAAAGAATTTACATTTTGAGTAAATTTTAAAATTATTGAGTTAATAAAATAACCAAAAAAACCATAGATTAGAAAAATATCAGAATATAATTTTTCGCCATTGTTCATTTGAAGCGGGATATAACATTCTCTTGAAAAATCTATTAAAATATTGCCGAATTTTCCAAAGAAAAAAAATGCAAATAATGTAAATAATATGGTCAAAATTAACAGTGATATTTTGTCATTTTTTGTAGCATTCATTTCCTTTTTATAGCAAATTTTTGGCTTTTTGGGCAATTTTTTAACAAAAAAATACTTTATTATAATAAGTAAAAAGGAGTGCGCAATGAGTACATTTAATTTAAGACCAATTTCAGATATGGGCGGACAAAAGGTTTTAGGCATGTCTGGTTCATTAAACGGTTATATTAATACTGGAAACGCTTATGATCCAAGATATAACGCCCCTGATTCTGTTGAAATTTCAAATAAAGCAAAAACAAAACGTAAATTAAAAGACTTTTTAACTTTGATTGGGATTGCCGGTGGTACGACTGCAGCAATTATTCTTGGTAAAAATGGAAAATTAACAGGAATTAAAAAAGCTGCTGGAGAATTTTTTGAAAAAATTAAAACATCTTTTAAAGATATGAAATTGCCATCTAAAGAGAAAGTTTTTGAAACTGTCAAAAAGCCATTTGTTGCAATTAAAGAAGCATTTCAAAAACTTTTCAAAAAATCAGTTTAAACAAATCACCCCTCGGGGTGATTTTTTATATCTTGTTATGTTACAAATCTTAACATAAAAATTCAAGCTATTAGAGACTTTTGGCGATTTTTAAATCAGGATATATACTTTTTAAATAAAAAATAGGCAATAATTCAATATAAAAATACTTTATTAAAATATAGAGAGAGAATTAAAGAGAGAACGAGAGATGTCAGCAGAAGCAGTATCATTTAACCCATTTACAGCAACTTTTGATAAAGAAGCACTTATGGATAATTTAAACCAAATTGATTCAAGAGATTTAAGAACAAGATTTAAAAATACGCAAGATCCAATCACACTTGCATTTAAAACATTTGATAATGTGCCAATCAAAACATTGGCAAAAGACTTTATTAAGGAAAGCTTTTTTGACTTAGTAAGTTTTGTAACTGATTTATGCAAATAATTTTGCAACAAAGGGGGAATATAGGTAGGTTTACAAATGACGCAATAGCGTCATTTTTTTTAGCAAATTTTTATATTTAGGCGTTTTAAATATTTGCTGATAAAGGAAAAAATATGATTACATCAATTCAAAACTATAACTTAAAATCTGTTAATTTTACAGGTAAAACGTCTAAAAACACTCCTAAAACCAAAGATTCATACGAAGATTACAATGACATCAATAGAGGACGTCTATATTCTTCAAAATCTTTAATTGGCAAATCAATTATTGCTTATTATGGTTTATCTTCTAAGTTGAACCCAGAGGTTTCTCGTGCTTCTGCGCCGATTTACAAAGCTGCTGAATATAAAAAGCAAATTTTGCCAAAAATGTTGAGTAATGTTCAAGAAGATGTTGATACGTTTTTAAGTGCTGCAAATAAATATTCTCACTTTAAAAGAACGCTAGAAAATTGTAATCCTGTATATGCTTTTGAAGATATTCCAGAATGGATTAGCGCAGACAAGTTTTTTGGCTTTGAGGGTTCAAGAGTCTATTATAAAAAACAAAGCGCACATTCAAGATATTCAACTACTGACGAAACAGTTAATGTTCCATCTCGCTTAATGCTTGGCGTTAAGGCTGATTCAAAAGGCGAGGCAAGAAGTGCAAAATATATCTATGATTTTGATGACGGCGTTGTTTATCACAATGCAAGAATAACTGACAATCAAATTTTTGCAAGCAAAATCGCAATTGTTGAACCAAAAGAAGCATATGAACCCGTGTTTAAATTTGCAAAAGTTTTAGATAGAGCGGTGGTTTTATCAAACGCAAATATTGATAAAATAGGAACAATTAAAGCAGATTCAATGTCTTTAATTAAAACAAAAAGAAATGATGATATTGAAGAAGTGAAGACTTATCATAATCCTGTAATTCATCAAGATGTTTTTTCTGCAGGATTATATGAAGCCTATACAAGACCGGCTGATTTTACGATTAGTGCTGATGCTACATTTGGCGCAAAATATAATCGTTCATTTGAGCGCACAGGTGTGTTTGAATTAAACCCTGTTGAAACAATTTTTGGAAATGATTTCACATCAGAGTCTGACGCTATGTTGACGCCAGTTGCAAACGGGCTTTTTAAAGCATATTCTTATCCAAAATATTCTGATGGTGAATATCAATTTGTTGCAAAAAGAGTTTTAGATTTCCGTAAATAATTTATTTTATATATAAAAAAATCCCTGAGTGATTAGCTCAGGGATTTTGCTTTTAGTTATTTTCTTATTCAGCACTTGCAGATTTTGAAATGATTTCTTTTTCAATATTTGCAGGCACTTGTTCGTAACATTTGAATTCCATAGAGAATGTGCCACGACCTTGAGTGTTTGAACGTAGGTCTGTTGCATAACCGAACATGTTAGCCAATGGAACAATACCACGAACGATAACGTTACCAGTATTACCAAGAGGTTCTTGACCTTCAATTCTACCACGACGTCTTGAAATATCACCAATGATTGTACCTGTGAATTCGTCTGGAATTTCGATTTCAACTTTCATCATTGGTTCAAGAATACAAGGTTGAGATTTTTTAGTACCTTCTTTAATAGCCATAGAACCAGCGATTTTGAACGCCATTTCTGAAGAGTCGACTTCGTGGAATGAACCATCATAAAGCTCAACTTTAACGTCAATCATTGGATATCCAGCTAAGATACCGCCTTCAAGAGCTTCTTCCATACCTTTTCTTGCAGGTTCAATATATTCTTTAGGAATAGCACCACCAACGATTTTGTTTTCAAATACGAAACCTTCGTTTTCGCCAGCTGGGCTGATTTTGATTTTAACGTGACCATATTGACCTTTACCACCTGATTGACGGATGAATTTAGAGTCTTGGTCAGCTGTGCCTCTGATTGTTTCACGGTATGCAACTTGTGGTTTACCAATGTTAGCTTCAACTTTGAATTCTCTTAACATACGGTCAACGATAATATCAAGGTGAAGTTCGCCCATACCAGAAATAATTGTTTGACCAGTTTCTGCGTCTGATTTAACTCTGAAAGATGGATCTTCTTCAGCAAGTTTTTGTAAAGCAATACCCATTTTGTCTTGGTCAGCTTTTGTTTTTGGTTCGATAGCAACAGAAATAACAGGTTCTGGGAATGTCATTCTTTCAAGGATAATTGGAGCTTTTTCGTCACACAATGTATCACCTGTTGTTGTATCTTTTAAACCAACTGCTGCACAAATGTCACCAGCAAAGATTTCGTTTTCTTCAATACGTTGGTCAGCATACATACGAACCAAACGAGAAATTCTTTCTTTTTTGCCGTTTGTAGCGTTTAATACGTATGAACCTGAAGCGATTGAACCAGAATATATTCTCATGAAAGTTAAACGGCCAACAAATGGGTCTGTCATAACTTTGAATGCTAAAGCTGAGAATGGTTCTTCGTCTGATGAATGTCTTTCTGTTTTTGTTCCGTCTTCTAATTCGCCTTCAATAGCTTTAACGTCAAGTGGAGATGGCATGTACCAAACAACGTTGTTTAATAATAATTGAACACCTTTGTTTTTAAATGCTGTACCACAGTTAACAGGAACAATTTTGTTGTCGCAAACTGCTTTTCTTAATGCAGCTTTTAATTCTGGAACAGTGATTGTAGATGGATCTTCGAAGAATTTTTCCATTAAGATATCATCTTCACCAGCAATTGCTTCAACCATTTCGTCTCTGTATTGTTGAGCTTTTTCAGCTAATTCAGCAGGAATATCTGTAACTTGGATATCTGTACCAAGGTCATTTGTATAAATATGAGCTTTCATTTCAAATAGGTCGACAATACCTTTGAAAGAATCTTCTGCTCCGATTGGAAGTTGAATTGGAATAGCATTTGCATTTAATCTATTTCTTAATTGGTCAACTACACGGTAGAAATCTGCACCAGTTCTGTCCATTTTGTTAACAAATACCATACGTGGTACTTCGTATCTGTTAGCTTGTCTCCAAACTGTTTCAGATTGTGATTGAACACCACCAACGGCACAGAAAACAGCAACAACGCCGTCTAATACACGTAATGAACGTTCAACTTCGATTGTGAAGTCAACGTGACCAGGGGTGTCAATGATATTGATTTGGTGATCCATCCAAGAAGCTGTTACAGCAGCAGATTGGATTGTGATACCTCTTTCTCTTTCTTGTTCCATGAAGTCTGTTACAGCAGCACCTTCGTGGGTTTCACCGATTTTGTGAGTTTTACCTGTATAGAACAAAATACGCTCAGTGGTAGTTGTTTTACCAGCGTCAATATGCGCTGCAATACCAATATTGCGGATTTTTTCCAATGGAGTTTTTCTTGGCATATTTTCTTTCCTTTTTTAAATAGTATCTATTCTAATATATTTTAATTTTCGCACAAACATAGCCCTTGGCAAGAACTTAATTATCGTTTTTCATATGTCACAAAAATCCAACCCGAAAAGCGTTTTTCCATCAATTCTGTAATTGAATTAATATTTGCTTTAATCTCTTTTCTTTTTTCGTACTTTTTAAGCTCAATTGGTGTGTATTGTTCAATTTTTGTTGGAATATAATAATTTTCAATTTCTTTTACAATTTTTTTTGTAATATAGCTTTGAATTATTTCCCCAAGGGTATTTTGGTTTAATTTAGAATCTTCTTTTTCTAAAATATTTTTAATGTTGTCCGTGTTTGTTAAATGGTAATCGTAATCTAGTTTTAACTTGTTTTCGATTTCTTTTTGAGTTTGAATGAAGCCTGTTGAATTTGAATTGTAGATTAAAATTAAATTTTCGTTGTTTTTGTTTTTTTCAAATAATATTTTTTTTATTTCATTTTTAAAATCGTTTGATATTTTTTCTTGTATAATTAGGGGTTTTATAACTTCTTTAATATTTTTCTTATTTAATTTTTCTTCAATTTCTTTGCCAAAAACTAAGCCGATTATTTTTTTGTTGTGACTTCCTTGCAGATGCTCATAATCAAAAGGGATAATATTTTTCTCTTTATAATAATATTTTGCAAACCTAGCGACATCAAATAATACAATCGGTGTTGAATTATCAATTTTTTCAATGAAATTGTCAATATTTCCATAAGGCTTTGTTTTAAATTCGCGTTTTTCAAGCGGATAAACATTTGTAATTATTAACTGAGAAAATATTAAATATCCAATTAAAAAATATTTCATTTTATTTTTAATTTCAAAAATTCCAATGACGCTTAAAATAATTAAAGCTAAACCAGCTGGGAAAAAATAAATTGGTATAAAACCATTGATTTCAAATGACACAAATATTATTAAAATAACTAAAAATGAAATACCTAGGCAAAACAGTTGCTTGTTTTCTTGTTTTTTAATTGCTTTTGAAATTCCATAAATTCCTATTAAAACAGGGATTAAAGATAGAAAAATAAAAGCAAGAAGCGAAATAATATCGTTTGAATTATTTAAAAATGAATATAATAAAACTAAACTTTCAACGGACTCATTATTGCAAGAGTAGTTTAAAAGAGGTGAAAAATAATCATTTAATAAAACGTATAAACTTGAAAAACAAACTGCAGGATAGTCGCCATGTGGGCTTATGATTGCACTAAGTGCGGTTTTTGTTTGGATAAATAAAATTGGCAAATATATTAAAAAACCGATTAAAGAGACAAATAAATCTTTTAAAATTTTAATTTCTTTTTTTGAAAAATACAAAATTAAATATTCTAAAAATACAAATATAAAGCCATATGTGAAAGATAAACAAATTAAAAAGTTTGTTAAAATAAGCCATTTTCTGCTTTTTTCGTTTTTTAAATAGTCAGTAAGAAATAAAATTGCTATTGAAACCAATAAAAAACTTAAGCAATAAAATTTGATAAAGTTTGTGATTGAAATTTGCAAGTGATTAACCGACAAAATCAAGGCTAAAAACAAGCCAACCTGTTTGTTTTTAAGCTTTTTACCTATCTTATAGAAAACAAAAATATTAATTAAAGAAAAAAGGATATTTAAAAATCTTAAATAGATATATGGTTCATCAAATTTTAAAAAAATATGACAAATAAAATAATATAAAGGTGCGTGAAAATCTTCATTTGCAAGTGCTTTTAAGGTTTCAAGAGGGGTTAAATTTGCAAGGGATATAATTGCAAATTCGTCATAGTTATAACCAGAGATAAAGGTATCTATGTTTATTCTTAAAAAGGCTCCAAGAGCAATAATTAAAATTATAATCCAGTTTTTCTTTAAAAATTTCATAGATTAATTTTAGCAAATTTGCTTTTATGAGCTTGAAATTTAATAAATTTTCATACAAATTAAGGGTTTACTTTTTCAAAAAAAATATTAATATATAAAAAAATAGTGAGGTATTGTATGAATTTATTAGGTTCTAGTCTTTTTACAAGTGCAATTTCAGGGTTAAATACAAATTATCTTTTAATGCTAAACGGGGCTGATGGTTTAACATTAGATAACATTTTAAATCCGGAAAACGATACAATTAGATATACCGTTAATCAAACATTTAGAAGTTACATGATGAACAATTTTAATCAAATTGATATGGATGGCGACGGAAAAATTGGCATTAACGACGTTAATGGTTATGTTACTAAATTAAAAACTCAAGGTATGACGTATAACGAATTAACTCAGCTTTGCGCAAATGGTGGAAATACAATGTCTAGTCTTTTAGATACTGTTTTATCAAATTTCAATGAAATTGATGCAAACCATGATGGCAGAGTAACTCAAGGCGAAATTAATGCTTATCGTGTTAAGCAAGATATTAAAGAGGTTAAAGAAAAATATCCAAGAATTGACCCCACAAAAATGTCTATGTTTTACGAAACAAAAGTTTCTCAAACCGAGTCAACATCAAGTAAACAAGACAAAGTATTTAATTAATAATAAAAGGCTGAAGTTTCCTTCAGCCTTTTTTATTTAAACAAGATTAAAGAGATTTTAAATTAAATTTTATTTAGCTTGCGAGCTTAACTATTTCAAGCTGATTACGCTGTTTTGAATTTCTTGGCTTACAGCTTCTTTTACTGCTTGAAGTTCTGCTGCTACTGCTTCCATTTCTGTTTCGACTGCGACTTTTTGGTCTTCAATCATAGCTTCTCTGTCTGCTGATTCTTGTTCAAGCATTGCAAGTTCAGTGTCGAAGTGAGCTGCTGACTCATTAATTGCTTGTGTTGAATCTTCTTTGATTGCTTCAACTTGCGTATTTAAGTCATCAATTTCTGCTTGTAAATCTAGCGCTTGTTGGCTGTTTGGATCAAGCCCTCTTTTTGCTTCACGTTTTTCTTTAATTGTGTTGTAAATGCTTGCGCTGTCTTCTCTTTGTGCTTTGTTGAGCGCTCTGCTTTCTCTCATTTTGTCGTTGTTGATAAGCGTTTGCTCATACATTTTGTTTCGTGCCATCGCACGTTGTTCTCTAGATAATTGTAAATCTTGTAATTGTAAATCTGAATGAGTTCTTTGTAACTCTTTCTTTCTTAGGGATAATGTAACCCAGCCCATCGTGTACCTCTCTTTTCTTGTTTAATTACTCTTTTAAAATGTGTGTTTAACTCTCGTACTATAATAAAGTTTTTTTGCTCAAAATAATTGCCTTTTTTATTTAAAAAAGACATATTTTCTGTTACAAAACTTAACAATACGAATTAGCCAACAAACGAAATCAAGCACCTGCCGTACTTTTTCGCCTTTACTACATTGAGAGGTGAATTAATATTATCTAATATATTTTGTATATCAAAATGGCGTTGTTCATCAAATTCAACAACAATAATTCCACCTTTTTCTAATAAATCTTGTGCTTTTTTTATGATTTTTTCATAATCCATATCCCAAGGCGGATCAATATAGATTACATCATATTTTGAGCTATCTTTATATTTTAGCGCGTCTATGATTGTAATATCGGCTTTTAGGTTAATATTTTGGTAATTTTTCTTTATTATTGCTGCATTTTTTGGATTTTGCTCAATTTCTTTAACGCTATATCCCCTTGAAATTGCCTCTAAGCCCATTAAGCCGCTTCCTGCAAACATATCAAGAAAACTATTATATTCATATTGATTAAGCATATTAAAAACGCCCTGACGCACTTTAGAAAGCGTTGGTTTGACGTTTGTTGGAACTTCGATTTTTCTTCCTTTATATTGCCCACCTGTCAGATACAATATTTTTCTCCTTTGTTTAATATTAATTTATCATGAAAAAAATTATCGTTATAGGTGGCGGTGCAGCAGGCGCAAAAGCTGCCTCTAAAGCCAAAAGGTTAAACCCAACCAATCAAGTTGATTTATATACGCAATATGACAAAATTGCTTTTTCTTTGTGTGGTTTGCCTTATTTTATCGAAGGAAGTGTTTCTGATATTAATAAATTAATAATTAAAACACCATCAGACTTTGAAAAAATGGGTATAAATGTATATTTGAACCATGAGTTGCAAAAAATTTACCCAGAAGATAAATGTGTTTTAATTAATTCAAATCACATTTTTTATGACGAATTAATCCTTGCGCTTGGCGCAAAGGTGCATATTCCGCCAATTGAAAACATAAATCTTAAAAATGTTTTTCATTTGCGAGATTTAGAAGACGGGCTTGCAATCAAAGAAAAAATGAAAAATTCTTCATCTGTTTTAATTATTGGTGGCGGATATATTGCTATTGAACTTGTCGAAGCTTTTCTTGTTAATGGATTAAAGGTTATTTTGGTCGAAGTTAATGAAAAACTTGCACACGATTTTGACTCTGATTTTTCGGATTTAATTTTTAATACAATTCAAAATCATTCTAAAGATAATCTTGAAATTCATCTTTCGTGCGAAATTAATAATTTTACATATAATCAAGAGGATAACTCTTTCAAAAGCGCGATTTCATCAATTGGCAAGGAGTTTTTTGCGGATTTTTGTGTCCTTGCAACAGGGGCAATTCCAAACGTTGAAGTTGCAAAAAATTCAGGTGTGCATATTGGAATTACAGGTGGAATTGAAGTAGATAATAAAATGAGAACAAATTTTGAAAATATATATGCTTGCGGTGATTGCGTTCAAAAAACTTGCATAATTACGCGTCAACCTTGTTATGTTGGACTTGGTTCAACAGCAAACAAAGAAGGTAGAGTTGCCGCGTTGTCTGCTGATGGTGCAAGTTGTTGCGAAGTTTTTGATGGTGTATTAAATTCTGTTATTACTCGTTTTTTTGATTTCACTTTTTCAAAAACTGGTTTAACAATCAAAAAAGCTAAAGAATATGCCCAATTTGTAAATCTTGAACCAATATTTTATACAGTAACAAAGAAAGATAAAGCGGGCTACATGCCTGACGCGAACGAATTAACTATTAAAGTCGTTGCCGATAAACGAAGTGGTGAATTGCTCGGCGCGCAAGCGATTGGATATAGCCAAAATGTTTTACCAAGAATTAATACAATAACTTCTCTTTTGAAATCGCGCTCAACAGTAGATGACCTTTTGCACTTGGATTTGCCTTATTCTCCACCATATTCAGCCACAATTGATCCTATTTTAACTTGTGCATATAAACTAAAAGACATGATTAAAAAATAGTTTTTATATTATAATTTTTCTATGAATAAAATAATTGTAATATCAGGAAAACAATATTCAGGAAAAGATACCTTAGCAAAGATTTTGCTTCAAAAAATGCCCGATTTTAAACGCATTGGGATTGGAGATGCAATTAAAATTCAATTTGGAAAAGAAAACAATTTAACTTTCGAAGAAATTGAAGCACAAAAACATCTTTATCGCGAAAAATTGATTGAGCTTGGCAATTGGGGCAGAGCTCAAGATAAAAATTATTGGCTTAATAATCTATCTAATATGGATAATATTATTGTTCCTGATGTGCGAGTTGAAGATGAAATTAACTTTTTTAAATCCAAAAATGCTTTTTTGGTTAGAGTTAACTCTTCTTTTGAAAATCGCTCAAAACGCGGTGTGATTGTAAATAATGATGATGATACAGAAACAGCTCTAGACAACTATCAGGCTTGGAATATTGTTGTTGAAAATAATTCAACATATGAAGAATTACAAAAACAAGCTGACGTTGTCATCAGCTTGTTTTTAAAACATATTAATTAATTTACTAGCCTAACTTGATTTTTTGAGCTTCAATTTCGCTTGAGATTGCTTCATTTACTGCTTCAAGTTCAGCGTTCCATGCCTGCAAGTTTGCTTCTAAAATTACTTGTTGGTCAGACATTCTTTGTTCTCTGTCAGTCGCTTCTTCTTCAAGGTTTTGCAAAATAATATCATATTCATCTTGAAGATTTACTTTTGCTTCTTGGAAATCTTCTTGAGCTTGCTTGAACTCTTCGCTCCATTGTTCATATCCTGGATCGCTAACGCTCATGCTTTTGCGTTCTTCTTCAAGTGCTAAATATCCAGTATCTTCTTTTGCGTCTTTAATTAATCTTTGTAGTTCGTTTTGTTTTAATGTTTGGTCAAGTGATAATTGTCTAGAATTTGCACGAATGGTACGTGACATTCTTGTGTCATCAGACTGACCATCATGAATACTTTGTCTTAAACTTTCTTTTCTAAGTGTTAATGTTACCCAGCCCATTTTGTACCTCGTTTCTTTTTTTGTAATTATCGACCATCTTGTTTACATATATATAAAGTATATACTCGATACATAATTTCAGAGTTGAGTTATTTTGTTACAAAACTTAATATAAAATCTGAAAACCCTTGCTATTCTTCACAAAAGTTGTTTGTAATTAAGTTAACATATTCAATCATATGCGTAAAATATTCCAAATCGCATTCGCCATTAATCAAAATATCGCATTTGCTTTTGTTTGGAATGATATATTTTTTACCAGCATTAAGGATATATTCCCAATGCTTAATTGCATTCAATTCGTCTTGGTTTCTTGTTTTGGCACGGTTCATAAAACGATTTTTGCGCTCTTGCTCATCTAAATCGATATATACTCTAATATCAAAAATGTCTTGAACTTCGTCAAAAATTGAGCACATACCTTCAACAATGATGATTTTGTTTGTTTTGACATCAATCGCTTTTGCTACCGATTTTCCACTGCCATTAACTAAATATTCGGGCGATTTAATATCCTGACCTTGTTGAAGTTTTAAAACATCTTCTCTTAAAAGCTCTAAATCAAAGTTTTTAGGCGAATCAATATCGTAACCGCTATCTCTTAAAAGGTCAAAATTGCCATATTTTTCAATTTCTTTTGAAATATCCTTAAAATAGTTGTCTGCTGTTAAAATTGTGATTGGCAGATTTAAAATATCAATACAATCAGAAATTTTTCTACAAATTGTTGATTTTCCGCTTGCACTTTCACCTGTTAAGGCAATTAAAATCTTGTCTTTTGGTCTGTCGATTAATCTATTTGTAAAGTTTTCAAGAAAATCTTTTTTATATTCCAAAATCATTTGCTTGTCAGATTTCTTATCGTAGTTAATAATCTGTTTGAATTTTGTTTGCAAATAGAAAGCCAACAAAGAGCGACCTGCACGAGTTTGACAGTTTGGCTTTTGGATTTTATCCTTTAGTTGATTATTTAAATGATTTTGTACTAATGTGTCCATTATGCTTATTATAATATTACTGAATTTTTTTAATTGCTAGTTTTTCTAATAATATTAAGATTGTGTTACGAATTTCTTCAAATGTTTTTTCAAGAATTTCTTCTTTTGCAAAAAATATAAGGCTTTGATATTGGTTTAATGTTTCACATTCTTCATTTTTAAACATTAGCCTGATATTTTCTCTCATCAATCTTTTGATTTTATTTCTTTTTACGGCTCTTTTGTGAACCTTTTTAGATACAACAAAACCTACCCTGGTGGGGCAGTTTTTGTCTTGTTTTATTTTTCCTGCATATAGAATCATTAAATCGTCAGATACTGAGTTTCCGTTTCTATATGTTGCGCTGAAAGCTTTTTTGGATTTCAGCCTGTTTTCGCTTCTAAGCACTATTATGCGCGAGTTTTAGCTGTAATTGCTAATTTATGACGACCTTTTGCGCGTCTTGAATTCATTACGCGTCTGCCGTTTTTAGTTGCCATTCTAGCTCTAAAACCGCTCACATTTTGTCTTTTTCTTTTAGTACCTTCTAAAGTACGACGCATTTTATTTCTCCTTGTGATTAAGTTTTTATAAGTTTTTGACATTGTTGTAATGTCGGTATTTACTATACTATATTAGACAAAATAAGGTGTCAAGGCTATGGGTTTAAATGTTAAGCAAGGTATTAAGTTGGGTGTAATTGGTTGTGGTAAAATGGCAAGTTCGATTTTGGGTGGTCTTGCAAAAAACCGTTTTATGCCAAACGAAAACATTTTCGTTTTTGATACAGATATGGAAGCAAGCGGAAAGCTTTGCCAAAAATATGATTTTACAGAGAGTTTTTCAATTTCTGATCTTGTTTCTAATGTTGATATTATTTTAATTGCAACAAAGCCGTTCGTAATTGGTGAAGTTTTGTCTGAAATTAAAGAACATTATGACGAACAGCTCATTTTGTCAATTCTTGCGGGTGTAAAAATTAAAAAATATACTTCTGCTTTAAAAAATGCAAAAGTTATTAGAATAATGCCAAATACTCCAGCTTTAGTTAACGCTGGAATGAGCGCTATTTGCGCAGGAAATAACGTAGCGGACTATGAAATTGATTTTGCTTTTGATTTAATGGCAAATTGCGGAAAAGTAATTAAAACAACAGAAGATAAAATGGATATTATTACCGCTTTATCTGGTTCTGGACCCGCTTTTTATTATAAAATTATTGATTGCTTGGCTCAATCTGCGCAAAAATTGGGTCTGTCAAAAGATGAAGCTTCGCTTTTATCTGCACAAACTGCTTTTGGCTCAGCTAAAATGTTAATTGAAAATAATTTTGAAGCGCAAAAATTAATCAATAATGTTACAACTCCAGGTGGCTGTACCGAAGTTGGAAATATTGTTTTAAACAATTCAAATCTTCAAGAAATTTTTGATGAAACGATTGAAAAAACAATGCAAAAAGCGATAGAGCTTGGTTAATTTAGCTTTATTTATGTGCTAATATCTTATTATGAAGCAGAATCTTTTTAAAATTCATTCGAATATGACGCCTTCTGGCGACCAGCCTCGTGCAATTGAAGCGCTTGTTCAAGGTTTAAAGCAAGATATTCCTTCGCAAACTTTGCTTGGGGTGACTGGGTCTGGTAAAACTTTTACCATTGCAAATGTTATTGAGAAAATTCAAAAACCAACCCTTGTAATTGCCCACAATAAAACTCTTGCTGCGCAATTATATAATGAATTTAAAGAGTTGTTTCCAAATAATGCTGTTGAATACTTCATCTCATATTATGATTATTACCAGCCAGAAGCCTATATTCCAAGAACAGACACTTATATTGAAAAATCTGCAACTATAAATGATGAAATCGACAGGCTTCGTCACAATACAACAAGAAGTTTATATGAAAGAAATGACGTTATTGTCGTTGCTTCTGTTTCTTGTATTTATGGCTTAGGGTTGCCTGAAAACTATTTTAAAGGCACGGTCACACTTGCACTGGGTGCCGAAATATCCAGAAAAGATTTACTTACCTATCTTGTTGGTGTTCGTTATGAAAGAAATGACGTTGAATTAAAGCGCTCGACTTTTAGAGTCCGCGGAGATGTTGTTGAAATCATGCCAAGTTATGAAAAAGTAATTAATAGAATTTCTTTCTTTGGAGATGAAATCGAATCAATCACAAGAATTGACGCTTTAACTGGTGAGATACTTGAAAAACCGTCTGAAATTGTGATTTATCCTGCCGTTCATTATATTTCATATGATGAAGAGGTTGATGAAACTCTTGATTTAATTAGAAACGAATTAAACAATCGACTTGTTGAATTAAATAATGAAAATAAAATTGTAGAGGCGCAAAGGCTTTCTCAGCGCGTAAATTACGATATTGAAATGATTAAAGAGATGGGCTATTGTTCTGGAATTGAAAATTATTCAAGAATTATCGAAAGACGCCCCGAAGGTACGCCACCTGCGACATTGCTTGATTATTTTGGTGACGATTTTTTGGTTGTAATAGATGAATCGCACGTTACTATTCCGCAATTAAAAGGTATGTTTTTTGGAGACAGAGCAAGAAAGGACGTGTTGGTTGATTATGGTTTTCGCTTGCCTTGTGCGCGAGATAACCGTCCTTTAACTTTTGATGAATTTTATTCTAAAATTAATCAAAAAATTTTTATCTCGGCAACTCCAGCTGATTTTGAAAAAAAAGAAAGTGCTCAAATTGTCGAGCAAATTATTCGCCCAACTGGTTTGCTTGACCCAGAAATCGAAGTTCGCCCAACAATTAATCAAGTTAAGGATTTAATTGGTGAAATTAAAACTGTTGTTGAGAAAAAAGAGCGCGTTTTAATTACAACTTTAACTAAAAAAATGGCAGAAGAACTAACGACATATTTACAAAATCAGGGCTTAAAAGTTCGCTATTTACACTCCGAAGTGAAATCTTTAGAACGTGTTGAGATTTTGCGCGATTTAAGACT
Source organism: Candidatus Gastranaerophilales bacterium (assembly GCA_017402995.1). Lineage (GTDB taxonomy): Bacteria > Cyanobacteriota > Vampirovibrionia > Gastranaerophilales > Gastranaerophilaceae > RUG14156. Next base: position 83,999 of record JAFQOV010000003.1, read on the forward strand.
TGGCGAGTTTGATGTATTGGTTGGGGTTAATCTTTTAAGAGAAGGGCTGGATATCCCTGAAGTTTCTTTGGTTGCCATAATGGACGCTGACAAAGAAGGTTTTTTAAGATGCGAGACATCATTAATCCAAACAATTGGTAGAAGCGCAAGAAACGCTAATGGCAAGGTTTTAATGTATGCTGATAAAATCACAGATTCTATGAATTTAGCAATCGAAGAAACAAAACGTCGTCGTGCTTTGCAAGTTGAATATAATCAAAAACATAATATTATTCCAAAAACAATTAAAAAATCGATTGAAAATAATTTATTATCGCTTGTTCAAAGCTATCGAAGTATTGAAGATGTTGTAGCGCAACAAATGGTTGAATTAAACGTTGAAACGAGGGATTTACCAAAATTATTAGATAAATTAGAGCGTGATATGCACAAAGCTGCAAAATTGCTTGATTTTGAGCGTGCTATTCAATTAAGAGATGAGATTAAAAAAATCAAGAGCTTGATTGAATAGTTGATAAAAAAACAAGGGAAAAAATCCCCTTGAATGAAAATAATATGAAAAATTTTTATGACGTTGCTTTTATGATGAAATTCACAGAGCCTGTTGCGCCACCACCGCCACCAGAAGAGCTGCCTTCATCAACTATGCAGTAGTGGTAGATAAAACCAATGCCATACAAAGCGCCATAGCGGGGACTTGGGACACCGGAATTACCTTTAGAATCATATGCTGAATAGCGCAATACCCACCCATCGTACGTGCTGTTGTACCAAATAAGATTGTCGGAAGTTGCCCTGACTTGAGTATAAACCATTTGCGTATCATAGAATTCATATAATACTCCTGTGACTTCTTTACCTACTTTTGTTATTGTTGTCCCGCTTAGAGCTGTTGCCATATATGAATCCGCATGGGTTTCAAATTGCGGTACGTACTCTTCCCAACAGCTTACACTCTTTGCACTCGCCAAATTACACCCTAAAATTAATCCAAAAAATATAATTAAAATCTTCTTCATCTTAATCCCTAACCCTTCCGTTTGTGTTTTCTGTTGCTGTTGCGCCTTTGACAATCAACCCTCTCATATCAGGTGTTTTGGTATCATCTAAAAATGTCCTAAGTTCGTCATATTTTGTATCACTTGGAATTGTTGCGCCATTACAAAGTAACCACCCCTCAGGTGCGCTATCTTCTAGCCACATCACAACTGTACCAACAGGAACTGAACCAGAAACAACAGAAGATTTAACTTCAATATTTTTGGTCATCTTCTTTGTAATTACAGGTACAAAAGCCGAAAGTAAAACAGAAACCACGACAAGCGTAATTAGCATCTCAACGAGTGAGAACGCTCTTGAACATACTATTTTTATCATATTATCCTTTGTGTTTTAGTAAAATATTATCTATTTTGAAATGATTATATCGTTTTTTTTTTTTTTTTTTGACAAGAGGGTTTTTGAAAATTCTAAAAAATTTTTATTTTAAAGGGCTTCGCCCTTGTTTATTTTTTCAAGTCCTTCAGACTTCTTTGTTTTTCTTTTTATTTATAAAGGGCTTTCGCCCTTGTTCATTTTCTTTTTCTTTCGTCAAGCGCCGATGAAAGAAAAAGAAAATAGAACCAAAAGAAAAAGAAATATCGGCTTGGTTATATTATTACATTCTAGAGACGCACTAAGTTCAATATTTGTGCTTTCGGGAACTCGTGGCTTCGCCACTCAAACAACCCTTTCGCACAAACATTTCACTAAGTGCGTATGCTTTTTGTTTAATTAACTTCCCCTTGTCACCCTGAACTCGTTTCAGGGTCTTAGCAATTTTCGTTACGTGTGATAGTTTTTAAGATGCTGAAACAAGTTCAGCATGACAGTTGGTAGTTTAATTTCCACAAGCGATAAACTTAACGACGCTCCTCGGGAATAAAATAAAACCTGAGAGGAATTTTTAAACGTTATGCACATTACAAGAGGAAAAATTAAAGCGGGTAAAACCCGCTTTAATTATCTAATTCCAACTTTTAACAAATCGTGAATATGTATTGTTCCGATTGGTTTTTCGTCTTCAACAACGAAAATATTTGTAATTTTCTTTTCGTTTAAAATTTTAACAACTTCTGTTGCAAAAAGCTCTTTATCAATCGTGATTGGGTTTTTGGTCATGATATCTTTTGCAGTTGCAGTTTTTAAATCTTCATTTAAACATCTTCTCAAGTCACCATCTGTGAACATGCCTTTTAATTTACCTTCGTCATCAACAAAACCAACGCAACCAAGGCGTTTTGAAGTCATTTCCATGATGATTTCATTTACTGTTGCATTCAAATTTAATATTGGCATTTCATCATTGGTGTGCATTAAATCTTTTGCTTTTTGCAAGATTGAACCAAGTTTTCCACCAGGGTGTCTTTGGTTGAATTGCGCTTTTGAAAAGCCTCTGCGCTCAATCATTGCAGTTGTGATAACGTCACCTAAAACCAAAGTTGCAGTTGTAGATGAAGTTGGGGCAAGTCCAAGAGGGCAAGCTTCTTTTGAATTTGGAAGTTTTAAAACAATATCTCCAGCCTTTCCAAGAGAGCTTTCAGGGTTTTTTGTAATGGCAATTAATTTAATGCCAAATCTTTTTGAATAGTTCAAAATGTCGATTAATTCTCTTGATTCGCCACTGTTTGAAATTGCAATAATTACGTCGTCATCTGTGACCATGCCTAAATCGCCATGGCTTGCTTCTGCGGGGTGTACAAAAAATGATGGTGTTCCGCAAGACGCAAGAGAAGCGGCAATTTTTTTGCCAATATGTCCAGATTTACCCATGCCAGAGATGATAACCCTTCCTTTTGCGCTATCAATTAAATCGAGCGCTTTAGTCAAATTTTCATCTAATGAATTTTTAAGTTCATTAATTGCTTCAATTTCGCAATCAATTGTTTTATAAGCGTTTAAAATATCTGAATTTTGAAGTTTATTAATGATTTGCATTTTTCCCCCTAGGCTTTTATTTAATTGTATATTAAATATCAAAATGTGTTAATATTATTTTAACAAATATCAATTTTTTTTCTTCACTTGTTTTTATATAAATACAGGAAGGTGTTTATTTTTACATGATTAATCGTGTCGACAACAACATTAAAGCAAATAAGGTTTCGTATATTAATGCGCAAAACCCTATTAAATCTTGTTCGCCAAGTTTTTGTGCAAACGGATTTTTCAACCTTCCATCTTTAACAAATAAAAGCTTAAGCCCTGTAAACACAAAGCTTACACCCGAAGAAGAAAAAAAATATACATATTTATTAAATTATTTAAAAAACACTCCTGTTAGCCAAAATTCGCAAAATTTAACTTGCGCAAAACAATTGGATTTATTACTTAAAAATGGCAAATTGCTCTCAAAATCTTCTCATGACAATTCAACAATGCTTGACAATTTGTTTGACATTGCAAACACAAAAAGAGCAAATGGTTTAAATCCAGAAACGTTGATTTCATCAACACTTGACGCGGTTTGCAATCCAAAAGTTGTTACTCAAACTTTTGGTGACATTCCGCAACAAGAAAAATTGGCAATTTTAAAAAGCTTGCCAAACAATTCACCTTTAAAACAAGACCCTGGTGCAATGGACGTTAATGCTAGTGGTACTTGTGCTGCAGCTTCAATTGAAGTTACAATGGCGGATAAATATCCGGCTGAATTTGCTCGCTGGGTTTCAAAGTTGTCTAGCGAAGAAAAAGCTGTTGAACTAAACGTTAAATTAGATTCATTATCTAAAAATAAGCTTGACGCAATTACGATATTAAACATTTTAGAAGCTAAAAAGAAAAACTTTAGTTTTGATAAAGTCAAAGTCGACGTTAAAACTGATGATAACGCCTATATTCGCGCTAATATTCAAAACAATCATTGGGATAAGGGCGAAAGAAGCGTGGTTGATGTGTTAATTCAAAGTGCAATTATGCAACTTGGTTCGCAAAATACGTATGACGCTTTGACAGATACTAGAGGTGGTAATTTCAATTCTCATTCTCAAGGCTTGATTGAAATTGAAAAAACTTTTGTTGAATCTTTAATTAAAAATAAAGAAATCACATCTTTGGTATATCAACAAATTGATGAAGATCAAAATCTAGTTGGATATAATTGTTCTTTTGATAAAATTCAAAAACATATCACAGATACAATTGATTCTGGCGATAATGTAATTATTGGCTATGTTTTAACAAATGAAACATCTGGAAAAGTGGCTTCTGGAGCGTATAACCAAGCTGTTGATGGTTTACCAAACAAAGTTATTAATGGACATGAAATCACAATTGTTGACTATAAAAAAGATGCAAGTGGAAAATTAACCTTCATCTGTGTTGATACAGATGATGATAATCCTGAATATGTTGAATATAGCGCTGATTGGCTTCTTCCAAAGCTTCACCATGGTGGTTTTCCGGCGCATATCGTTGAAGCAGATGAAAAAGAAATCATGAAAAATATGAATAATTAAAATTCAAATTTCTTTCTATAGCTGAAACATTTTTCTTCTTTGGTGTCCATTTTGCAATGCAATTTGCATGAATCTGGTTGTTCGTCATATGTATAGCGATAGACTTCGCTTGCCAAATAAACAGAGCCGCGAGACCTCATATTAACTGTTGTTTGGACAAGTTTATCATCAGAAAAATAATATTTTAAATCAGAGCTTTCTTCGCCAAGAGCGCTTCTTTGGTAGTTGTTTTCAATATTTAAAACGTTTTTTCCATGGTTTCTTAAGGTAAATCTTTTTCCAACTCTTTTTGCACCATGGACATCTTGCGAAATGTCGTAATGAACTTCGTCTGGTTCAAATTCGCCTGCTGGAGAAAAGACATATTTTACGTCGCAATTTTTTTCATCAAGGCTATTTTTTCTTAAATTAAATTTAAGCTCTTTTAATTTATTTGGGAAATATTCGCTAAATTCAAAAATTTCATCAATTCTGACGCAATCTTTTGCATAGGAATCAATACCATTTGTGATTGAAAGCAATTGGTTTTCTTTAAATTTAAGAACAGATTTAGCGCTATACGATTCAAATAATTCACCTGTTTCTTCGTAATCTATGCGGATTTCGGTGTTTTTAAATTTATGTTGTTTGATGATATCTTGTTTGCCATTTTCTTTATAAATTTTAATTTCGCTTGGCAAACCATTTTCAAACAATGTTTTTCTTTTTAAATGTCCATGTTTGTCATATTCATTCATTGAAGAAACATTTGTTTTTTGGTTTATGCGTGTAAAGCTAAATTCGACAAATGAGCCATCTAGGTTTTCAATTCTTCTGAAATTACTGTGCAAGCCGACTGTTGCAATGTCATAAACTTGTTTAATATTTTTATCTGCATATTCTTTTGTTAAAAACGCAGTTTCAATATTTTCTTTAATTTTTGGCAAAATACCAATACTTTGATATTCATTTTGTTTTAGTTGATATTGCGCGTCGCGTTGATATTTTTTAGCTTTTCTTAAATATTCTTTTTTCTCGCTTCTGTCAAAAAGCCCGCTAAAACTAACGCTATCTTGCGCTTGTACGTTAATTTTTGGGGTTGAATTTCCGCGTCGAGTTCGAATTAGGGGTGAATAGATTGATATATTTTGAATTTTCATATTGCCTCACTTTGTTTTTATAAAACGCGAAAATATTTTTTGTTGTTTTTTGTGAAAATTGGCAATAAAAAAAGGCGACACCCAGATTCGAACTGGGGGATAAGAGCTTTGCAGGCTCCTGCCTTACCACTTGGCCATGTCGCCTTGACCTTATTTAATGTTATAAAATAAAGGATATTTGTCAAGGGCAAGTTGGGTCTATTTCAACATATTTTTACTTCGCGTTTGCCTATGGAAAGTAATTGCAAAGCGGTGAGCTTCGTCTCTAATTCTTTGAAAAAGGTGCAAAGCAGGGGAATTAATTGCAAAAAGTACAGGCTCTTTTTTGTTAGGCAAAAAGACCTCCTCTTCTCTTTTTGCAAGTGAAACAATATTTAATTTAAGTTCAAATTCTTTCATAATCTGAATTACAGATGATAATTGCCCTTTTCCACCGTCAATTATAATCAAATCTGGTGCTTGAATTTGACCAGATTTAATTCTTTTAAAGCGTCTGGATAAAATTTCGCGCATAGATTTAAAATCGTCTACTTCACCTTTTTGCAAGGTTCTTAGCTTATATTTTCTATATTTTGATTTTTTTGGTTGCCCATTTTCAAAATATACGCCTGAAGCGACTGTGTTTGTCCCTTGAATGTGCGAGATATCGTAACATTCAATCGTGTGCGGAAAAATTGGCAGATTTAATTTTTCTTGAATATATAAACCAATTTCGTTGTAATCGTTTTGAATATTTGATAATTCTTTTAATTTTGTTTGTTCTAAATTATAATCAGAATTTTTTTGCGCCAAAGATAAAAGTTCTTTGTCCTTTTTGGTCGTTGCTTTAATGATTTTAACTTCCTTATTCAAGCGCAAAGAAAGCCATTTTGTATATATTTCAATGTCTGGAAAAATATCGGAAAGTATTATTTTTGTTGGTAATTCTTTGTCATTTAACATGATGTAATATTCGCGAATTGCACTTGCAATCATTTCTTCAAAATCATTTTCTTCGTTTAAATTCGTAAATGAGAAATCTTTTTTGTTGATTAATCTGCCTTGGCGAATTTGTAAAATGCTGACGCAGATTATATTTGAAGAGTTTGAAATTGCGATATAATCATGGTTTGCTTTTTGTGTTTCAAAAACAACGTGTTGTTTTTCCATTGTTTTTTCAATGTCTAAAATGCTGTTTCGCATTAAAAGAGCGGTTTCAAAATCTTGCTTTTTGCTTGATTTTTCCATTTGTTCTTTTAATTTTTTGATTAATTCTTTTCTTTTTCCAGATAAAAACAATTCAACGTTTTTGATTATTTTTTCGTAATCTTCTTTTGAAATTTTCTTTTGACAAGGCGCACAGCACTGGTTTATGTCGTAATATAAGCAAGGGCGAGATTTATATTTTGGAGTGGTACATTTTTTAATTGGAAAAAGTTTGTTTATTACTTCTAGAGTTGCATGCATTGCTCGAATATCCGTATATGGACCATAATAGCGCCCTTTGAGTGCGTTTTTGTTCGCTTTTCTAATTACTGTCAGGCGTGGATATTCTTCTTTTGTTATTAAAAAATAAGGAAATTTTTTATCGTCTTTTAATAAAATATTATATTTAGGTTTGTGTTTTTTGATTAATTCATTTTCTAAAATTAGCGCTTCAACTTCTGAATTTACAACAATACATTCAATTTTTTGGATTTGTGGAACCATCACCTGAAGCTTTGGTGAATCTTTTTTGTCGCCAATAAAATAGCTAGAAACACGATTATAGAGGTTTTTTGCCTTGCCAATGTAGATTATTTCGCCTGTTGCATCAAAATATTGATAGCAACCGGGCAATTTCGGCATTAGCTTAACCTGTTTTTTGATTTCCTCTGAAATACCTCTCATATGAATAGTGTATCATATTTTTTGATGTTATAAAAAATAAATTTGGGGAATAGTGTTACTAAAGTAGTATACTAATGCATTGCTAGTCAAGGAAAGTCAGGTAGATTATGATATTGGAATTTAAGGTAGACGAATTGTCTGTACAGGGTGCGTGGCTCAAGACTCTATACGATTTAATTGAAGAACTTAACTGTAAATGTCAAACATTTATGGAAGAAAAATATAACACGAATCGAAACTGTTTCGCTCCAATTCGTGTTATCAAAATTTTTGGTTCTAATTCAATGTTGAGTTGGTTAAAATTGAGAATTGAAAGATATAACCATTATATTGATTCAATGAATTCTCAAGATGTTTTCTTTGCTTCATTTATTGATGAAGAAGAAAACGTTTAGATAACTGCAAATTCAACATTTAACATTTCGTTTGTTGCATAGTTAACTTGTAATTCTTGGATTTTAGCATTGAATTTTTCTTTTCCAAGAGTTAATTCCCAAGTGCCTTCTTGGTTGTTTTTGTATGCCATCTCAAAATCATGTGTATTGATTTGAATGCTTTTTGCTTCAATTCCTTTGCCATAGATTGAGCCAGGTAAAAAGCCGTTAGCTCTGATTTGGCGAGGGTTTTTATCTGCTTCGCGATTGTCGATTTTTAATTTAGCGTTTGCCATTTTATTCTCCTTGACTTAATGTTATGCTTAATTTATTAATATAGTGTATTTTAATTATATTTGTAAAACAAAAAAATGCAATTTTTATCGAAAATAGTTTTAAAAAAGTTTATAAAACCTGAGATTTCTTCCGTCGGTTTTGATGAAAGTTATATTGAAACTGCGACAAAAAAACATTTATTTTTATCAATTAAAATTTTTGATGTTACCCCTTCGCAAGCAACAATAATCAAGCAAACAGCCCTTTCTTGCGGGTGCGATTGTGCTGTGAATAGAGGGGTGATTGATTGTTCCGTTAGTTTTTCAGATTGCATTTTATCTGGCACTTTAGCTCAAATTAAAAATGTTGCTAAAAAACTTGCGCCGCAACCTTTTTCGTTGTCAAAATTGTCTCAAATTTTACTTGAGCAATTGAAAATTGAGGAAAATAAGACTTTTAAATCTAAAATTGTTGGAATTTTAAATTTGACACCAAACTCTTTTTCTGATGGCGGAGAATATTTAGAAATCGAAAAAGCAATTAACCATTCAATAGATATGATTGAAGCAGGTGCAGATGTTATTGATATCGGCGCGCAATCTACAAAACCAAAAACAGAGCTTGTTTCTGTAATGTATGAAATTGAAAAAGTTATTCCAATTGTAACTGCGCTTAAAACAGCATATCCACATGTTGAATTAAGTGTTGATACAATGAGTTTAAGCTGTGCAAAAGCTTCAATTGACGCTGGCGCTGATATAATTAATGATGTTTCTTTTTTGTCTAATCCAGAAATTGCATCATTAGTTGCAAAAAACAACAAAAAACTTGTAATAATGCACTCTCGCGGTAATTCATATACAATGGACAATCTTACAAATTATGATAATTTAGTTGATGAAATTTATAAAGAGCTTTATGAAAAAACTCAATTTGCGCAATCTTTTGGCTTAGATAAAAATTCAATTATTGTTGACGTTGGTTTTGGTTTTGCAAAAACAATTAATCAAAATTTTGAATTGTTGTCAAAAATTAAAGAGTTTAAATCATTGGGATATCCTGTTTTTGCTGGTGTTTCAAGAAAACGCTTTTTGCAAGATGTTATTAATACAAAAGAGCCAAAAGATTCTGATATTCAAACACTTTTAGCAACAAGCTATTTAATTCAAAATGAAATCGATTATATCAGAGTGCACAACGTTGAATTAACACGCCAAGCAGTTTTATTTAACGATAGATTAATGAACTATAATTCATAGTTGTTCAAATTTTTTAACTGGTTTTTTAGATATTTTCTTGAATACTTCGTCAAATTTTTCAATTGGTTCAAATCTATACCCACAACCTTCTTTTAAACATGCACCCATCATGAAAATTTCTTCTGATGGATAATTTGAACAGATTGTTGGTCTTTTTTTGTGCGCTTTGCAGAGTCTTTTTTCTTTGTCAAATCTTTGACAAGTAAAAATTAAGCCAAATTCATCTTTACCAATGATATCAATGTGTTGATAAAAGCTATATTTGTCGATTTTTTTGATTTCTTCAAACTCTTCTTCTGTTTGTATAATTTCGTTTTTGTGTCGAACGTAAATATTTTCACAACAACACCCGCATTGTAAACATTTTCCAAAGCGGTAATATCTTTTTTTTAAAATTTTAAGATGAAATTGTTTTTTTAAAAAAGACAGAAACTTATTCATTGAAGACATCATTTAGAAAATCTTTGCTGTTTAAAATTTCCATCAAAACATCATCATTATCTATTGAAAATTGACCGTTAAAAACCTTGTCCAGCACAAGTTTTGTGGCTTCTTGTTCATCTGTTTGTTTTAAGATTTCGCCAAAATAATTTACATCAATTTCTCTTTGATATTTTTGCATTGCTAATGATGAAATGTCAGATTGGTCGATAAAAAAGCCTTTATCGTCATCTTCAAAAGGATTTGTTACCCCTAAGCCTTTGATTTTTTCTAAACCTTGGCTTTGAGCTATGGTTTCTGATATATTGCCTTGAATTTTATCCAGCATATTTCCCCAAGTAACCTTTACGTCATCATTATTTACTAAACTAATTCAATTTTAATCCATCTAAAGATTAATTTATTTAAATTATAACCTCTTTTTTATTTGTATGCAATTTTTTGAAAGGAAATTTGGGCTATTTGATTGAGATTTTCTTTCCAAGATAATCCTGTTCACAAAATTCATATTCATTAATATAATTAATTGCTTCTTGTGCTGAATTTGCCACAAAATAGAGCCCTTTTGAGCTTAGATGCGCGAAATTTTCACCTATTATTGTGTCAAAAAATTTGATTAAATTATCATAAAAACCATTGGTGTTTAAAAAAACTATTGGCTTATTATTATAACCAAGTTGTTTTTGAACAAGCATTTCTGAAATTTCTTCTAATGTCCCAAAACCGCCTGCAAGTGCAATTACAGCTTGTGATAATTCGTCCATTTTTGCTTTTCTTTCGCGCATTCCTTTAGTTAAAATAAATTTTGAGCAATCCCCTGGTTTTATTCCGTAGTTATATAATTTTTCGGGCATTACTCCTGTGACTTCGCTTCCGTGTTGTTTTGCTGTGTTTGCGCATTCGCCCATTAATCCTAAATCTGAAGCACCATAAATCAAATCGTAATGGTTTTGAGCGATTAATTTGCCTAGTTCATATGCTTCTTGAAAATATATTTTATCGACGTTGTTACTTGCACTCGCAAATACGCAAACTGTATTTATTTTGTTGTTCATTTTATCCTCTGAAAACTGACTATAATTGAATTTTAATATATTTTTGTAGTTATGTGTAATTTGTTGCAATAAATTAATACTTGATTTTTTGAATTTATCAGGCATAATATAAATACAACTCAGATATCGCGGGTTGGAGCAGTCTGGTAGCTCGTCGGGCTCATAACCCGAAGGTCGTTGGTTCAAATCCAGCACCCGCAACCATTTACACCACTCAGAAATGAGTGGTTTTTTAATGCTGGATTTGAACCTTATATTTTTAAAGGCTCCACTTTGTTCGCCTAGTCCAGCACCCGCAACCATTTACACCACTCAGAAATGAGTGGTTTTTTAATGCTGGATTTGAACCTTATATTTTTAAAGGCTCCACTTTGTTCGCCTAGTCCAGCACCCGCAACCATTTACAAGGAAGTCCAAAAGGCTTCCTTTTTTTAATGCTGGATTTGAACCTTATATTTTTAAAGGCTCCACTTTGTTCGCCTAGTCCAGCACCCGCAACCATTTAAAAAGCTATTTTGAGTAATTCTTTTAGTATAAAATTTAGCAAAAGATAGGTGGTTCTTCAAAAGTTTGATTACTTGGCTTCAAGTTTTTCATATCTAATTTCAACCAATTACCCCTATCTGCGCTAATTGGCTCTGCTAAGTGCACAAATTCGCGACATTCTGTATTGTTGTCAATGAAAAATCTTTCATCACACATTACTTCAAACTGATATGTATCTTGCATTTTATCAAGTTCAAATGAGTTAAACGATTGTGCTAAATGTTGCATTACCCATTGACCAACACCACAGCCGTAGTTTTCTTCGCCTGCTTTATTTACTGCTTTTGCAACAGTTCCTGTTACAATCATGCCATTTGAGCCTTCATTTTTCTTGATAATCGCCAAGCGAGCTAGTGCAAGGCAATATTTATCAATCGCATTTCTTCTTGCGGTGTCAAATTTTTCTTTGTGCTCATCTTTGACTTTCAAGGTGAAGGTTTCGTCATCTTCGTATGTTACAATAAAATGTTTTGTTTCTAGTAATTTCTTTTTAAGTTTTTCCGTTTTGACATTTTTTGGATAATCAACAGTTTCGTTCAAGGTGAATTCTGCTTTTTGACATGCTTTAATGTCTTCAATTATTTCATCATTAAAGCCCATTGCTTTGCAGAAATTTTCAATCAAGGCTGGAGCTGAGGCGCCTGCTTTAGAAACTTTTTGAAGCGCCAAGCTTTGGCTTAAGCAACTTGAACCAGATGATTTAATTACAACTTTGTCTTTATCTACAACTTCAATGTTAGATATTCCGCAGCCTCCACCCGTAATGCAAGCCGTATAATATCTTCCTTCTTTTAGCATGTCGTTTTCATATAATTTTTTGGTCATTGCAAGCCCTGTTCCAAGCGCATCTTGCAAGATTTTGAATTGCATATCAGGTGCTATTTTAATTCCATTTTCAACCAATTTTTCTTTTAAATTTGTAAAATCGACATCTTTTAATGCTTTATTTTCGAAATTTCTATAATTCGGAAGATAAAAAGCGCGATTGTTTGATGTGTAACTTGGGAGGAAAATTGCCAAATTTTTAAGTAAATTTTCTTTTTCTGGATATTTTCTGTTTTTAATTATTTGCTCTGTTGCTTTTTGAATTCTTTTGATTTTTGCGATTAAAAGCGAAATAAAATCATCTCCATCAACAAATTTATTTTTTCCAAGATTATTCACAGTTGTGTTTTCTGTAAAAATAGGCTCGTCTTTTTCGGTTGTAGCGTAATATATTTTACAAGAACCTTCGCGCTGTGAGCCGCCTATATCAAAGGTTAGGTTGCTTTTAAAATTTGGTTGATGTGTGTTAAAATTAATTTTCATTTTTAATCTTCCCTGAAAACATAGCGTTCTTTTTGATTTTCTAAAAAATCAATTGTTGATGGCGCAAATTCCCCAATTTTGCCAGTAATTCTGTCTTTTGCAAGGTCAAAATAATTGATAATTATGTCGTCTTGAGCATCTTTAAAATGAGCATAATGTTTGTCAAAATCAATCATTTCTTCGTCAATCCACTCATCTGTTTCGTTTAAAATTTTCAAAAGCGTTTCGGCGGCAATTGTATCGTATTTTTGTGTTATTGGATTAAAGGCAAAATTGAAAAGCGTTTCAAAATTTAAATCATCAATGGAATATTTTTCTGTGAATGCAACCATTAAATCTGCTATTTTTTGCGCATTTTCTTTATCTTTTGCTTGATATTTTGCTAGTGTATTTCCAATCTCATCTAGTGGCATTGGCATTGTGTCGTAATTTTTTGCTAATTGCACAAGAGTTTTAATAAATGGTATATTAATCTCGCCAAGTTCTCGTTTTGAAATTTGCAAGAAATCTTTTAACATGCCGTTTGTATCAAAATCGTCTTCAATATCGTTTATGTTTTCAATAATAAATTTCTTATCTTTTCCATTTGAATAGTCAAATCCTGCTTTTGTTTGGCTTAAATACAAATAATCTATGCAGAAATCTTTTGCATGTTGAGTAAGGTTTTCTTCGTTTTCTTGTTTAAATAGCCCCAAAATTTCGCTTGCAAGCTCTTGTTTTAAATCTTCATCAGGTATTTTTGAAACAACGTTTCTCACAAATGCGTCATTTGGTTGTTTTTTAGATAATTCTTCAAGAAGAATTTTTTGCATTTCCTCATCTTCCATCATCTGTGCAAATTCTTCATCATCTTCATCAACTTGCGTAAATTCGTCTGGCGCGTCAAAATCGTCTGTGTTGTCAAATTCGTCGTCAATATCTGGGTAATCGCCTGCTAAATTTTCAAAAAATTCAATATTTTTTTGAAGTCTGATAATTTCTTCTATCATTTTATTTTTAAACATAGAAGCAAATTTTAAAACAACCATGCCATCAGGGTTTCCGTCTTTATCTGCAAAAAGATTTTTATAATCTTTATTATCGATTTCGATTATTTTTGACCTGTTGTTTGTATATTGAGCTGAAATATATAGCTTTTCTATTGTGCCATCTTTTGCATATTTCGGCATATAAACAACGGCTTCTTCTTTGCCTTTAAAAGAAATATTATTTTGCGCATGATAATATTTTGGCTCTATATATCTATCCTCGTGCGTTTTTAAGGTTTGTGCTTTAGATATATTGTTGAGTTTTTTATTTTGTTTTGAATATATATTTAAGTTATTTGCTATTTTGTTAATCTTCATTGTTTTTTGCTTTGATGATGGAGTATTCTAAAATGTCACCATTTGCATTGGTAACTTTTTTATAGATATTTCCAGATGGATATTTAACAGTGCGGATTTTTTCGCCATTAGGTCTATTTTCTTTTAGGATATAGACTTCTTTTCCATCTTCTCTATAAAAACTTTTTTTAATTGATGTTGGAATATTTTCTTTTGCATCTTTTCCCCAATATTCCATACTTGTGCGGGTTGCAAACTCTTTATCGTCTGGTTTGTGGATAAATCTATCTATTGATTTAGATTTTGCATTTCCTGTAATATAAAACCTTCTTGTTGGGTAATAATATGTTGTCATTGTTGTGCCGTCAGGTTTTGCGCAATATGCAACAGCTAAAAAATCGGCGTCATTAATTCCTTTTGCAATTCCACCAATTGTGCCATTTTTGCTCACGCCATGTTTGAAAGAATCAAGTTGGTTTGGGTGTGCGCTATAAATTTGGTTTTGAGCGTTTAACATCTCAGACAACTGCTCTTGGTTGATTTTTATGTTGCTAAAAAGTGAGGGTGATAATGGTTGTATATTCATCTTTCTTCCTTTGTTTTATATTGTTAAAACCTGTAAAAAATAAAGCTTGCTTTTTTTAATATGTTTTTATAAAAACTGCGACTATTTTAACGCATGGTTAATTAAAATAATCGCAGCTATTTTTATTTTAAATTTTGAAAAACTATTTAATACGTTCTTCTTTATACATTTCAGGAATTGGAATATTGTGCATTTTTCCATTTCTTGCTTTGTATTTAATGCAGAATTCTTGATTTTCTTCTTTTGCTGTTTCGTAACTTCTCATCATGACTTCTGCAATTGTTCTTGGAACATTTGTATAAAGATACTGTTTAATTTCTTCGCCTTTTTTGTCGTTTTCTGCCCATTTTTCATCTTCCAAATAATCCATAAACAATTGGTGATATGTATAATTTGTAGATGTAAATCTGTCACGAATTTTTTTAGGCATTTCAATATCGTTTTTAGTTAAATATTTATCTGCAATTGCAATTTTATATTCTTTTTTAGGGTCAATTTCGCTGAAGCCATTGCCTTTGCGGACTAAAATATTTTTTCTTTTTGTTAATTCGTTTACTTCACCTTTTGCGGCAGCAACTGCTAATGCAGAACGGTCAATTTGAATATCTGACCAGTGGATAATTGTGTTTCTGCGTGGGTTATCAATGTTTTGTTTGATATTTTCCCAAATGACATCAATTAGCTCTTGACCAGTGATTTTGCCAGCTTTAACGGTAGATAAGTCTTCGCTAACGCCGTCAAAAACTTTCATTAAATCAAATGTATTTGCACCATTTTTCAAACCACCACGAATGATTGATGATTGAACCCCAACGATATCTAAATCCTCTTGCCCTTTTGTTTCAGACAATTTTTGTTTCAATAAAGTTGTTAGGAAGTTTGCAAGTTGTGAGTTTTTGAAACGAATTGTTTCTGTATATGACAAATCGCAAGGATTTTCAGGGTCATCATCATCTGGTAGTGTAATGATTGGCAGAGTTTCTTCTTTATATGTTGTATATATGTTCTTTTTAAGTTTAATATCTTCTTGCGTATAGCCATTAATTAAGCGTTTAAGAGCGTTTGTTTGGTTTTCGCCAAGCTTGTATTGGTTTGTTTGGAAAACAACGTCTTCTCTTTCAATTGAGCCATCATCTTCGATTTGTAAAGAAATTGCTTTTAAAATTTTGTTGTCTTCACCTAGTGATGAGATATTTGTATTACCCTTTCTTGTTGTTGCAATATCATGTTTGTGACCATCTAAAATCTCATTAATTTCTGGGATTTCATCTCTCACCATTTTAGATAGTCCAGTACCCATGTGAGATGATAAAATGATAATTCCATCTGGATATCTTTTTTTGAAATCGTCAACTTTTTCGCGAATTGATTGAATTGTATTACCAATCATTTCTTTTGTAAATTTCGCATCTTTTTTGTCATGATTTTCTACAAATTTTGTACCTTCAATTAATCCTGGGTTATAAAAATCAAAAGCCGGAATTGTTGCGCCAAGGACCATTAAATGATGTTTTTTATTTTCATCTTTATCGTCATCAATTGTATATTCCTTTGAGCTGACAAAGTTTGAGTTTGGTCTGTCAAAGCCATATTTTTTCAAATATGGTGATTTTTCACCATCAACGTTTGTCATGATAGTTGTTAAGCCTTCAACAGAATTTAAAATTTCATATAGTTTTTTGTCGCCACCATCAAAACAGTGGTTTCCAGGTGTATATAAAGCGTCAAAGTTTGCCTCAGGTGCGATATTTTCGCCTGTAATTCCATTTTCTGCCAATGTTTTAGATGTGATGTTTGCTTGTTTTTTGATTTTTAAAATCAATAGGCGCAAAAAGTCTTTTTGAACTTCAAAGTTTGTCAGGCCTTCGTTTGTTCTCCAGCCTTTTTTGTTTCCGTTAATGAAGTAGTCGCCTGCATTAATATATAGGTTTAATGTGCTTTTTTCTTCGCTTTTTTGGAAAAATCTGTCTCTATTTTCTTTGATTGTATTGTATGTTTCAGGCAAGTTGGCAATGTTGCCGTGGTTGTCTGAATTTGCAACGATGTTAATTCGGGCACCTTTAAATGTGCTATTTGAAATGTTACCTACTCTCATGATATCCTCTACCCTTCTGAATAAATTATTGAATTTTCTAATTGAATTTCGTACTTATCTAAAAACTCGTTTAATCTTGCCTTTGTTTTTGCGTCAAAGGTAATGTTTCCATATCTATCCACGTTTTTGCCAATAGTTTCTCTCATCTCGCTTGGCAAATTAGAAAAAGCGCCATGTTTAACATTTTTCATCTCAGCGCTAAAATCTTTCTCTGAACCTAAGTCAGACCATGTATCGCTTGATGGTTTTTCATATGCCATCATTCTTAAAGCGTTGCCGTCTTTGTCTTTTAGCTCTTCATTTCCTAAGGCTTTAACCAAGTTTCCAATTACTGTTCTTGAAAAATCTACTTTACCTTCAAAATCTTTAAATTTTTCTGGATTGTTGATGTAGTTTTCTTTTAACCAAGTTAAAGCTTGCGGAGAAATGACATAAGGTCCAACAACACCTAAATATTCATTATCTGTGTTTGGAATTGCAAAAGAATCCAAAATTTCTTTTTCTTTTGGTTTTTCGTAAAAATCTGTAATTTCTAAATTATCTTTTGATTTAACTTTGGCTGCGCCCAATGATTGAACTCTGTCGCGGTTTACAGGCAAAGTTAACAATGTGAAACCAGAGTTATTTTTTTCGTGATGTTGAATTAATTTTGTAATATCAATATCAGAGAAGTTGTCTCCCCAAGAGAAAACTAGTGGTTTTGTTGTTGGGATTTTGCCGCTTGCTAAGCCTTCAAAGAAAGCGTAAGCGCTGCCTTGAGCAGGAGTTACAGGGATAAAATCATATCCTTTATTTAGTTTTGATGTTTTTGCGTAATTTGTTAAAACAGCTTGAACAAGACTCATTTGTTCGCCATTTAATGTTGCAGGGATTTTAGAAGCTGGCTTTGTTACGCCACCTTGTAAAAGCGTAATGTCGCGATATCTTGTTCCGTCGCCATCACTTGGAATATAGAAATTGTAATCATCTTTAATTTTTGCCGTTTCTTCGCGGTTAATGTAGTTTTTTTGCACAATTGCATTCATGCCTTTGTCAAAAAAGTCTGAATATGCTTTTTTCATTGTTTCGTCTTCGCCTGTTTCGTCTTTGCGAATTGAACCGTAAATTCTACCTTTAAAAGATAAATCGTCTTTAATTCCTACCCAAAGAGTTTGTTGGTGCGAAGTTAAGCGAGTGTTAGGTTTGATTAATATTTTTAAATCTTTAAATTCTGGATCTGTTGGAGTTAATATAAATTTTGAGCCAATTTTTTCATTTGAAATATTTTTAACATTAAACATGTTATTTACGTCAATAACTTCTAATGTTTGCGTGCCAATTCCTGCAAATTTTCCAACTTCATAGTTTTTTGGTTTACAATCACAATTTCCTTGAATATAGCCATTAGCCTCATGTTTTGTGATTTTTCGACCAAAATTTGTACCATTCATAATTGGCATTATTTTCATATTAAATTCTCCTAACAACTTTGCGTATTTCTATTAAACCATGTAAATAAAAAATTTTGCGCAAATATAAATATAAATGCGCAAAAAAAATGTTTGGACTTTGCCAAACATTCATAAACACGAGGATATCAAGAGAGAGAGTAAAAAATACCTTTTTTCAATCGCATTGTTTAATTTTAGTGTCGATTATATTTTCCTAATTAATTTTCCTTATCTATATTCTTATAAAGTATTTTTTTCTAAATTAATTGACTTTTTTATTTTATTTTGGTTAACAAAACTTAATATCTATGTAAAGATATTTGAAAAACCAGACCACAAGCGAAAAAACAACTATCATATAACTATGAAATACGATAAAATTAAACCCTTTATATTTTACTTTTGTGCGTTTATTTTAATTTTTGCGCTCTCAATTAAGTATCATACGCTTGATTTTGACCTTTGGGATAGGTTAATTATGGGCAAATGTGTGTTTCAAACGGGGCATGTTTGCTTTAATGACATAATTTCTTATACAAGCACACACACTTGGTTTGACCCAGAGTGGCTTTCAAGTGCTTTTATCTATTTAATTCAACTAAAATTCGGCATATTGGGATTAGTTTTTTTGAAGGCAATTTTTTTGCTTTTAATTGTTGCATTAATAAATTTTTCAATAAGAAATTTGTCTCAAAACGTCATAAAACCCTATAACTATGGCTATTTGCTTATTTTGATTTTTGTAATGTATCAGTCTGGAATTCTTTTTTCAACTGTCAGATGTCAGCTTTTAACCTTTGTTTTGCTCGCGTTTTGGATATTTTTGCTTGAAAAAATTAGAAAAGGAAACGAAAAACTTTTGTTTTTAATGCCTTTAATCATGCTCTTTTGGTTAAACACCCATGGTGCATGCATTGCGGGCGTTGGGGTGTTTTTTCTTTATATAATTGGTGAGGCACTAAATAAAAAGCCAATCAAAAAGCTTGTAATAGCCTACTTTTTCACTTGTTTAATGTTTTTTATTAACCCTTGGGGGATAGATTATCTTAAATTTATTTTTGACAGCTCTTATCTTGATCGCTGCTGGATTTCAGAGTGGCAATCAAGTTTTTCTGGGCAAGTTTTTAGCTTTTCATACTATAAATTTTTGTTGTTGTTAGTTTGGATTTTTGAAATATTTAATATTTTTAAAAACAAATTAAAATATAAAGACTTAGATAAAACAAAGCTGATTGTTCTTTTCGTTTTGAGTGTCCTTTCAGCTAAATATATAAAGCATATTTGGCTTTTTATGACCATAATTTCAATATATTATTACTCTGATTTTTATAAAATCTATAACTTTTTTATGGAAAAAGTTAAAAATTATCTGCAAATTGAGGATAATTCAATTCTTTTAATTAAAAAGTTTAAAGAAACTGCTTTTGTTGTTGCAGTTTTGGCGTTTTCCTCTTTTGTGATTTTTAAAGAATTTAATAAGTTTGTTATTGATAAAAATTTTTATAACACATATCCTGTAAAAATTTCTGAGTTTATTCGCGCAAATAACCTGAAAGGTAATGTTTTAGCACCTTTTCATGTTAGCTCGTTTTTAGGATATAAACTCTATCCGAATATTAAAATCCATATGGATGGCAGACAAGAGCAGGTCTATACACCAGAAATATTTGATGAAATGATGTTTTTCTTTTTAAATGCAACTGATGACCCTGCATTTGTTTTGAAAAAATATGATATAAATATTTTAATCTTGCAAAAAGATTACAAGATTTTATCTGATAAAGATAAATTTAAAGATTATTATCATGTCTTAGATGATGGTCAATATGAGCTATATTTGAAAAATACTTTGAAACGTTTTAAGTTTATAGAACCAAAATTGAATAGAAAAATGTATCAAAAAAATCTGTTTAAGACTAATATTGATTTTAAGAGAAGTGAAAATGAATAAAATAATTATTATTCCAACATATAATGAAGAAGAAAATATTGAAAAAATAATCCTTGAAATTCAAAAATTGAATTGTCCATTGCTTGTTGTTGACGACAATTCGGCAGATAAGACAAGAGAAATTGTCGGAAAATATGTTGATGATAAAAATATTTTCATCTTAAAAAGAGCAGGCAAAATGGGGCTTGCAAGTGCATATATTGATGGATTTAGATTTGCCATTCAAAAAGGGTTTGATTGTTTTGTTGAAATGGACGCCGATTTTTCGCATAATCCAAAATATTTACCAACCATGTTT
Source organism: Candidatus Gastranaerophilales bacterium (assembly GCA_017402995.1). Classification (GTDB taxonomy): domain Bacteria; phylum Cyanobacteriota; class Vampirovibrionia; order Gastranaerophilales; family Gastranaerophilaceae; genus RUG14156. The sequence continues at coordinate 104,447 of JAFQOV010000003.1, forward strand.
AAAGAGCTTGAAGAAAATGACGTTGTTATTGGTTCAAGAAATGTTAAAGATGGTGGAGTTTTAGGTTGGAGTTTTTTGAGAAATTTCATTTCAAAAGGCGGTTCAATTTATTCTCAAATTGTTTTAAATTGCCCGATTAAAGATCTGACGGGTGGGTTTAATGGTTGGAAAAAAGAAGTATTAGACGCAATTGGGCTTGAAAATATTATTTCAAAAGGATATTGTTTTCAAATTGAAATGAAGTATCGTGCATTTAAAAAAGGTTTTAAAATCAAAGAATTTCCTATTATTTTTGAAGATAGGAAATTTGGCAAGTCAAAAATGAACAAGGCAATATTTTTTGAAGCTTTGTTGAATGTTTTAAAAATCAGGTTTAATATAAGAAAAGGGGTATAAACCCCATGATAAAAATAATATGAAAAATTGTTTGCAAGGTTTTTAATCTTGCAATTTTTATGATGTTGCTTTGATTAAAAACACAACCGGTGCAGAAAGGATTGTGCCACCGCCACCGCCAGAGGAAGAATTGTCTACTATGCAATAAGTGTATATTGTGTAGCCTATTGTTCTAATATCGCCTCGATTGCCCAAGTAGAAATACCCAGATGAGTCTCCTTTCGAGGTATTATTACCAGAATAGTAACGATAATAGTAGTAATAATATGGAACATATGTGCCAGTTTTATCGTCATGTTCTGTCAGATCAACTAATTCAAGTGGTATTCTGCTTGTGTGATATGTTGGTGCCATAGCTGTATCGTAATATGTATTTTGTTCGGTGTGTATGGTAAGTTCGTAAATTTTTGATGTTAAAATTGGGGTAATTCCAGCATTAATTAATGCAGTACGCAATGCTGAAGTTGCCGGTTCTGTTTTGTTTGTTGTTGCATATTCCTCCCAGCAACTAACGCCTGCTGCGTTTGCAAAATTGCAACATAAAATTAAACTCAAAATTATTAATATCTTTTTCATCTAAACTCCTTTATTCATTTGCTTTTGCAATATCTGTTGCATCTGCACCTTTAATTACATAACCGCTAAAATCTGGAACGGTAGTTTTACCTAAAAATGCTCTTAATGCGTCATATTTTGAACCACTCGGAATTGTTCTTCCGTCACAAACTAGCCAATCGTCATTTGGCGCTGTTTGCCCAAGGTAAATTACAATTGTACCAAGTGGAGCGCCATCTCCCCCAGCAATTGTTGATTTGACCTCAATATTTTTAGTCAATTTCTTTGTAATTACAGGTACAAAAGCCGAAAGTAAAATTGAAACCACGACAAGCGTAATTAGCATCTCAACTAATGAGAATGCTCTCAAAAAAGTATTTTTTATCATATTATCCTTTGTGTTTTAGTAAAATATTTTCTATTTTGAAATGATTATATCGTTTTTTTTTTTTTGACAAGGGGTATTTTGAAAAATTGCAAAATTATTTCATTTTGGCTCCTGAGGGACTTCGTCCCACGTCGCCGTCGTAGTGCTATCGTCAAATCTCAACGATTTGCCGATTTAGCACCGGCTCCGCTTTTTTTGACAAGGGGTATTTTGAAAATTGCAAAATTATTTCATCTTGCGCATAAGTAAAAAGCGGGTAAAACCCGCTTTAAACTAACTTAATTTCTTAATTGTCTCTTCAATCAATCCAATCTCAGATAACAACTCTTCTTTTCTTTCCTTAGTCTTATCGACGACTTCTTTTGGCGCGCTTGAAACAAATTTTTCATTATTTAAACGACCGTTGATTGATTTTAACTCGATTTCAAGTTTTTCAATTTTTTTCTGTTGTCTTTTGATTTCTTGGTCTAAATCAATCAAATCTGCCAAAGGAATCGTGATTTTAGTATCTTCAACAACACATGTTGCAGACTTTTCAGAGTTTGGATTTTTTTCAAATTTAACATCTTCAACTTTTGCAAGACGTTTTAGGTATGGAATAATTTGAGAATATAATTCTTCATTGTTATCAATTGAAATGTTAATCATTGAACCAAGAGGAATATTAAACTCGGCTCTAACGTTTCTTAAAGCTTTAATTAATTCAAAAACTGTTTCCATATTTTTTGCGTCTTTGAAGGTTAATTTTTCGTCAAATTGAGGATATTGAGTGAATAATATGCCGACTTTATCTTTTTCAATTGGCATTTTTTGCCAAATTGCTTCTGTAATGTGTGGCATGATTGGGTGTAATAGTCTTAAATAATTTTCTAAGATATATACCAATACTGCTTCGTTTTTCTCAATTTTTGATAATTCAACATACCAATCGCAATATTTATTCCAGAAGAAATCATATAAAACAGTTGCAACTTCACCAATTCTATATGTTTCAAGGTTTTCGTTAACAATTTTTGCAACTTCATTAAATTCGTTTAAAATCCACTTATCCGCTAAAGACAAATTAGCTAAGTCTAGTTTTAGCTCTTCTTTTGGCTTTGTTAAGTTCATTAAAACGAAGCGTGAAGCGTTCCAAACTTTGTTTGCAAAGTTTCTGCCAAATTCAAATTTTTCATCACTGATTTTAATGTCTTGACCGCCATATGTGCAAAGAGAGGTCAAAGTGAAGCGAAGTGCGTCTGTGCCATATTTTTCAATTAAATCAACAGGGTCAATTGTGTTTCCTTTTGATTTAGACATTTTTTGACCGTGTTCATCTCTTATAAGACCGTGGATATATACAGTTGAAAATGGCGCAACGTCAGTGAATTCAAGTCCCATTGTAATCATTCTTGCAACCCAGAAGAAAATAATATCAAAACCGGTTACAAGAGTGTTTGTAGGATAGAATTTTTTGTAATCTTCGCTAGTTTTGACTGGCCAGCCCATTGTTTCAAATGGCCATAAACCAGAAGAAAACCAAGTGTCTAAGACATCTGTATCTTGAGTATAATTATTTGGGTCTGGATTTTCTAGTGCAACAACCATTTCACCTGTTTGATTGTGATAATATGCAGGAACTCTATGTCCCCACCAAAGTTGACGAGAAATACACCAATCGCGGATATTTTCCATCCACATTAAATAGTTCTTTTCCCAACGTTGAGGGATAAATTTAATTGTGCCATCTTTAACAACTTCAATTGCGCGTTTTGCCAATGGCTCCATTTTAACAAACCATTGTTTTGATAATAATGGCTCAATTGTTGTATTACATCTTTGGCATTTGCCAACGTTGTGTACATGTTTTGTGATTTTAATTAATACTTGATTTTCTTCAAGCATTTTAACTGTTTTTTCGCGAGCTTCTTCCCTTGTTAAACCTTGAATTTGAGGTGGAACAAACTCGTTTTTCATCATGCAGCCTTTTTCGTCAATAACCTTGATTTGAGGTAGGTTGTGGCGCAAGCCAACTTCAAAGTCGTTTGGATCGTGTGCTGGTGTGATTTTTAGAGCACCTGTACCAAAAGATTTGTCAACGTAATCGTCTGCAATGATTGGAATAGCACGACCAGTTAATGGCATAACACATTCTTTGCCGATTAAATCTTTATATTTATAATCTGTTGGATTAACAGCAATTGCAACGTCACCAAACATTGTTTCTGGGCGAGTTGTTGCAATAACGATTGCGCCCATTTCGTCTTTTAGCGCATATGAAATTTCCCAAAGGTTGCCGTCTTCTGTTTCATAATTTGTTTCAATGTCTGAGATTGCGCTTTGGCAACGAGGACACCAGTTAACAATGTAGCTGCCTTTATAGATTAAACCTTTGTTGTATAAGTCTACGAAAACTTTTTTAACAGCGTTTGAACAGCCTTCGTCAAGTGTAAATCTTTTTCTTGAAAGGTCAAAACTTGCACCTAAGATTTTAAATTGTTCTAAAATTCTGTTTTTGTGTTCTTCTGCCCATTCCCAAGTTTTTGCCAAAAATCTTTCTCTGCCTAAATCATGACGAGAGATGCCTTCTTTTGCAAGGTTTTTTTCAATTACGTTTTGAGTTGCAATACCTGCATGGTCGCAACCTGGCATCCAAAGAACTTCTTTTTGCAACATTCTATTGTAGCGAATTAAAATGTCTTGCAATGTGCCGTCAAGTGCATGTCCCATATGTAGAACGCCTGTGACGTTCGGTGGTGGAATAACGATTGAATATGCTTCTTTGTCTGATTTTGCGTCTGCTTTGAAGCAATCATTTTCTTCCCAAAATTTATAGGTTTCAACTTCAATATCACGAGCCGAATAAACCGTTGCAAGTTCTTGATTTTCTGTTTTTAATTCACTCATCTTTTCTTCCTTAAATATTTGTTAATAATAACTTATCACAAAAGTATTAGCCAATAAAGATATTATTATCTTTATTATTATTAAATAAAATATTCAAATGCGAAAAGTCTATCATATCCTATTTTTTGCATTATTTATTTTTCAATTTGCTCTTTGTAAGGAAGAGCTTTTTGACTTGCCTGTGGATTTAGAAAAAAAGACAAAAGTCTGTAATTTGTCTGAGTTTTGTGATGAATATATTAAAGATATAGATATTGAAAAATATATCAAAGATGAACTTAAAAGTGATTATATTATTGTGAGTTTAGATGAGTGCCTTGATATTGCTTTAAAAAATAATTTTGATATAAAAATTAAAGACCATTCATATTTAAGTTCAAAATATGAATATAAATATGCTATGTCTAATTTTTTGCCAATATTATCTTTCACAACCTATTTAACAGATTACAGGGGAAATATCTTAGTTGGTGGAATTTTAGACGATACTTTCCATGAAACTGCGTTATCCGTCAATGCAACAATTGCACATCAATTAACTGAAGGCGGAAGGCAAATTTTCCAAGCGAACGCTCTTCGTGCGCTAAAGCGCGCAACTAGACATGACTATCATTATACGATTTCTCAAACCGTTTTTTACGCTTTTAAATATTATTATGAAATGCTTTTAGCAAAGTTAAATATTGAAATTTATTTGAGAAATTTAATTGAGAGAAATGCGCAATTAAAATTGGCTCAAAACTTAAATAATTCTGGTTTTGGCACAAAATTTGACGTTATTCGCTCAGAAAATGAAAAAGCAGAAGCAAAAATAGACCTTTTAGGCGCGCTTAATCAGTTTCGAATTTCACAATCAAAATTAGCATATATTTTAGGGATTGACCCAAAAACTTCTTTAATGCCTTTTGAAAAAGAGGTTGATAGCCTTGAACTTTTAGATGATGGTGTCATGCTTGAACATTATATTGAAATGGCGCTAAATTACAGGGAAGATTTAAAAGAATATAAGGATTTAATTACTTTTGAAAAGCAGACAAAAAATATGTTGATGACTGATTTTGTTCCAAAACCTTCTATTAATGTTCAAGGGCAATATCAAGGTACTATTGGAAACGTCATTAAACCAAACTATATTGTCACACTTTATTTATCATGGCTTCCAGATTCAAATTCGATTTGGGGAAGTTTGGCAAAAATTAGAAGCCAAAAAGAGAAAATTAAAATTAAAATTTTGCAATATCAAAATAGATATAGATTAATTCAAGAGCAAATTGTGCAAAATTTTTCAAATGTCGATTTTAATAAAAAGCAGATGTTAATTGCAAAAAAGCGCGTCGATTTTTCGCAAGAAAGTATTAAACTTGCAATGATTAGGTTTAATTATGGAAAAGGAATTTTGCTTGATGTAATTCAAGCGCAAAGCCAAATGACGCAGGCTAGAGTTGAATATGTTTCATCAATAATTAAATATAATATCTCTCAAGCGCAATTATTGTTTGATTGTGGAAAAATAAATAAAGATGACATAATAAAAATTTATTCTCCATAAGATTAATTCATTTATTCTATTGCCATTAAGATTTCTTTTCTATATAATCAAATAGTATTTTATTTAAGGAGATTTTCAATGAAAGTTATTATTGAAGACGGTTGTATCGCTTGCGGCGCTTGCGAATCATTCTGCCCAGACGTATTCAAAATGGAAGATGTTTGTGTTGTTGATGAAGCAAACATTGCTGGTAACGAAGATTCAATCAAAGATGCAGCAGATGCATGCCCAGTAAGCGTTATTTCTGTTGTTGAATAATTATAACGTTAATAAAAATGCGCTTCTTTTTTAAGAGGCGCATTTTTTATGCTTGTTTATCTAAATTCTGATTTTGCGCTATCAGGTTTTGTTTTTGCGCATGCTTTGTGACAAATTTATCTATTGTTCCAGCAACAATTGAGGCGATTTGACCAGTTGCAAAACCAAACAACAGAGCTTTTCCGCCACTCATACATTTTGCTGTTCCATAAATTGCACTTGCAAGAGTGGTTAATAATGGAATGCCAAGGTTAATTACTGTGGATTTTCTTTCTTCTTTTGTATCTGACGCTGCAACTGAACCACCCAACAAACCAAGAGATGCAATGATACCAAGAGCGTCTGTGCCTGCATTTCCAAGGTTTGTATCTCTTAAGCGCTCGAATACTTCTGCGCCATTTTCAAGTTTGATTTTGTTAAATTTATCGATTGCTGCTTTTAATTCTTCGCTTGCATTTTCTGGTATTTCAATTTGTTTTAGATATTTTGCTCTAACACTGGCAAGCTTATCTTCTGACATAATTCCATCTGTCATTTTATGAGCAAATTCAGATAACCCTTTTTTGCTAAATGTTTTTTTAGTAATTAAGCCGTCAGTAATTCTGCCATCTTTGTAAATGCCTTCTTGAATTGCACTATCAAGTTTTGAATACCATTTTTCAAAGTTTTCTGGCAAGCCTTCAATATTTGCTTTGCCTTTTAATTTATGAACTTCAGCTAATGCGTCGTCAAATGTTTTTTGATATTTATTTTTAGATAATTTTCTATAAACGTTTGCCAGCTTTTCATTTGCGCTATCGACAAATCCGATTTTTTTAGATTTCAACCATTTTGAAAATCTTGTCCAATAATCATCTTTGACATTTGAAAAGTTTACAAGAGCATTTACGGTTTTTTTGGTTGCCTTGTTGTTTGCGACTGCGTCTCCAAGCTCTTTTACATTGATTTTTCCGCGTGCTGCTTGAATGCCAAAAACGCTAGCTAAAGATAATAATGATGCGCCAATAAAACTAAGTGTTAAAATTTTTCTTATTTTTTTATGTTTTTGTTTTTTGATTTCTTTTGGGTCGTTATAATATTGTACTTCATGCCTTGGAGCATAAGCATTTGTCAAAAATTGTTTATTCGAAGAATAGTCAACTTTTGAAAAACCATTATATAAATTCACACTATTTGGCACACTTTGACTTATCATATATATTTAAAAACAAATTCTTGTAAAAAATTGTCATTTTTTACGATTTTTTCCTTTTTTGTTTTTTATTTTTTTCTTTTTGTTTTGCAAGTTGTTTGATGTCTAGTTTTGCATTATCTATTGAATATTTTGCGAGCGGTTTTTTGGTTTTTCTATCGTAAAAAACAAGCCAATGTTTTGCTTTTTTGTCATTTACACAGAAAGAAAGTTTGCCCGCAACCCTATCTCCTGGGTTTATTGATTTAAACCACAAAGATGTATCGCCAAAGGGGCTTGGGAAATATACTTGTTGATTTTGTGCAACGAGTGCTATATCAAAAGTTGAAAAAGTATAGTCTGAATAATTGTCTATTCCTAAAGAAAGCGTGATTGTGTTTTCGTTTTCAAATGGGTCTTTTTCAAAATTAACCGAGTTAATTCTGACTTTTAAGTTTTCTAAGAATAATTCTTCTTGTCTAAAGGCATTTGGTGAAAAAACTGGCATATCAATGCTTTCTTGGACAGTAATTTTGATTTCATCACCTGGTGCAATTGAAAAACCGTCGCCTTTTTTAATAATTGCACATGTTAAACCAATCACACTCCCGATTGCAGCGCCACCAGCTAATGTATAGCCGTTTGAGGCAACTGCTGCGCCAAGTCCAAGCATGTTGAGCGCAACAAAACCGCCTGCAACTCCGCCAAGAAGAGTATAGCCAGTGTGATGAGCAATAGATTTTACTGTGCTTTTAGCTAGGCTATCTTTTGTTGAAAAGCTTGCTTGAATTGGAATTTGCCTGCCATCTGGTGTGACCATATAGTCAAAATCAACATTAACCCAGCCGTCACGCCCCATGTTTTTTGGATTTTCAATATATTTAACAATTCCATGTGCAATTGTTCCGGTTGGAATAATCACACCTTTATCTGTTTCAACATCAGATGAAACTTCAGCAAAAAATTCATCTCCTTCAAGGGTGAAGCCAGAGCTTAAAACTTGCGAAACAGTAAGGTTTATATTGCTTTTTTCGTCTAATTTTTCAACTTCGCCCGTGAAGAGCTCTTTATCGAGAGCTTGTTGGTTTTCGCCTTGTTTTTCAACATATCCAGAAATTGGGTCGCAAAAAGCAATTTGCAAATTTAAAAATGCAAATAATAAAACACATGCAATGTTTTTTTGAATTTTTATCCCCATATTTCAAATTATATTATGTATTATTAAAAAAGAAAACTTTATAATTCGTTTTTTCCTATTTTTAAATTATAATTTTAGTGTAAATATTGAGGTAAAGTTATGGAAAATTGTATTTTTTGTAAGATTTTAAACAAACAAATCCCATCAGAATTTGTTTACGAAGACGATTATTGCTTTGCAATTAACGACATCAACCCAAAAGCAAATAAACATATTTTAGTTATTCCAAAAGAACATATCGAAAGTTTAAACGAAATTAGTGATACAAAAATTATTCAAAAATTGTTTGAAGCAATTTTTAAAATCAATGAAAAATTAGGTATTAAAGCTTATCAAACTCATATAAATACAGGAAAAGAGGCAGGTCAAGAAGTAATGCACCTGCATATTCATATTTTGGCTGATTAAGATGTTACAGATAAAAAACTCAAAAACTGAACTAAGAAAACAAGCAAAAGATATCCGAAAAAGCTATGTGCAAAGTGGATATCTTGCTGAGTTGTCTAATAAAATTTTGCACAAAATTTTAAATTCATCAGATTTTCAAAGTTCAAAACATATTGCACTTTATTACCCTTTGCAAGCAGAAATTGATTTAAGAGGGCTATTAAATTGCAAAGATAAGGTTTTTTATCTGCCAAGATGTATTGAAAATAATCTAGAATTTGTTAAATTTAGCGGGATAGAAAACTTGAAAGAGGCTCAATTTGGGCTTTTAGAGCCAGATGGAGTTGCAATTAACCCAGAAATACTCGATATTATTTATATCCCAGCACTTATTGCAAACTCAAGAAAATATCGACTTGGGTATGGAAAAGGCTATTACGATAGATTTTTTGCAAAAAACAAGATAAATGCAAAAAAAATTATTGTTGTTGCAAAGAAATTAATTAATGACGATTTTTTAGAAGATGATTTTGATATTTGCGCAGATGAGATAATTTGTGAATAAATATAATTTTATTGCCTAAAATTTTAAAATACTTTAAAATCATTTTATGAAGGAAATTAGAAAAGATAATAAATTAATAATTTCTCTAAAAGATAAAAGTCTTGTTCATGGGGTGGTTTATGACTATTCTGATGACAGATTGCTTATTTTAGTTGATAAAAACGATATTGAAAACGCTAAAAAACTTCAAGAGCTCGACGAAATCGCTCTTCGTGTTGAAACACATTTAGGCAATAAATTAATGATTAGCACAGTTATTTCTGAATTAAACAAATATAACTGTATCATTATTGAAAATAACCCAGAAATTATTGTTGCTCAAAAGCGACAAGCGGTGCGAGTTTCTGTGAATTTTCCATTTTTTGTTAAAAGAGGTACAAAACTTCTTGAATGTCACACGACTAATATTTCTGCTGGCGGTTTGGCTTTCACTTCAAAACACAGTTTTGAGCTTGACGAAAACATTAATATCGAATTTCCTGCGAATGTGTTTGACAAAAAAATCACCACAACTGCGCGTGTTTTAAAAGTTACACCCGATTTCTATGCTGTTAAATTTTTGGATTTAATTCAAAATGATGAGGATAAAATCGTAAAATATATTTTTAAAATGATGGTTAAAAAATAATTACATATAGGACATAATACAATTGGAAGACATTAAACAAATCGAAAAAAATATAACAAAATACACTAAAAAAGGCGAAATTGCACAAGCTATTGAATACTGTCAAAGTTTGCTTTTAAAAGAACCGCAAGCAACAAATTTGCATATTCGTCTTGGGGATTTGTATCTTGATTGGCATTTGGATATTTATCAAGCTAAGCAATATATTGACGAGGCAATTTTAGAATATCAAAAAGCTGCTGAGGTTTTAATTGATAACGGCGAAATATACTATAAAATTGCAAATGCTCTATATCACAAAGGCGAGCTTGAAAAAGCAATTAACTATTTTAATATTGCAATTGAAAAAGGTAGCTTAAAAGCCCAATGTTACTACATGATTTCTAATTGTCTAAAGAAAAAAGACAGGTTCCATGACGCTCTTGAATATATTGATAAAGCGCTAAAACATGCTTTCTTTTCTTCTTCAAGATTACATTATTCAAAATTTAGACTTTTAAATTCTTTATATTTCAAAAATAAAAAACAAAAATATAAAGCAATATTAGAGCTATTTTTGTCATATTTAACCTTGCTATTTGACAAAGAAGCAATCAAAAACATTAAAGCTAAAGCAAAATGGTTTGCAATTTTGCCAGTTTTGTTAAAAGCTGATTCATATATTCACCAAAACGATTTTGAAAGCGCTTTTGCTTGCTATTCAACTGCAATTGATAAAATGCCTGGTTTTAGCGCGCTATATGTCGCACTTGGCGATTGTTACAGAAAAGCAGGAAAATTAGAAGAAGCAATAATTGAATATAAAATGGCTCTTTGGCTAGATTCATTGTCTAACACTGCATATTCTGGGCTTGTGCAAGCTTATGAAGAAATCGGCGATTACGATAATGCGATTTTATATTATGAAAAATATATTAAAATTCACCCTTATAATGCTGTTTTACATTCAAATATTGCAAATTTATATTTCATGAAAGGTGAAGCAGAAACTGCAATTTCGCATTATCAAACAGCTTTATCAATTAACCCAAAACCTGATTGGACAAGTATTGTTGCGCAAACTTTGGGATATATACAACAAAATGTCATTAAAAATACGGATTGCGCGATTGCAAATTATCAACTTGCAAACACTTTAACACCAAAAGAAATGGATATTTACGTTTCTTTGGGTAGCGCTTTTTATGACAATGAAGACTATAAAAACGCTCTAATTGTTTATAGACGTGCATTGGAACTTGAACCAAATAATTCAAAAGTTCACTGTAACATGGGCTATTTATATTGGGGTATGGGCGATTTAGACGAAGCAATTAAAGAATATCGCTTGTCTATTAAATATGATTCAACATATGATATTGCGCATAATAATTTAGGTGTAATTTATCTTGATGACTTGGTTCAATTGCAAAATGCGATTGATTGCTTTAATAACGCAATAAACTGTAATCCAAATTACGCATTAGCATATTACAATCTTGGCAGATGTTATGCGCTTAAAAATGAAAATATTGAAGCAGCAAAATATTTCCAAATGGCAATGGATGTAAATAATATTACAAATGAAATAGATCCAATGGATATTCAAGAGCGTTTGAATAATTTATTTAATTAATTTCGCCAATTGTGTAATATTTTTTCAGAAAATTTATAGTAGGATTTTTAAATGAAGACTTGGGTATATATCATTAAAAGAATTCTGATGAGCTTGCCAATTTTGTTTATGGTTACTCTTTTGAGTTTCTTTTTGATTAGATTATCGCCCATTGATCCTTTAGCGCAAATGAAGCTTAATCCTTCGATAAGCGCGCAGACTATTGAACAAGAAACTAAAAGATTAGGGCTTGATAAGCCTGTAATTGTACAATACGGTTTATGGTTAAAAAATTTTATTAAAGGAAACATGGGTTATTGCACAGATAACACAAAAGTTTCAACAAAAATTAAAACCCGAATTTTAAACACATTACTTTTATCGTTGTTCACAATTTTTTTCTCTTGGATAATTGCAATTCCAATCGGAGTGCTTGCGGCGGTAAACTACAACACATGGTTTGATAAATTAATTACTGTGTTATCAAGCGTTTTTATGGCGGTTCCTTCCTTTTTCTTTGCCATTTTAATGCTTTTATTTGCCCAAAAAACAGGTCTTTTTCCCCTTGGTGGCTTAACAAGTTCTAACTTTTCGGATATGACAATATTAGGTCAAATCAAAGATGTTTTATGGCATTTAGCGTTGCCTGTTTTTGTTTTAACAACCATTTCTCTTTCATCTTTGGTCAGACAAATGCGCGCAAATATGCTTGATGTTTTAAATTCTGAATATGTTAAATTTGCTATTGCTAAAGGAGTTTCTTTTAAAAAAGTAGTTTTTAAACATGCTCTAAGAAATGCTATTAATCCAATTATCACCCTTCTTGGTTTTGAATTTGCAGGGTTGTTATCTGGTGCTGCTTTAACTGAATATGTTTTTCAATATCCAGGGCTTGGAAAATTGATTTTAGAAGCAGTTATGCAATCTGATATTAATCTTGTAATGGCAAGTCTTGTTATCGGTTCTTTTATGCTTATTTTAGGTAATTTAATAGCAGATATTTTATTAAAACTTACCGATCCGAGAGTGAGGGTCTAGTGGTTAAATTTTTTGATTTTTTCTTGAAAATTAAAAAAGATAAAGTTGCGTTTATTGCCTTTATTGTTTTGTTTTGGCTATATTTTTTCATTTTGTTTGCCGATTTTTTTGCAATTTGTCCAGATAATTATTCAAATAGAACACTTGCTTATCAACCGCCAAATAATATCTATATTTTGGATAAAAATAATAAACTCAAACTTCCATATACTTATAATTACATTAAAACTTTTAATAAAGACAATTTATCAATTGAATATAAACAAGATAGATCTCAAAAATATCGCCTAAAATTGTTTGCACATGGCTATAAATATAAACTTTTTAATCTTTTTGAAACGGATATTCACCTGCTTGGTGCCGAAAAAGGTTGCGAGCTTCATCTTTTAGGTTGTGATATTAACGGTTTTGATGTCTACTCGAGGCTCTTTTTTGGGGGGCAAGTTTCTTTAACAATTGGATTTTTAGCACTTTTAATTTCTTTTCCAATTGGTGCAATTTATGGCGGCATATCAGGTTATCTTGGTGGTGCTGTAGATAAAATTTTAATGCGTATTGCAGAAGCAATCATGTCTGTTCCAAGCTTTTATTTGTTAATTATTTTGGCTTCAATTTTGCCTTCTGAAATGACATCTAAACAAAGATTTGCTCTTATTGTTTCAATCCTTGCTTTTATCGGTTGGGCGGGTTTTTCGCGTGTAATTCGCGGAATGGTTTTGTCAATTAAAAATCAAGAATATGTCAAGGCTATTGAAACAATTGGCGCCTCAAAAAAAAGAGTAATTTTAAAACACATTTTGCCTCAAACATCTAGCTATATAATAATTGCAATTACTTTATCTGTTCCATCATATATTTTGGCTGAATCCGGATTAAGCTTTTTAGGACTTGGTATTCAATTGCCAGACGCGAGTTGGGGCAATATGCTCAAAGAAGCACAAGAGTTTTCTAACATAATTTATCGGCCTTGGCTTTTAACGCCTGGAATTTTAATTTTTATTGCAGTTTTGTCTTTTAATGTGTTAGGCGATAAAATAAGAGATATATTAGACCCAAAAACATTAAAATAAACTTATTAGGGGAGAAAGATGCTGGATTTATCAAATTTTATAGACTTAAATGAAGATTTAACAATACTTTTTCGAATTTCACTTGCTGCAATTTTGGCGTTTATTCCAGGTGTAGAACGCGAATTAACTGGCAAATTTGCGGGGCTTCGAACACATATTTTAGTTTGTGTTGGGGCATGTATATTCACAATTTTATCAATTTACGGTTTTAAAATGCACATAATCCCAGGGGTTGTCGGAGTAAACGACCCTGCGCGTATCGCTGCTCAAGTAATTACGGGTATTGGTTTTATTGGTGCTGGTACTGTAATGCGCCATGGGACAAGTGTTTTTGGGATTACAACCGCAGCAACCCTTTGGGTTTGCGCTGCAATCGGCATGTCGTGTGGGTGCGGGCAATACGCAACAGCAATTTTATCAGCTTTTGTAACGTTAATTGTTTTAATTGCAATTGGAAGATTGGAAAAAACAGTTCTTTCAAAAAGAAAAATATTCTATACCTTATATGAAGTCACGCTTGGTGCGCAAGTTAATGAATGTGAAAATATTCAAGATGTTTTTCAAACAAATTTTCATAAGATTATGAAAATTAATAAAAAAATTGTAAATCACGAAAATTTACATTTTTCAGCCGTAATTTCATCTAAAAAATCAATAAAAGAAATTAGCGAAATCTTTAAAAATGTAGCAAATATTACTTCAATAGAAATCAGAGAGTATCATGATCAATAAAAAATTGCACAGCAGAATTCCAGAATATATCACAACAGTTTTTTTGTCTGTTGTGGTTATGTTTTTTATTTGCTTAGCAGTAGAGATGGATTTGTTATATAAAGTTGAAGAAAGGGTTTACAAAGAAGCCTTCTCGATGGCAAGTTTGGCAAAGTTTTCATCTATTGATGCTCTGCAAAAAAAGCTTTTAACCGAGCCAAATAACTACATGATTTATATTAAACTTGCACATATCCACGAAGATTACAGCGACTTTAAAAAAGCAAATCAATACTACGAAAAGGCTTTAAAGCTTTCAAATAAATCAAATTTTTCTTTGTATAATTACGCAATCTTTTTAGCAAAACAAAAATTTTATACTCTTAGTGCCACTTTTGCTGAAGATTTAATTTTGCATAATAAAAAAGCAATTGAATATAAAGCAAAAATTTATGAAACCATGGCTGATAAAATGGAGGCAGATGGCGAGTATCTGGCTGCAACAAAAGCATATCAAGTTGCGCACAAATACGCAAAAAGCCTACATGGAAAAGAATTTTACGAACAAATATCCAAAAAATATTCAACTTCTTGTATTGAATTAGCTGATATTAATGTTCAAGACAAAAAAATTGAAGAAGCGATAATGAATTTAAAAAATTCATTAAAAATTTATGAAACTGACGTTGCAAAATATAAGCTTGCATTGATTTACAAAGATACAAACACAAAAGAAGCCTACAAACTCTTGGCTGATGTTTTCAAAAAAAATCCGTTTATGGTAAACCCATACATTTTAAATGAAGTTTTAGAAGATTTAATCGCTCAAGCAAAATCGCAAGGAAACATTTCACTTGCCGATTTTTATATTATGAAAAAAAATCGTTTTGAAAAGCAACTGAAAGAAGAATATATCTATAAAGGTGATTTAACGATTGAAAACGCACATATTGTTGTGCATAAACCTAATATTTTCTCTAAAAAACATTATTTTTTAAAATTTGACTTAAAAAACAACACAAAAACAATAATAGAAAACTTATATTTTGAATTTGAAGTTTATATAAATGATAAAAAATATGACGCAAAAAAACATATCATAACTTCATCTAACAAACTTGGATATTACGAAGAGATGAAAGATATTGAAATTAGCTTGCCACTTGCGCTAGAGCGCAAATTAACGTCTAAAAAACAACATGCAATAATAAAATATTACGCAAGAAAGAAAAAAATCGCACCTTGGATTTTGTTAAAAATTGAAGGGGTGAATATTTAACACTTTGCGAAAAACTTTGCTTGTGTTATTTTAAAAGTAGATACGTAACAAATTGGAGCACCATGAGAGTACACGAATTAGCAAAAGATTTAAATATATCATCAAAAGAACTTATTGAAAAAGCCAATGAGGCGCTTGGATTATCCTTAAAGTCTCATAGTTCAACCATTGGCGATAGCTATATTGAAAAAATTAAGGCTTTATATAAAAAAGATGAGCCAAAGAAACCTGCAAACAAGCCAAAAGCTTTTATTGTAAAAAAACAAAAGCCAGACGCTCAACCAGTTGTTGAAAAACAAGAAGCTCCAGTTCAATCTTTTAAGACTGTATCTAAACTTGAAATTGTGAGAAGCGCTCCAACTTCTCAAAATATTCAACAAAAACCAAGACCACGACAAGTTGCGCCAGCTCAAAAACCAGAGGAGCAAAAACAACAAACCGAGTTTAAGCGCCCAGTGGTTGAAAATTCAACAGATAGATTACACAAAATTCCTTCAATGACGAAGAGAAATTTTTCAAAACCAGCATTAGAGCAAACAGCTTCAAAAGAAAATAAAGATAAAAAAGAAAACAGACCAGAAGCTCAAAAGGCTCCATCAGCACCTATTAAAAGACATATTATTTCTCAAGATATGTATAATAATCAAGGGCGCTCAAATAAAAAGAAGAAAAAAGAACACGACAACTATAATAAAAAAGAAGAACAAGAAAGAATTAGCTTAGAAAAAGCGGTTCAAAACAAACATAAAAAACACACTCAAGAAACAAAAAACGAAGAAGTTGTAACTTCTGTTGTTATTGATAGACCAATGACAGTTGGTGAGTTATCTGACAAAATCAAAAAAACTCCAGCTGAAATTGTTAAGTTCTTAATGCTTGAAGGCATTATGGTTACTGTTAATACACCTATTGATACAGATACTTCTAAAAAAGTTGCTGAGCATTTTGAGCTTGAAGTTTTAGATGAAGATATTGAAGCTTTCATTGCTCAAGAAGAAGAAAAAGAAGGCGTAAACAAATATCTTTTAAATGCAAAAGAAGAAGATATTGTCAAACGTGCGCCGGTTGTTACTGTTATGGGACACGTTGACCACGGTAAAACAACTTTATTAGACTCAATCCGCGCTTCAAAACACAAAATTGTCCAAACCGAAGTTGGCGGTATCACTCAAAGTATTGGTGCATATACTGTTTGGTTGGATAAAAAGAAAATCGTCTTTATTGATACTCCTGGTCATGAGGCTTTCACTCAAATGCGTTTAAGAGGGGCTCAATCAACAGACGTTGCAGTTTTAGTTGTTGCAGCAGATGACGGCGTTATGCCTCAAACTGTTGAATCAATTTCACATGCTAAGTCTGCTGGCGTTCCAATTATTGTTGCAGTAAATAAAATCGATAAACCTGCTGCAAACCCAGATAAAGTATTACAAGAATTAACAGAACACAATTTAATCCCAGAAAAATGGGGCGGAGATACGATTTGTGTGCCTGTATCAGCTTTGCAAAAAACAGGTATTGATGAATTATTAGAATACATCTTGCTTGTTTCTGAAATGCAGGAATTAAAAGCAGTTGAAAAATGTCCTGCAACCGGCGTTATTATTGAAGCAAACCTAGACAAAGGTAAAGGTCCTGTTGCTACAATGCTTGTGCAAAATGGTACTTTAAAAGTTGGTGATTCAATCGTCGTTGGCGCAGTTGGTGGTAAAGTTAGAGCTTTATTAGATGACTCTGGAAGAAGAGTTAGAACCGCTGGTCCATCTACTCCTGTTGAAATTTTAGGTTTAAACGAAGTTCCTCAAGCTGGGGATATTTTCGAAGTCGTTGAAAACGAAAAAACTATGAAAGCTCTAGTTGCCGAAAGAAAACAGCAAGAGCGTTCTACAAGACTTGAAGCAATGACTGCGGCACACGTTCAAAGAGAAGCAATCGCAGCAGAAAACCAAGTTGCTAATTTGAATTTAATTATCAAAGCAAATACAAATGGTTCAGCTGAAGCTGTTTCACATGCTATTCAAAACGTTAAATCTTTAAAAGTTGTTCCAAAAATTGTCCATGCTGGCGTTGGTGATATCTCAGAAGCCGACGTTATGCTTGCATCTGCGTCAAATGCGATTATTCTTGGTTTCACAGTTAAAGAAGATACAAACGCTTTATTATCTGCGCAAAAAGAAGGCGTAAAAATTAAAAAATATGATATCATTTATCAAGTTTTAGAAGATGTTGAAAAAACAATGCTTTCTTTACTTTCACCTGAAATTGAAGACGTTGAGCTTGGTAAAGCAGAAGTCAGAGCTGTGTTCACAGTTGGTAAAACAACAAGAATTGCTGGTTGTTACGTTCTTGAAGGTAAGATTGTACGTTCAAAAACAGCTCGTTTGTTGAGAAACGGCGAAGAAATATTTAAAGGTGAAATTGACCAATTGAAACGCTTTAAAGATGACGTTAAAGAGGTTAAAGAAGGCTTTGAATGCGGTATTTCTTTCCATAAGTTCAATGATATTCAAGAAGGTGACATTATTGAAGTTTCAACAACAAAAGAGGTTGAACCTCAAACATTAGTATAGGAAAAGTCATGTCATTAAGAAACGAAAGAGTTAGAAAAGCGCTAATGCGCGAAATATCAGATATTATTTTTAGAGAAATCAAAGACCCTCAAATTTGTGGCATGGTTTCAATTACTGATGTTGATGTATCTTCAGATAATTCAGCTGCAAGAGTTTTTTATAGTGTATATGGTTCTGATGAAGTCAAAACTAAAACTGCGCACGCTCTAGAGCGTCATGTTGGTCAAATTCGACATGAAGTTGGCAAAAGAATTCGCCTAAGAAAAACTCCAACACTATTATTCATTTTAGATGAATCTCTTGAAAAGGGTGCTAAAATGATGGAATTAATTAACAAAATCGAGCGCGGCGAAGTTTAATGTATTTTTTAAACATTTTTAAACCAAAAGGAATTACCTCTTTTGATGTCATAAGAGAACTTAGAAAGCGATTGAAAATCCGCTCAATTGGTCATTCGGGCACTCTTGATCCACTTGCAAGCGGAGTTTTGCAAGTTGCAGTTGGGTCTGCAACAAAATTATTAGATTTTTTGCCTTCTGATAAAACTTATATTGCCGAGATTAAATTTGGCTTTGTTTCAACAACATATGATGAAGAAGGCGAGAAAAGCTTTGTAAAAGAGCCAAAATTTAGTATAGACGAGCTTAAAAATGTTATAAATACCTTTGTTGGAAAAACTCAACAAATTCCGCCAAAATATTCTGCAATCAAGATTTCTGGGCAAAAGCTTTGCGATATCGCAAGAAAAAATCCGAGCCAAGAAATAGAAATTAAGCCAAGAGAAATTGAAATATATTCAATTGAGCTATTGGAATTTAAAAATGATTTTGCAAAAATTAAAGTCCATTGCAAAAAAGGCGTTTATATCCGTTCACTAGTTAACGATATTGGTGAAAAGCTTTCTTGTGGCGCTTACATGACTAATTTAGAAAGAATCAAAGCTGGCAAATTTAATATCGAAAACTCATCTTATCTTGATAGTGATTTAAAGGAAATTAATCCGCTAGATGCGCTTGATATGGAAATATTTGAGCTTAATGATGAGCAATATTTAAAAATTAGTCATGGTAATTTTATTGAAAACAATCAAAAATTTAAAAATGAATACATTTTATTAACAAAAAATAAAAAACTTGTATCAATTGCAAAAATGTCGGATAATTTAATAAAACCTAAGAAATTTTTTGGGGGGCATATAGATGGGTACTTTTTTTAAAACATTTTTCTTTTGTTTGATTTTATCTTTAGCATTTCTAGGATATAAACTTCTTGGAAACGATAGCTATAATACTGATTTATTTGTTTCAAAAAATTCATCTGTTTTTGGATTGCACCCTGATGAACCTGAAAAGAAAAACGAAAACCAACCAGAAAACAAGGCAGCTTTGCAAACCAAAAATAACAAATATGAACATATTTGCTATTTTTATTCACAAGGTGGAAAGCTACAAAAAACAACAAGAGAGCTTAGTTTTGAGCCATCTGTTGAACATGCTGTGACTTTACTTTTAAAAGGTCCATATATCGCTGAAACAAAAAAAGGAGTCTATTCAGAAATCCCTGTAAATGTTGATTTGATTGGTATTAAACGCGAAAATAATACAATCATTGTGAATTTATCTTCTAATTTTGGAAATGGCGGCGGTACTCAAAGTGTTAATAATAGAATTGCACAGCTTTCTAAGACTGTAAAATATCTTGAACCAAACAAAAAAATCTATTTATATATTGAAGGAAAAGAAGTTGAATATCTTGGCGGAGACGGGGTCTATGTCAAACAACCACTAGATTAAACATTTATCCAATTGTTTGGAGTGTTTTTTGGTTTAAGATTATTTGGATAGATTACTTTTTGATAGTTTTTATCGTTTAAAATTGCTGCCCAAAAGTTTTGAGAATATGAATTTTTAGCTGAATGAATGATTTTATGTTTGCAATTTTTCAAAAGATAAAATTCCTCTCTATAATCGCTTAATGTTAAAATTTCAAAATCTACATATGATTTAAGTGCAACTCTAACATTTTGAGGTGCGAATACAAAGAGTTTTGGCTGTTTTAAATATTTGTTTAATCTTTTTGTAGCGTTGAAAATAAATTCAAAATCAATTTTATTTTGAAAAAAATCATACCTATTAATAAAAACCCCAATGGAATTTGAATTTTGAATTTGTTCTAAAATGTCGTGGTTGACAATAAAATCGTGGTTTTTAAATTCAAACATGTTTTTAATGTCGTCAGAAATAAATTCAATATCATCTATTCTAAAGTGGTTTAAATCAAGAATTTTACTTCTTTTTGCAGATTTAGACTTGATTTCTTTTTCGATATTGAAACCATTAATATAAACTCTATTTGATAACAAAGAAGCATGGGCTATTTTTTGAACACGATTAGTTGAAACATAATCATAATCAACAAAAAGATTTGAAGCCATGTCTTCAAAATTCATGCGTCTTTCTGTGATATTTTCATAACAACATTTGATATTTTTTTGCTTTTCAAAAATTTTGCCATATGCAATAGAGCTTAAATTATCGGCAAAATTGTCTTGATATTTTAAAATTAATAGGTTTTCTTTTGTCATTATTACTTCCGCTAAAAATTAATCAAAAGTATGATTTACTTTTAAGTCTAACACAAATATGCTTATATTATCTTGTATTGTAAAAAATGTTGAGGATTTATGAAAAAATTATTTTCTTTTGTATGTATATTGTTTCTTGGCGTAATCTCGAGCGCTTGTGTTAATATGTTTGCGGTTTCTGAGCTTAATCAAATTGCAAAAGAATATTTAGACGAAGGTAATGTTCAAGCTGCAATTTCGAGATTGGAATCGTCTGTTGATTTAGATGGCGAAATCTATGAGTCACGTTATAATTTAGCAGTTTCTTACCTAAGAACAGATAATTGTAAAGGTGCACAAGAACAAATCGAAGTTGCTCTTACTTTGCGCTCAAATGAACCTGCAGCTTTATATACAGCTGGTGTTGCATATACTTGTGTTGCAACAGAAATATATGAAAAGAAAGACAAAGATGGCAATATTGAATTTATCAAATATGATGACCTTCAAAAAGATTACGCTGCAGCATTGGACTACATTAAATATTTAGAATTAGCAAATAAAAACTTTGAAAAATATGTCGAATTAATGCCAAATGCTGATGATACAAAAGATGTCATTGTGCAAATTGGATATAACAAAGAAAATATCGCAAGTCACAAGACAAAATATAACGTAAATTAAAATGGAATTAATTATTCATTCGCCGAATAATCCGATTTTTTGTCAAATTTTTGATTTGACTATTAGATGGTATGGAATTTTCCTTACAATTGCTTTGTTTTGCGGGGTTTTGTTATCCTATTTTTTAATTAAAAAAAGATACCAAGAAAAAGACGCTGATGCTTTTTTGGATATATCCCCTCTTTTAATTTTGTTTTCAATAATTGGAGCAAGGCTTTTTTATGTTGTTGGCGATTGGGAATTTTATTCAAAAAATCTAAATGAAATTTTTATGATTAACCACGGCGGAATTTCAATCTATGGGGGGATAATTTTTGGTTTAATTTTTTCGCTTGCATATGCTTATTTTAAAAAATTTAACCCTCTAAAATATCTTGATATTTTTGCCATAGCTCTTCCTTTAGCGCAATCTATCGGCAGATGGGGAAACTTTTTTAACCAAGAAGCATATGGAAAACCGTCAAATTGCTTTTTAAAGCTTTATATTTCGCCCGAAAATAGATTATCTCAGTATAAAAATGTCGATTTTTACCACCCTGTATTTTTATATGAAAGCATATTAGATTTTATAGTTTTTCTAACCTTGTTAACCCTCTTTATGAAGTTTAAAAACCTTAAAAAAGGGATTTTAACTTGTTTATATTTAATCATCTATGCGATTATAAGATTTTTTCTTGAATACGTTAGAACAGATAGTGTTCTAGATTGTTTTGGTTTACATGTGGCACAAGTAATCAGTCTTGGGTTTATTATTGTTTCATTAATAGTTTTAGTTTTAATTAATAAAAAAGGCGGTTAAAACCGCCTTAATTTATTTGATAATCATTGATTTACCGGTCATTTCATCTGGTTTTTTGATATTTAATATATCTAAAATTGACGGTGCAATGTCGCACAATGCGCCAGTTTTTTCAAGTTTATATTCATCATTTGAAACCACAATAAATGGAACAGGGTTTGTTGTGTGTGCTGTTTGAGGAGCTTTTGTTTCTTTGTTAAACATCCACTCTGCGTTGCCATGATCTGCTGTAATAATCATTGTCACGTCGTTTTCAAGCGCTTTTTTGTAGATTTTTCCAACGCACTCATCAACTGCTTCGCAAGCTTTGATGGCTGCTTCCATGACGCCAGTGTGACCAACCATGTCTGGATTTGCAAAGTTAACCAAAATAAAGCCATATTCTTCATTATCCAGTGCTTTTAAAACATTGTCACATACTTCATATGCGCTCATTTCGGGTTGCATATCGTATGTTGCAACTTTTGGCGAATTAACAAGGGCTCTTGTTTCAAGTTTGCCTTCTTTTTCAACACCGCCATTAAAGAAAAATGTAATATGTGCATATTTTTCTGTTTCTGCTGTTCTAAATTGTTTAATATTGTTATCATCTAAAACATCACCAAGAATGTTTGTTAAAGTTTGTGGCTTGAACGCAACAGGAACGTCAAAAGTTTCGTCATATTGTGTCATGCAAACGTAATACAAGTTATTTAGTACTTTTTTGCGATTAAATCCGTCGAAATTAGCGTCTGTAAATGCTCTTGTGATTTCGCGAGCTCTGTCTGGTCTGTAATTAAAGAAAATTACAGCGTCGTTATCTTCAATTCTTCTATTTGAAATCACTGTTGGCTCAACAAATTCATCTGTAACATCATTGTCATATGAATTTTTAATTGCAATTGCTGAATTTTCTTCTTTAATGCCTTCGCCTAGCGTCAAACAATCATACGCGCGCT
This sequence comes from Candidatus Gastranaerophilales bacterium, assembly GCA_017402995.1. Taxonomy (GTDB): domain Bacteria; phylum Cyanobacteriota; class Vampirovibrionia; order Gastranaerophilales; family Gastranaerophilaceae; genus RUG14156. The sequence goes on from JAFQOV010000003.1 coordinate 127,671, forward strand.
CAACTCTATCCCAGCGTTTGTCTCTATCCATAGCCCAATAACGACCAATAATTGAAGCAATTTTTGGAAGATTATATTTTGCAAGCTCTTCTTCAATTTGTGCTAAATATTCAATTGCAGATTTTGGCGGAGTATCGCGACCATCAAGGAAGCTATGAACATAAACATCTTTCAATCCGTTAATTGAAGCCATTTTGATAAGTGCATATAAGTGTTTTAATGAACTATGAACACCGCCAGGAGAACAAAGACCAAAAATGTGTAATGCAGAATTATTTGTTTTGGCATGGTTAATTGCATTTAAAAATTCTGAATTTTCAAAAAAGTCGCCATCATCAATTGATTTGTTAATTCTTGTTAATTCTTGATAAACAATTCTTCCAGCACCAATGTTCAAGTGACCAACTTCTGAGTTGCCCATTTGTCCTTCTGGCAAGCCGACATTTAGTCCATCTGCAAAAATTTGTGTATGTGGCATTGTTTGAATTAATTTATCAAAATTTGGAGTATTTGCAGAATAAACTGCGTTAAAATCGTTGTCTTTTGATACTCCCCAACCGTCTAATATGCAAAGTAGGGCTCTTTTTTTACTATTAACCATATTAACCTCTTAAACTATTTATAACAAAAGTATTCTATCACAGAAAAAATATAGATTTAATTTAATTTTTGTTTGTATTATTATTAAATTGGTAAGGATTTCAAAATGCGCTATTCAAAATACAATGTAATAATTGTCGGAAGTGGCATCAGTGGTTTATTTTTGGCGAATAAGTTGGCTAAAAATTCAAACTTTTCTGATGGTATTTTGTTGATTACCAAAGAAAATCTTTTTTCTGGTTCTTCCCCATTAGCGCAAGGCGGGATTGTTACTGTTGTTCCAGAATTAAACCCAAAAGATAGCGTCGAATTACATGTCAAAGATACGATTACTGCTGGTTGCGGTTTAAACAATATTAATACAGTTAGTTTTGTTTCAAATGAATCTGCCTTTGCTTTACAAGAGCTTATGAGCTTTGGGGTTGAATTTGATAGAAATGAAAACAATACTCTTAATTTCACGCTTGAAGCTGCTCATTCTTGCCCTAGAATTTTACATGCTAAAGGTGATTCAACAGGTAAAGTTATCGAAGAAACGCTTTGTGAACGACTTAAACAGCAAAAAAATGTCGAATTATACGATAACACAATGGCTGTTGAAATTTTGGTAGATAAAAACAATTGTGCACGCGGCTTAATTGCGTATAATTGGCAAAATAACTACTATGAAGCAATTTATTCAAATGCAATTATCATTGCAACTGGCGGTATTGGACAAGTTTATAAAAATACAACAAATCCTAGTGTTTCAACTGGAGATGGAATTGCATTGGCATATAGGGCTGGTGCTGATGTTGAAAATATGGAGTTTGTTCAATTCCACCCAACAGCGCTATATTGCAAAAATAAATCTACTTTACCTTTGGTTTCTGAATCTGCAAGAGGTGAGGGCGCAGAGCTTGTTGATTTAAACGGTAATTATTTTGCAAAAACTTATCATCATCTTGGCTCTTTGGCGCCACGAGACGTTGTTGCAAGAGCAATTAAATCGCAAATGGAGCAAACAGAGACTCAATATGTTAATTTAGATATTTCTCAAATTGGAATTGAAAAATTTAGACAAAGATTTCCAACAATCACTAGATTGTGTAATGAAAACGATATTGATATTTCAAGCGGTTTAATTCCGGTTGCACCTGCGCAACACTACTTTATGGGCGGAATTAAGGTTGATTTAAATTCAAAAACAAATATAGATAACCTATATGCTATTGGAGAATGCTCTGCAACAGGGCTACATGGTGCAAATAGACTTGCTTCAAATTCATTATTAGAATGTGTTGTTTTTGCAAATACATTGGCTGATTTACTTTTAAAACAATTAAATAATCCGCCAAAGAAAAATGATGAGCAAGTTAAAAATGTTGTTGATAAATATAGCGAAAATAATGATTTTTACGAGGACAATCAAACACTAATTGAAGATTTATTTTCTCAATTAAAATCAACAATGACAAACTTTGTTGGAATTGAACGTAGCTATTCAACGCTAAATTTAGCATATGAAACAATAGAAAATATCGAAAAAGAACTTAAAATTCGCAAATTCTGTATTTCAAGAAGAAAATATGAACTTGAAAATGCAATTTGCGTCGCAAAATTAATTATCATAGCGGCACTTAAGCGCGAAAATTCAATCGGCGCGCATTATAGGGCTGATGTTAAAAAATACGAACTTAACAACAAGGAATTAAGTAATGACAAAATTTTGGTTAAATAATTTCACAATTGATGACTACATTAAAAATGCTTTAAATGAAGATATGTATTATGGCGATATTACAACAGATTCTGTTGTCGCGTCATTGAATAATCCAAAGTTTGAAGTTGTTTTAGCAACTCGCTCAAATGGGGTTTTGTGCGGAAGAAACGTGTTTGAGCGCGTTTTTGAAATTGTTGCTGGCGATAAAGTTAGCGTTGAATTTTATTTTAATGATGGTGATGAAATTAAAAAAGGCGATAAAATCGCACTTGTTAAAGGTGATGCGCGTTTGATTTTGATGGGTGAGCGCTTAGCTTTAAACTTTATTCAAAAAATGTCTGGTATTGCAACATTTTCTAGAAAATTTGCAAAAAAAGTTGAAAAATATAACGTCAGAATTGTTGACACTAGAAAAAATACACCAAACTTTAGATTATTTGAAAAATATAGCGCAACTGTTGGCGCAAATTATGTACACAGATTTAATTTGTCTGACTGTGTAATGTTAAAAGATAATCATATTGCGCTTCTGGGTGGTTCAATTACAAACGCTGTCAAAGAAGTTCGAAAAACGCTTTCTCATGCGCATAAAATTGAAGTTGAATGCGACACAAGAGAACAAGTTATAGAAGCTCTTGATTGTGGCGTTGACATCATTATGTTAGACAACATGAATTGCTATGAAATGTCTGAATGTGTTAAATTGATTGACAAAAGAGCAATTGTAGAGGCGTCTGGTTGTGTTACATATGATAACCTTGAAAGCATTGCACAAACTGGGGTTGACGTTATTTCAACAAGTGCAATCATTATGAAAGCTCCAACGCTTGATTTAGGTTTTGACGCTTGTCAAATTATATAAAATATTTTATTTTTGCATATTCAATAGCTTCTTGAATTGAATTATCAATTTCTGTTAATTCAATTGGAGTATTGTTTTGAGGATTGTTTTTTATATTAATAATTTCAAAATTATCAAAATTCAAATTTGATTTTGAATTTGTGTAAGAAATTATTTTTCTAATGATTTGAGAAAGTAAAATAGGATATTTTGAAACCAAATTAAAAACATTTTCTTCGCAATAATTATTCATTAAATAATCAATCAAATTTGAGACGTCTAGAGTGCTCACAGGCGCAAGATAATAATCATTTGCAAGATTGATATCAGAATTATTTAAACACGCGAAAATCGAGCTTGGAATAGGTCTTAAATCATTTTTTAAAAAATTAACTCCGATTATTTCATTAATTTTTAAAATTTTACAATCTAAGTTGTTTTCTTTTGAAAATTCTAAAGCCAAAAGCTCAGAAATTTCATTTAATTTAGTTAAAATTTCATTATTTTGATTAATTTTTAAAAACAAAAATAATTTTGCACCACATTTTTTAGAATAGTCTAAAATAAGGTTTAGATTTAAAATTTGAGAATTTACATATTCATATAGGTTTGAAATTTTTGATATATCTCCACATCCGAGCGTGTGAAAAACGTAATCTACACTGAAATTAAGCCCTGTATCAAGTTTTTTTTCAATAAAATTAAAACGCTCGTTTTTTAATAAGTTTGAAATATTTGAAAAATCAGATGATGAAAAATCATCTATTCCAAAAATTAAATTTCTATCATTTTTAATCAAATGATTAGTTATGTTTGAGCCTAAAAAACCAGCTGTTCCTGTGATTAAAATTCTATCCATAAAATAATTGTATTTCTATTTTTTATTGCTGTAAAGCGCTTAATATTTGCTTAATTTCGGAATTTTCAAAGTCATCTTGGCAAGAGTTTGCTTTGATATATTCCTTTAATTCTTGCGCAAACTGGGCTTTTTTAAATTCTCCAAAGCCATATTTTTTATAAATTAATTCAAGATTTTTAACCATTGATTTTTCTTGAAAGAAATCGTCATAAATGCAGTTATATTCGCAATTGTGGACATAATTTAGAGTGTTTTTTAATATATTTACAGGGATTAAATCTTCAAATTCCCCGCTTTGAATAAGATATATTTTATCTGTTTTTCTAAGCTTTGGCTCAATCAGAGCTTGAGTTTCAGAGGCGTCAGAATCAAGTAAAATAAAAATTGGCAAATTCAAATATTCAATCATTTCATAGTATTTTTTAGCAACCTGATTTTTACCACCCGCAGCAACAACTAAAATCCCTTGTTTGTCTAAGTTGTAGCCATATAAGTTAAAGATAGACTTTAACAATAAAGATTCTGTTTGTCCCTCGCAAAGAATAACTTTTTCAATTGGATATAGAAGAGAATATTTCTCGCGAAGTAAAATTAAATCATCAAGCGATTTAAAATTGTTTAAAATATTTTTCAACCAAACAACATTTTTCGGAGTTTTTTCGTTTATTTGAATTTCATTGATTAATGCTTCAAAATTAAATCGATTTGATAGGTATTGATAAGATATTTCATCAAATTTGAAATATTTTTTCTCTATTTCGAGCATGGTCTGGTTTAAAAGAAAGTCGGAATTTTTATCTGTAAGACTATTATTTATAATATTTTCTGTAAGAATAATTTTTTCAGAAATTTCTGTTGGCTTATTTTCGTCAATATAAAATTTAGAAATTAAATCATTAACAACACGCTCAACCCTTGATTTTGCTGGTTCAAAACGAGTTAATCTATCTAAAATTGTGACAAAATATTCTTTTGGTATTTTTTTTAATTTCATATTTATAAAATATATCAAAAAAATTAAAATGATAAAAGCCGTAAATTAGTGTATGATTGACAATTCTTGTATAATATGGCAAAATTGTAAAATAGAGATTTTTTTCACAAAAGGGAGGAAAGCATACATATGACACCATTAGATGAAGTCAACATTGGTTTGATAGAGTCTGCCGAGCAATTAGATGAACTTATTGATCGTGTAGTCGAAGCACAGAAAGTATTTGCGACATATTCGCAAGAACAACTAGACAAAATTTTTAAAGCGGCAGCAACAGCAGCTGACAAGGCTCGTATTCCACTTGCAAAAATGGCAAGAAAAGAAACTGGAATGGGCGTTGTTGAAGATAAAATCATTAAAAACCACTATGCAGCTGAATATATCTATAACAAACACAAAAACACAAAAACTTGTGGCGTTGTAGAAGAAGATAAAGCAAATGGCATTAAAATTGTTGCTGAGCCATTAGGTGTGCTAGCAGGTGTTATTCCAACTACAAACCCAACTTCAACAGCAATTTTTAAATCGCTAATTGCTTTGAAAACAAGAAATGGTATCGTATTTTCGCCTCACCCAAGAGCAAAAAAATGTACTATCGAAGCGGCAAAAATCGTTTTGAATGCAGCAATTGAAGCAGGTGCTCCAAAAGATATTATCGGTTGGATTGAAGTTGATCCAAAAGCTGAGGAAAAAAATCCAAGACTTGGTATGGAATTATCTGGTCAATTAATGAAGCACCCTAAAATCTCTTGTATTTTGGCAACTGGTGGACCTGGAATGGTTGCAGCAGCATATTCTTCTGGAAACCCAGCCGTTGGTGTTGGCCCTGGTAATACGGCTGTTGTGATTGACGAAACTGCAAATATTAAAATGGCTGTTTCTTCAATTTTAATGTCAAAAACATTTGACAACGGCATGATTTGCGCTTCTGAACAATCTGTTATTGTTGTTGATAGTGTTTATGAAGAAGTTAAAAAAGAATTTGCATATCGCGGCGCGCACATCATGAGCGAAAAAGAAATGCAAAAATTAATCGATTTTGAATTTATTGATCCTGTTAGAAAAACTGCACACCCAAAAATCGTTGGTCAAAGTGCGTTTGATATTGCAAAAATGGCAGGTTTTGAAGTAGATAAAAAAGCTAAAGTTTTAATTGGTGAAAGAAAAACTGTAGATTGGGAAGACCCATTCTCAAGAGAAAAATTATCACCAATTTTAGCTATGTATAAAGCATCAGACTTTGAAAAAGCAACTGAAGACGCTTATTATCTTGTTTCTCGTGGTGGCGCTGGACATACTTCGGTTTTATATACAGACGAAAGAAAACAAGACAGAATTAACACATATGCTAAGAAAATGCCTGCATGTCGTGTTTTAATAAACCAACCATCATCTCAAGGCGGTATCGGTGATTTATATAACTTCCGTCTAGAACCTTCTTTAACTCTTGGTTGTGGTTCTTGGGGCAAAAACTCTGTTTCAGGAAACGTAGGCGTTAAAGACTTGTTAAACTACAAAAGAGTTGTTGAAAGGAGAGAAAACATGCTTTGGTTTAAGGTTCCTCAAAAGGTATATTTTAAACGTGGCGCAACAGATTTAGCACTTCGTGAATTAGAAGGCAAAAAGAAAGCATTTATTGTTACAGATAGATTTTTGTTTAGCTCAGGCGTATGTGAACAAGTTACAAAAGTGCTTGACGAAATCGGAATCGATCATGAAGTATTTTTTGATGTTAAACCAGACCCAACTTTATCAACAATTGATGAAGCATATGCAATCATGAAACCATTTGAGCCAGACGTGATTATCGCGCTTGGTGGCGGATCTCCAATGGACGCAGCTAAAATCTTATGGTTAAAATATGAACAACCTGATACAGTTTTTGAAGATATCGCAATGAGATTTATGGATATCAGAAAAAGAATTTGTCAGCTTCCTGAATTAGGTAAAAAAGCAACAATGGTCTGCATTCCAACAACTTCTGGTACAGGCTCTGAAGTCACACCATTCTCAATCATCACAGATGACAAATCAGGCGTTAAATACGCAATTGCAGATTATGCCCTAACTCCAAATATGGCAATTGTTGACCCTAATTTTGTTGATTCAATGCCAAAAGGCTTAACTTCTGCGTCTGGCGTTGACGCATTAGTCCATGCTATTGAAGCATATGTTTCTTGTATGGCTACAAATTTCACTAATTCAAATGCACTTGAAGCAATTAAATTGGTATTTAAATACTTGCCTCGTTCATATAAAGAAGGTGCAAATGACCCAATCGCAAGAGAAAAAATGCACTATGCGGCAACAATTGCAGCTATGGCTTTTGCAAACTCTTTCCTTGGTTTGTGTCACTCTATGGCACACAAACTTGGTGCAATGTTCCATATTCCACATGGGGTTGCAAATGCTTTATTGATTAGACAAGTAATGCGCTATAACGCAACAGATTGCCCTAAAAAACAAGCTACTTTCCCACAATACAAATATCCATGTGCGGTTGAAAGATATGCTCAAATTGCAGATGAATTAAAATTGGGCGGTAATACAAACGAAGAAAAAACCGAATTATTGTTATCTGCGGTAGATAAATTGATGAGCGAAATTGAACTTCCAAAATCAATTAAGGAATTTGGCGTGTCTGAAGAAGAATTTAATGCTAAATTAGAAGAACTTGTTGAATTAGCATTTGACGATCAATGCACAGGTGCAAACCCAGTATATCCGTTGTTTGAAGATATTAAACAACTTTATATTGACGCATTTAATGGTAAATATTAATTCGTAAATAAATAATAAAAAAGGCTGCAGAAATGCAGTCTTTTTTATTGCAAAAAATATTAAGCAACGTAAAAGATGAAATTTTACTATTGCAAAAAAATATTTATGTAATACCATAGATAATGCGCCTTATGAAAGGCAAGTTAAAAATTAAACTAATTTAAGGTTAATTTTTAAAAGCAAAAACTTGTATCGTTAGTAAATCTTAAGCCCATTATGGGCTTTTTCTTTTACCTTTTTTGATACATCATAATTATCCATTCGTTATCAATAAACGCTTCAGAATCAAATTTAAGGCGCTTATCATTGTCTAAAAGATAAATTATATCTAATGCAATTTTTGCCATCGTTAAATTGGAATATGGAAACTGGTTTTTGTATTCATCAACTAAAATCTCAATATATTTTTGTTCATATAGGCGATTATTGTGCACAACAACAGTGAAATAATCTCCTTTTTTAAGCTTTGAAACGGCATGATTATATTTTTGAGTCAAATTGTTCGTTGGTCTTTTTTGAGTTAAATATATATCAAGATAAGTTTTTCTTTCGGACAAAGTCGTGTTTTTAAAATTAAAATCAAAGATTTCATTAGCTTTATTTTCATATTTTGACATGGTAAATAATTCATCACCATTTATTCCAAAAGAGGTCATGTTTTTAATATATTTTGAAAATAATTTATCTCCATATGGAGCAAAAAGAAGAGTATTTGCGTTATTTTTTGAATTTATATAATTTGAAACAGTTTTAAATCGTGATGTATTTAATTTATTATAGTAAATTGGGTCTATAATCATTGTTTGCAGGTGTAGGATTTGGAAAAGCAAAATAAAAATTAGAACAATTTTGCGTTTTGAAAACAAAAAACATATAAAAATCAAATTTAAAATCGCTAAAATCGTAAAATAGTTTATGTTTCCAGATAATTTTAAAATATCTAGCTTCATTAAAACATATACAAGAAGGGTAAAACTATTGAAAAACGAAAAAATATAGATTAATGATTTGTTTTTTTCCTTAATTGCTTTAAATAGCCCAATTCCAGCCAAAAAGATAAATATAAAATATGGCACATATTCATGTGAAATTAGTTTAGGAAAAGGAAAAACAACAAGCTCTGTGAATTTCACCATGCTTTGAGTAATATCAGCATGAAAAATCCAATCCCAAGGATTTGACAAAAGTGTTTGTTTTGAATTAATTATTTGAGATATTGTTATATAAAATTGCCCTAAATATGCGGTAAACAGGCAAATTCGAGAGACGAGAAATTTTTTTAATATTTCTTTTTTATTAAAAATTAAAATCAAAATTATTATTGAATTTAGAAAAACAAAAAGAGAGCCCAAAGTTAAAGTATAAAGCAATGCAAGTTCGCTTAAAGTTAATAAAATAAGATATTTTGGCTTGAAAGATTTAAAATATCTTAAACTAAATAAAATAATTAATAATGCCTCAAGACAAGCAAGCTGGTAAAAACGCACCTCTTGAGCTTTGTATACAAAAGAAAATGTAAAAGCATAAAGCCCTGCTAAAATAAGCCCAAGTCCGCGCGAATTATAGCATTTTCCAATTAAATATAATATCGAAATATTTATCAACGAAAAAATAACTGAAGGTAATTGCAATAATGTATCTGAATAGCCAAAAAGTCCAACCCAACCTTTTAAAAATAAATAGTATAAAGGTGGGTGATAATCTGTATTAATGAGTTTTTCAAAAAAATCATTCAAAGGCGTATTTGCCATATTTAAAGAAAAAAGCTCATCATATGTTAATCCAGTTGGATTGTGTAACCCAATAAGTCTGATTAGAAAGCCTAAAATAATAATTATTGAAAGAGTAATTTTATATTTCATATTGATATTTATACTATTTATATAAAATTAAAGCAACAAAAAACCGCCATTTGAGCGGTTTTTGAAAACTTGTAACATTAGCAAATCTTAAACTATTATGCGCATTTACTATAATTATAGCACTTTTTTAATAAATTATATACTACAATTATACTATTTATCCGAATTTGAGCTTGTTTTGACGATATCATATTCAAACTTTTGCCATGCTTTTATGCCGCCGCCTAAAACCCTTGTAGGATAATGTTTTTCGCTCATTTTTATAGCTGCTTTATAAGCGCAAGAACAGTGCAAGCAGTAACCATAGACAATATTCACCTTGTCCTTTTCAAGCATTACAAAGTGGTTTTCAAAGTCATTTAGAGGTATATGAATAGCATAAGGGATATGTCCATCAATATAATCATCATATTCTCTAACATCAATTATATTAATGTTTTCAATATTGTTTTTAATTAATTCGTGCAATTCTCTTGGCTGAATTTCAAAAGAAATTTTTTCTTTAAAATATTCTTGCGCGCGTTTTGTATCAAAAATAAAATTTTCTTTCATAAATTTCTCCTTTTTTTAAGTCGTTTCGATTGATAACTATAATAATCTATGTAATATATCGGTTCGATTGATATTGATAAAATTATACAATTCCTTCGCGAATTGCTTTAACAGCAGCTTGCGTTCTATCATCAACAACTAGTTTTTGTATGATATTGCATACATGTGCCTTTGAAGTGTGCTCAGAAATATTTAACTCTTGTGCTATTTGCTGGTTGGATTTTCCGTCTACAACAAGCTTTAAAACCTCATATTCTCTTGCCGTCAGGTTTGCATGGGTTGATTTAAAACTTGCTCTATTTACTTGAACATTTGGCACAACATTTGGATTTAACTCGCGTAAAATTTGCACAACTTTTTTATCAATCCACATTGCACCATTCGAAACAGATTTAACAATCATATCCAAAAATTCTGAATTAACATCTTTTAAAATATAGCCATAAATTCCCATCTTCATTGCTTTATTTATCACATGTTCATTTATGTGCGAAGTTAAAATTACAAATTTAACATCTGGCTTTTGAGTAGTAACTTTTTCGATTAAATCCAATCCATTAATATCGCCAAGTTCTAAATCCAGCAAAACTACATCTGGGTTTTGCGCGACAATTTTCGCGATTGCCTCTTTTCCACATGAAGCCTCTGCGATAACACAAATGGAGTTTGAATTTTCAAATAAAGATTTTATTCCGCATCTAAAAAGTTTATGGTCATCAACTAAAATTAACCTCACCTTAGAATTTGAATTATTTAATATTGAATTTTGCATAATGTCTCCTTAATTTTTCTAAAGTGTAGCAAAATGCAATTTCTATTTCATTGGAAATAACAAAAAAATGGGTCTAATTATTGTTATTGTTTAAACTTGAACTATTATAAAAATAGCCAAAAATTACACGCGTCAGAATGCGTTTTAAGGCGGGTTAAAATAATTGGACATAGTTTTTATCATTTGAGAAAAATAAACCCTTGTTTACATAATATACATTATCACAACCAATCGATTAGCATGGAAAAGATATTAAAAAGCAACAATAGCCATAATTGCATAGATTAATATAAAATAGTATAATATATTTATGGAAAAAATGTCTAAAAATTATGATGTTGTAATAATTGGTGGTGGAACTTCGGGTTGTGCCTGCGCATATAATTGTGCAAAATTAAAATTAAAAACCTTGCTTATAGAAAAAAATAATTTTCTTGGCGGATTGATGACGGGCGGTCTTGTTGTTCCAATCATGAAATCATCAGTTGATGATTTGAATTGTGATTATTACAAAAATCTTGTTGATAAAGCAAAAAAATATCACGCACAAATTAAATATAAAGATGGAAATGATGGTTGGTTTAATCCCGAGGTAATGAAAATTGTCCTTGAGGATTTATTGACACAAGAAGATATTAGACCATATCTTGATATTTTATTTGAAGCTGAAGTTGATAGCGTTTTAAAAGATGGTAATAGTATTTCATCTATTGTTTTAAATAGCAATTTATTATCAATACCAATCGTTTCGAAATATTATATTGATGCAACAGGTTCTGCTTCTTTTTCTATTAAATCTGGGTGCCAAATTTTAAATGATACAAAAGAAAAACAACAAAACACACTTCGCTTTATTTTGGGAAATGTAGATATTGAAAAATTTTCTGAATTTATTTTAGAAGTAGATAAAGATGAGAATGTTACCAATACCTATCGAAACGATATAGATACTAATAGCGAACTTCATTTCACAACTGCATGCACTTGGGATACAAATAAAATATGGGCTTTAGATAAATACCTTCAAAAAGGCGTTTCTGATGGTATTTTAGCTGAATTTGATAGGTCATATTTTCAAATATTCTCAATTGCTGGAACAACTTCGCAAGTTGCGTTTAACTGCCCAAGAATAAATAATTATCTTGACAATCCATACTTGTATTCAAATGAATTAATCAATGCAAAACAAGCAATATACAGGCTTTATCAATTTGTTAAGATGAATTTTCCTGGTTTTGATAATTCAATAATTACAAATATTGCTACTCAAACCGGTATTCGCGAACAAAACCGCGTTAAAACAAAATATGTTTATACAATTGATGATTTAGAAGCCCAAAAAACATTTGAAACGCCTGTTTTGAGGGCAAATTATGGAATTGATATTCATAGCGCTAAAAAAGATAGTTCAATTTTGCAAAAAACCCCAAACTATGAACTTCCAATCGAAAGCTTAATGAGTTTTGATGTTAAAAATCTCTATGTTATCGGTAAAATTATCGGTGCAGATTTTAAAACTCATAGCGCTCTTCGCGTTCAAAAAAGCTGCATGTCAATGGGTGAAGCTGTTGCAAAACACATTAAAACGTTGATTTAATTACTTGCCAATACAGAAATTATCAAAAATGTTTTCTAAAATGCTATCTGTTAAAACTTCGCCTGTAATCTCATCAAGTGCTAAAATAGATTGTTTTAAATCTTGCGCAAAAAGGTCGGCAAGTTCTGTCATATTAGCTGTTTCAACAACATTTTGAAGCGCCTCTTTTGCTCTTAAAAGACAAGTCTGTTGGCGTTTGTTTGTTGTATATTTCGTATCATTTGGAATTAAATTAGCTATAATTTTAGATATTTCATTTTTTAAAGTATCAATCCCAAAGCCTGTCTTTGAGCTGATTTCAAGGTCATCTGTTGTGTTTGGTGTGATATCGCATTTGGTTTTTATAAACAGAGAATTTTTACCTTTTGCTAATTCAATTAATTGCGATTCAATTTCATTTTTAGAATTTTCATACAAAAATAAGACAATTTCTGAATTTTTAATTGCCTCGATTGAATTATCAATCCCAATTTTTTCGACTAAATCTGCTTGATTTTTGTCGCGAATTCCTGCAGTATCAATAAAATTAATCAAATATCCATTTAAATTAATAGTTTCCTTGATTGTATCCCTTGTTGTGCCTTCGATTTCAGTGACAATTGCGCGCGTATAATTTAAAAGTGCGTTAAATAATGAACTTTTACCAACATTTGGGCGCCCAATTAGACATGCAGATATTCCATCTCTTATAAAATCGTGGCTCTTAGAGTTTGATAAAATGTTTTCTATTTCTTGTATTTTATCGTTACATATCGAAACGATATAATTAACATCTACTTCTGCGACATCTTCTGGAAAATCAATTGAAGCTATAATTTTTGAATATAATTCTATTAAATCTTTTTTTAAATTTTCAATTTTGTTTTTTAAATATCCGCCAAGGTTTGAAAGCGCATTTTGAGCTGATTTTGTGCTTTTTGCTTGAATTACATCTAACACAGCTTCAGCTTGTGATAGGTCTATTCTATGGTTTAAAAAAGCACGTTTTGTATATTCGCCCCTTTGAGCCAGTCTTGCACCTTTAGATAAAATAAGCTCTAAAACAGCGTTTAAGACGGCACTTGAGCCATGGGTTTGGATTTCAATAACATCTTCGCCAGTGTAGCTATGTGGGGCAACAAACGGTAAAAGTATGACTTCATCAAGCGTTTGATCATTTTCATCTAAAATATGCCCGTAATTAATCATTTTTGGCTTAATTTTTTTTGAAAATATTTGTTGTGCAATATCAAAAGATTTATCGCCAGAAATACGTATAATCCCAACAGCGCCTTGCGCAAGCGGGGTGATTATTGCAACAATTGTATCAAAATTATTTTCCATAGAAGAATTTTATCATGTTTATAGTAAAATTAATATATAAATTGACTTTTTTGAGGAGAATATAATGGATTTTGTTGCACTAACAATAGAGATATTAGGTAAATTAGCTGAATTTGCTGGCTCTTACGGCATGGCAATTATTATTTTCACAATCATCATGCGCATGTGTTTGTGGCCAATTAACGTTTCACAACAACGTTCAATGAAAAACATGCAAAATTTAACCCCTAAAATGAAGATGATTCAAGAAAAATATAAGAATAATCCTCAACTTATGCAACAAAAAATGATGGAATTTTATAAGGAACATAATTTCAACCCTACTGCTGGTTGTTTGCCAATGTTAATTCAAATTCCTGTTTTCATTATGTTGTATAGTGCTTTAATGAGCCCTCAATTTATTCAAATGGCTGGCGACAAAGGCTTCATGTTTATCAATAGACTTGATGCTACCATTAAATCAAATGCTGGTGTATCTTTAGATGGTAAATTTTCTGTCGCTCAAAATGCGCAATTTCAGGCTGGAAAAGCAGCATACGTCACTTTAGATGACAAAATTTTAGAAAATGTTAAAATCCCAAAACCTCAAAAAGCAATTGAAATTCAAGGTGAAATTCAAAAAGATCAGCCAGTTGAGTTAAAAATGGCTTTAGATAACTTGAATTTAAATTTTGCTGAGCTAAATAAAGTTCAAAAAGCTCAAATGAGTGTTATGAACATAATGACAAAAGAAACTGAAAATGTGACTTTTGAACGCAAAGGCGATATATTAATCGCTCAAGTGCCTACAATTCCTGCTGAAAACACAATTCATTATGATGTTATTTTATTGGTTGCCTTGTTTGGTCTAACAATTTGGCTTTCACAAAAGGTCATGATGGCAACTACTCAAAACAAAAATCAGGACCCACAACAAGCTGCAATTCAAAAATCAATGGGTACAATAATGCCGGTCATGATTATTTTGACATTTGTCTTTATTCCAATCCCTGCTGGTGCGTTATTATATTTGGTTACAAGCAATGTCTTCCAGATTTTCCAAACTTTAATTATCAACAAGCAAATTGACCTTGAAGAGCAACAAAAACAAAGCAAGGACAATAATGTTGTTGATGCAAAAGTAATTGACGCAAAAGTTGTCGATAAAAAAGACTAAAATATCCTACAAAAATTTTATTTTTTCACTTCAACCTTTTAATAAGGTAAAATTTATATTAAAATCACTGTTAGAAGAGGGTATTTATCTTGTCAGAAAAGCTAATAATTAAAGGTTTAAATCCAACCTCAGGCGAAGTTACAATTGCTGGCGCTAAAAATTCTGTTTTGAAATTGATGGCAGCAAGCTTATTGTGCAAAGGAACAAGCGTAATTTACAATGTGCCTGAATTAACTGACGTTGAGATAATGCTTGAAGTTTTAAACGAGCTTGGCGCTAAAACAAAATATGATAAAAATATAAAAAAAGTAGAAATTGACGCTACAAACCTTACAAATTGCGTAGCTAGCCAAGAATATGTTTCTAAAATGCGCGCAAGTTTTTGCGTCTTAGGCGCATTAGTTGGCAGATTAAACGAAGCACATGTTGCGCTTCCTGGTGGCTGTCAAATTGGTGAAAGACGCGTTAATTTTCATATCAAAGGGCTTGAGGCACTTGGTTGCACCTGTAAAGTTGAAAACGGTTTTGTAGTTGCAAAAACAAACAAGTTGACTGGTTCAATCGTTTGTTTTGATATTCCTTCTGTTGGTGCAACGGAAAACATAATGATGGCTTCTGTTTTAGCTGATGGTACAACAATCATTCAAAATGCCGCTCAAGAACCTGAAATCGTTGATTTAGCAAACTTTTTAATCGCAATGGGCGCAAATATTCAAGGTGCTGGAACAAACCAAATTGTTATTCAAGGGGTTAAGCTTGAAGATTTAAAACCTTGCGAATATACAACAATTCCCGATAGAATTGAAGCCGGAACCTACATGAGCATTATTGTTGCATCTGGCGGAACAGGAATAATTAAAAATATTTTCCCAAATCATATTACCCTTTTTAGCGGAAAACTTCTTGAAATGGGTGCAAAAATCAAATTAATTGACCCAAACACAATGGAAGTTTCTGCAAATTCAAAACTTAAAGCAATGAACTTTATCACTCAACCATATCCCGGTTTTCCAACAGACCTTCAAGCTATCGCAATGGCGCTTTTGTGTTGCGCTGATGGTATTTCTGTTGTCACAGAAAGCTTATATGAAAATAGATTTATGCATGTTGGCGAATTATGGAAAATGGGCGCAAATATCATTGTAAATAAGAAACATGCAATCATTAAAGGGGTTGATTGTTTGGTTGGCACATCAGTTCAATCAACAGACCTTCGTGCAGGCGCAGCGCTCGTTGTTGCAGCTTGTATGGCGCGTGGCGAAACAGAAATTGGTTGCTTATCTCACATTGATAGAGGTTATGAAAATTTTGTAGCAAAACTTAGAGGCTTAAATATTGACGCGACAAGAATTAAAGACAATATTTCCTCTGAAAATTTTTTAGGAGATACTAATGTCACAAGAATTTAAAAGATGGTATGATTACGACCCGCTTTTATTAAAAGTTATTGGCTTGTTAAAAGATTACCAAGACGAGTTAAGAGAACAAGCTGTTGTGTTTTTAGAAAACATTGAAAAAAAGGTTTCAAAAGAAGCAATCGACAAGTTCTATCAGCTTGTTAAACCAATTAATGGTTCAAGATGGTATGATAAAGACCCTGTAATTTCTAAAACAATTGAACTATTACGTGTTGTGCCGGTTGAAGTTCAACAAAGAGCTGCAAAAACCTTTATTGCTTCTCTTGAAAGTCGCGGAATTAAAGTCGATTAAATTTAAGTATTTTTTTGAAAATTTTTCAAATTCTATATTCGAATATTCGCGAAGTCTCATTTTGGTCAGTTTTATAGAATTTGAAATTTTGAAAAACTCAAAACATTGCTCATTTGTATAATCATTTATATAGTTTGAATTTGCTTTGCGTGCTTCATATTCAAGATATTTTGATGAATTCATCTCTTCGTCATAATATTCGTTAATTATTAAATCAATCGTTTCAAGATTAATCATTTTTACCCCTTTGAATACTTATTAACGTCATCTTTAATCATAGCTCTAGCTCTTGCGATACGCGATTTTACAGTACCGATAGATGTATTTGTTAAATTAGATATTTCATCATAGCTTAATCCTTGAATTTCGCGCAGCGTAATTGGGATTTTATAGTGTAGTGGCAGATTTTCAATTGAATTTTTAATAATTAAATCTAGTTCATTATATAATACAGAATTTTGCGGATTTTGCTTATTATCTGAGATTTCAAACCCTAAATCATCTTCTAACTTTGCGAATCTAAAGCGATTTTTTCGGTTATGTTTTCTAATATAATCATAATAAGAATTTAAAATTATCTGGTTTAACCAGATTTTAAAGTTTTTTGGGTCTCTTAATTGGTGGATTTTTTTACTCAATTTTATTAGGACATTTTGCATGATATCAGATAAATCATATTCATCTTTTTTTAAATAAAAAAGCATTGCATAAATTGAGCTTTGCTCCTCGCGTATAAGCTCCTCGAGTGCAAATCTATCGCCTTTTTTAGCTCTTAAAATTAAATCAATTCTATCTTCTTGCATATTTAAAGACTATTAAAATTCATCATCTTTCGCTATAATCTTTAATACATAGACAACTTGGCAATATGATGAAAGTAACAAACATTAAAAACTTAATTTTGAAAGATAAAAATATTTTAATTATCGATAAATTTTGCGATAATACTCTTGATTTTGTGGCAAAAAATATCTCTAGCAATCAATATATTGTCGTTTTTTCACCAAATGAAAACGATAAAATATCTCTTCAAAACTCAATAAATTTAAGGCAAATTTGTTCGTTATATGATAGTTTGCTATTTGTTAAAAACCGCGCAGATATTGCAAAATTAGCTTGCGCAGATGGAATTTTATTAGATAACTCATCAATTGAACTAGAAAAAATTAAAAAAATATTAGATGACGACATGATTTTTGGATATATTTTCCAAGAAGCGTCAGAATTCGATTTAAGCCTAGTTGAAAAATTTAACCTAGTTGCATTCAATTTTATTAATAAAACCGACGAAATTCAGCTTTTAAATGGCTTAAAATTAAATAAACCGTATTTTATTTTTGAAAATAATCAAAAAATTATTTTGGAGTAAACATGACAATAATTTCAACATCAAAATTTTTAGAATTTAAATCTGCAAAATCACCATCTGGACATGATTGGTATTATGCAAAACGAACAAATGATTCAAATGCACATGATAGTGCGGTTGCAATTACTGTCTTGGTTAAGGGTGATGATGAATATAGTTTTTTATTAATGAAAACAAAAAGACCACCATTATATTCTGAAAACAAAGCAAACTATTGTATCGAAAGCCCTGCTGGCTTAATTGGAGACACAGATTCAAACGAAGATTTGATGGATTGCATTAAAAAAGAATTGCTTGAAGAAACAGGGCTTGTTGCTGATGAAATCTTTATTGAACAAAAAAATGCCTGCACATCAGCGGGTTTAACCTCTGAAACTTTGACTTTCGTTACAGTAATCGTAAACGAATACAAAGTCATTAAACAGCCGGTTTCTGATGGCGGAATAATTTTAGAAAGATTTTTAGTTAAAACATCAGAAATTAGAAACTATTTAAAAAACATAGATGAAAAAGAAAATTCAATCGCTTCAGCTGCTGTAACAGGCATATTTTACGCGTTAGACAGGATTTAATTATTCTTCATTTAAAGATAAAACTGCCATGAATGCTTCTTGAGGGATTTCAACCCTACCAACTGATTTCATGCGTTTTTTACCTCGTTTTTGCTTTTCTAATAACTTTCTTTTACGAGAAATGTCACCGCCATAGCACTTATCAAGGACTGATTTTCTCAAAGCCTTAATATTTGTTCTTGCAATAACTCTGCCGCCAATTGCCGCTTGAATTGCAACTTCAAACAACTGTCTTGGGATGATTTCTCTTAACTTGTTTGTCAATTTTTGACCAATACCATACGCGCTATCTTTATGGCAAATAACAGACAATGCGTCAACAACTTCGCCTGCAAGTAAAATATCCATTTTTACAAGGTCAGATTTTTTATAGTCAGAAAATTCGTAATCTAAAGAGGCATAGCCTTTTGAGCGCGATTTCAATTGGTCATAAAAATCTGTAATTACTTCAGACAACGGCACTTGATATTCTAAATTAACGCGAATGTCATCAATATAGTGCATGTTTATAAAAATTCCGCGTTTATCTTGGCACAATTCCATCAAAGTTCCGACAAAATCATTAGGAGTGAAAATATTAACTCTGACATATGGTTCTTCAATAAATTCGCGATATTGCGCGGCTGGAAGCTCAGCAGGATTATCAATTTCAACAATTTCGCCATCTGTCTTATGAACTTTATAAATTACGGAAGGCGCTGTTGTAATCAAAGATAAGTCATATTCGCGCTCTAGCCTTTCTTGAGCAATTTCCATGTGCAACATGCCAAGAAAACCACATCTAAAGCCAAAACCAAGAGCATTAGAAGTTTCTGGTTCATATGTAATTGAGCTATCAGATAGTTTTAATTTTTCCAATGCCTCTTTAAGCTCATGATAATCTTCGTTATTTACAGGATATAAACCTGAAAATACCATTGGTTTCGCTTCTTTATAGCCTTCTAGAGCTTCAAGTGCTGGGGTTTCAACATGTGTTATTGTGTCACCAACAAAACGAGTAATTTCTTTGATTGAACCTGCAAAATATCCAACTTCGCCTGTTTTTAGCTCTGGAACTTGAATTCGATTAGGGTTTAAGAAACCAAGTTCGACAACTTCAAACTCTTTTCCGGTTGCCATAAATTTTATCTTATCGCCAAGTTTAATTGAACCATCAACAACTTTAAAAAAGCAAATTGTCCCCAAATATGCGTCATATGCGCTATCAAAAACCAAAGCTCTTAATGGTTTATCAGATGTGTCTACTGGAGCTGGGACATATTCTACAATTGCTTCTAATACGTCTTCTATACCAACGCCAGTTTTTGCGCTTACTGGAATTGCCATTGACGCGTCAATTCCTAAAACATCTTCAATTTCTTTTTTAACCCTTTCAACATCAGCAGATGGAAGATCGATTTTGTTAATGATAGGTATAATTTCAAGATTTTGCTCCATTGCCAAATAAACATTTGCCAATGTTTGCGCTTCAACACCTTGTGTTGCATCAACAATCAACAAAGCGCCTTCGCAAGCAGCCAAAGAACGAGATACTTCATATGAAAAATCAACGTGTCCTGGAGTATCAATTAAATTTAAAATATAATCTTTGCCATTTTTGGCTTTATAGTTCATTTTTGCGGCGTTTAGTTTGATTGTAATTCCGCGTTCGCGCTCAATATCCATTGTATCAAGCAATTGGTTTTGCATGTCCCTTTGAGAAATTGTTGCTGTTTTTTCAAGCAATCTGTCTGCCAGAGTTGATTTACCATGGTCAATATGCGCAATAATACTAAAATTTCTGATATGATCAAGTTTTTTCATATCAAAATTATATAATAAAAAAAATTATTTATCGCTTACTTTAAAATCAGATACAAAAATATCGCCAAAATCAAATATTACGCCATTAATTGCGTTTTTATCATTGTGATTATCCCTTGGTTTGACAACCAGTCCTTTTTTGGTTTCCTTGCATTCTTGAATAGGAGTTATATATCTATCAAGATATTGCGTGACCAAAAAGCCGTCGCTGTCGCCAATTCCGCACAGTTTTGTAAAAAATAATTTTACGAAATTATTTGCATTTTTGTTTAAAAATAGAGCCGTTTGCGGTTCAATTTTTTGTCCATGTAAATCAAGGTCATATGTTTCATCTTCTTTTTTTGTTGTCTTATGATAAAGCTTTAAACACGTATCTTTAGCGTTTTCAATTTGAAGCCTGTACCCGCTACCCCAATATCCATCTTGAATATGAGATAATTTGACTTGTTTATTTAATAAATCTGATAAATTTGCTTCAAATGCCGATATATCACGAGTTTGGTTAAAATCTATAATTATATCAAAAATTTGTTCTTTTAATTTTTCGTCATCTATTTTGGTCTCATTTTTCCAATCGTGTGGAATTTCGCCAACTTTTTTATCTATTTCAGGATAGGCAGACAATAAATCTGCTAATTTTTTTGCGCTTAAATAATTATTTTCTAAATGTTCTTTTAAATCTTTATCAAAAACAATTTTTTGATTTGAAATTTTGTTATCATTAAAGAAGTGATATTTTAAAAATAACATCATTTCTCTTGGTGAATAATCGCGCATTTTAGGATTATTTGATAATAATTTTTCTGTATCAATTTTCTTTAAAAATTCAAAAAATTCATTTTTATTTTCTTTATAACTCAATGGCACTAAAAATTCGGAAATATCTTGAGATATTTCTTCAACCCCTGTTTTTTCAAAAGATTTCAAAAATTTTACAAGTTTAATTATATCTTTTTCCTTAAATTCTTCCATTTTATCTATATTTGCAAGAATTGAGGCACTTCTAAAGTCTAATCCATTTTTTAGATATTTACTAAAGCGCTCAGCACAATCAGGATGAAAGGCAATTTTAAAGGCGTCTGAGCCATTTATTTTTCTTTCAATAAGGTTATCTAGTCTAAAAAATGTTATGGGTTCGTCTTCGCAAACTGCACACTGTGCAAGATGTGTACTCATATTAGCGTTTAGATATTTTATAATTTTTTCAAATTTTTCATCTTTGTATGAAATTAGCTCTAAAATATTATTTCGATTTCTTGTAAATGGCAAAAGTTTCATTATTTTTTCAAATTTTTTATCATCACACTGGCAGAATTCTTCTAAATCGCGTGGTGGAAGCCCATTTAAAAACAACATTTGAGCTTTTTTAGCACATGTTTTATCTAGTTTTTTAATTTCAGATACGACGTTTTTATCTACTCCGTGAGCTAATAAAAAATTTGCTTCATCTTGGACTAAAAGTTTTCTTGCTAAATCACCCTTTAAGCGAATTGTGCTATTATCCTGATATTCAAACGTATCAAGAGATGGCGCAGGTTTAAAATATTTATTAAATGTGCCTTTAAATATTGGTCTATTAATATTTGGGGTAATAATTCTGTTAATCATGATTGCCTTTTGAAAATATAAAGTAAAAACACAATAAAAATTGCGCAATTTATTTTCTTTTTGGTTTTAAATTTAATATGAACGTTAATTTTTGCGCAAAATTGAAAATAGATGATTCAGTTTATAAAAAACTGAAATTTTCTAATGCAAAAGAAATTGTTGAAGAAACTCAAAAAGTATTGGATATTCCGCAAATTTCAAGATTGATTACGGAAGATGAGCTTGCAATTTCAGCAAAAAGATATGGCAAGGGAGATTGCGTACAAATTCAATATGGTGACGATTTGATTGAAATTGCAAATAGCAACGGAAAAGTAACGCACCAAAGCGTAATTCATCAAATTTTACTTGTAACATGCTTTAAACATGGCAAAAACCCAAGATGTTCTTTGCCAAAATATGTTTTTGAAACTTTAGCAAAAATCACAAAAGAAAAATTTGGAAATTAAACCTTTTTAAATACCATGGTTGATAATCCAGCCATATTTAATGGTTTTGCAAATTTACCGTCACTGTATATCATTTCAGAGTTGACTCTGCCTTGACCATCATATTTTTTATCATCAGTATTTAAAACTTCCACCCAACGCCCCTCTGGGAAGTGGATATAGTATTTATCGGCATGTTCTCTTGGGTATTTTGATTGAGAAAAATTGGTCACAACAAATAATTCATTAGAATGGTCATCAGATGCAAGATGTGTTCCAATTACTTGAGAACCAGGGTGTTTGATTGTGTTTTTTGCCACAATATGACCGTTTTGCAATGCCTTATTTTCTTCATTTAACTTATTTAAATCGCGAGTTAAGTTTCTAAATTTGTTCATTTGGCTTCTTGCTTCAGGAGAATATTTAATTGAACCCAATTTTGAATCATTAAGCGCTTCTTCGCCTGTTTGATAGCCTTTTTCAACGTATAAGCTGTGTTCGTTTCCAGCGGATTCAAATTGTCTGAAAAATCTAAATGGTGTTAAATCTGCGCTGTCATCACCTTGGAAAACCATTTTTGGACCAGGGGTCGCAAAAGTTCTTGCTAGCGCCATTTTATTTGCTTCAAAACTACGCTCAAACATAGCTTTGACTCTTTCATATGTAATTTCAGAATTATGACTAATTCCTAATGGTGTCAATATTTCATTTTTAAAAGCATTTTGAACAGAATCATACCAAGCTTTATTTGTAATATTTTGAGCACTATATTTATCTAATTCGCCAGTTTGCAATAACATTGCTAATTTTTCAGCAGCAAATTGAGCCTTTTGGAAAACTACTGTTTGACGCATATCTTCATACGATTGACCTTTTAATTGGCTCATTGTTTTTGCGCGGTTTTCGTCATCTTCATTTAAATAAACATTTTCATTTAAGTGCAACATTGGAACCATTAATTTTGCTAAAAGTCGGCTTCCTTCGTAATTTCCGATTTCATCATGACTCATGACATATTTTACTTTGTTTTGTGAGCCTAATAATGCTTTATCAATTGCTTCAATATCAACATTTCCATAAAGAGCATTTTTTAAGTTGTGGAAATAATAAAAATCCCATTCGCTATCATAGCCCAATCGCGCTAGTGACGTTTGGTTTGATGAAATTTTATCAATTGCATGGCAATGACTTCCTTCGTCCCAACCAACTGTGTTTTCATTGTCATATAAAGGATTAACTACGCGGTTGTCGTGTGCTTCGTCGTAATTATCCCAATAATTATCACCATTAACGCTAACCCCGCCTCTGCCATCTTCAGCAATTAAAAACGCGTCAGGATAGTGATAATTTACTTCGGCAGCAATTTGTTTCATGGTTGAATCTGAGCCCATCATTTTGGTCATATCCAATCTTAAACCGTCGCAATGGTAGTTATTTAACCAATTTATCGCCGCATTTACCATAAAATCACGTACATAGCGGGAATTTTCGCCTTCAAAATTAAAGCTTTCACCGAAACAGTTTTGACCTTGAATAAATGGACCTGTACGCAATAATGACGCACCATCTGGACCTAAATGATTTGGTACCATATCCATAATGACGTTTAGACCTTGTTCGTGTGCGTAATCAATCAAGCTTTTTAAGCCATCTGGACCGCCCAAAAATTCACTTGGAGCAAGTTTATCTACACCATCATAACCCCAATTGTATGAAAAAGTATTTTCAACAGGCATAATTTCAATTGCATTATATCCCATTTGTGGCAATGATTTGATGACGTTTTTTGCAGCGTTAAATGTGCCTTTTTTAGTTAAAGTTGCAGTGTTAAATTCAAAAATTCTTAACGCATTTACAGGCGTTAATTTGTTTGAAGAATTTGCTTGTCTTGATATTCTTTTTTTGTTGTTTTGATACCAATCATTGTCGCTCCATTCAAATCTTGAATGGTCATAGATTGTTGATTTATCAAGCAAAGTTTTTTGTCTGAATGAGTATGGGTCTTTAAGTTTATCAATATCGCCATTACCTTTGTAAATTGTATAGTAATAGCTATCTCCATGCTCAATTTCGCCAGATGGAATTTTATTTTCTGTTTCAAAAATTCCATTTCCGCGATTGGTTAATTCATATTCTTTTGTTTGGTTTTTATTACCTTTTTTTTCAACAGTAACAGTAATTCTACGAGTATCAGGATATGTTAAAATCTTGAAGCTTGTTTCTTTTGTTTTTGGGTCAATAACAGCGCCCCAGCTTTTGTGTTCAGCCCAACTTCTGCCAAAAGAAATTGGCTTATAACAAATATTTAAAAGCTCATTAATTTGATTATATTGCTGATTTGAAGCTATTTTTTCAAGCTTTGAATTATTATTTTTTGGTTGAGAGTTAACAACACCGTCTACTTTATTTATTTTCATTTACACTCCAATTTAGCGCTGTATTTATATAATGCTTCTAATATTAATTTTGTGTCACTTTGTAACAAAAAATTTGATAATTTTTACAAATTAATTTGAAAAAAGATATTTGTCTAAATCGCTTCTGTTAAAGACTTCAATACTATCTTGATTATGTATAAAAATAAGGGTTGAAATTACAGATTTAAACATAGTAAACTCGCTAAATTCAAATTTACTTCTTAAATCATCCATATTTTCAGCTAAAAATTCTGTAATTAGCGTTTTATTTTTCAAAGTTAAAGATGTAAAGAAATCAAGCCCTTCTTTTGTTGTAATACCTTCAAAATAGATAATATCAGGAGATTGAAACTCTATAAAACGCATTGCTTTATCTAGATTAAAACCAATATTTTCATTTAATTCACACTGTGAAATTCCTTTTAATCTGTATTTTGCAATTGATTCAAGCGTCATGACGTTTTTTTCTTTTGCAATTAAATTAGATAAAATTGAATAGATTAAATGAGTTTTACCACTTAAAGACGAACCGCAAATCAAAACAACGCCTGGAATATTGAGCGAATTTTTGATTTGTTCAATATATGATTGATTTTTGATTAATTTTTCAATTTGAACAGGCGGGTGATAAATTTTAATTAAAATTCTTTCACCATTAATCGTTGGAAAAGCAGATACACTCGCTGTTAGCTCATGGTTATCTACCGTAAAGTTTAATTTACCCAATTGCGGAATTTCATAGACGTTTGGGTCAAGATTGCACATTGATTTTAAAGATTGTACAAATGAACTAGTTAACAGGCTTGGAATGGTGCCCGTTTTAATGGTTTCATTATTCTTTTTGAAATTAATAATTAAACCTTCATCTTCATTTTCAAAAAATAACTCATGAACTTTTTGAGTAATTGCTTGCTTTAAAATTGCCCTAAACAAGCCTTGGATATGTTCTTGAGACATATCGTCATTGTGAAGCTCTTCTTGCCAATTATAGTCTTTTGAATTTTGAGTATCAATATCGCCAACAGATTGTTTGATGTCATAATATTCTGTGATTTTTTTCAAAATACTTTTTTCAGACGCAATTACAGGGTCGATATTTTTTTTGGTAATTTTCATTATTTTATCAATTGAAAATAAATCCATTGGATCTGCCATTGCGATTGTTAAGGTATCTTCAATAATAAACAATGGCAAAATTTTAAATCTTAAAGCGTCTTGATATGTGATATATTCAAGGCATTTTTTGTCAATTGAATAGTTTTCTAAATCAACAGATGGAGTATGAAGCTTTTCTTCTAAAAATTTCATTAAAACTTCTTCTTTAATCATTTGTGTGTTGATTAAAATCTGCCCAATGTTTGTATTTTGCGCAATTGCAAGTTCTTGCGCATGTTCAATATCATCATATGTGACAAGATTATCTCTAACTAAATCATATTTTAATTTATCAAGAGTTTTATTATCTAGTGGGTTATTTTCGTTTAATAAATCCATTTTAATCTTTCTTTTATGCTAAATATTTATTGATTTTTTCCAAAACTTCGCTAAATTCAAAAGGTTTTGTAATATATTCGTCTGCGCCTGTTTCTTCGCCAATCATTTTGTCTTCGTCTTGGCTTCTTGCGGTTATCATAATTATTGGAATATTTTTATATTTGTTATCAAACTTTAAAAGTCTACAAATCTTATATCCATTGATTTTTGGCATCATTACATCAAGAATGACAAGGTCAGGATTTTCATTTTTCGCTAAATTCAAACCTTCCTCGCCATCATATGCGCAAATGCACTCAAACCCTTTTGCCCTCAACATAAAAGCAAGGGTTTCAACAATATCTCTTTCGTCATCAGCGATTAATATTTTTTTCATTTTATCCTCTTGTTAATCCCAATTTTTTTACTAACTCGACGGCATCTTTGCCATTTTTTGCACTATGCAATGATGATATAATTATATCATTTTCATTTGCATTTATCTGCTTAGAATAATTGTCAATTAAGCCAACCATAGCTTCATATGAAGCAAGGGTAATATGCGGAATAAAGGCGCAATATTCAACTATATCTTCTTTTTCAATGACAATTTCTTTAGACAAACGCGACAAATTAAGCATTTTATTATTTTTTAAGTCTTCAATCAAATTTAAATCTTTTTTGTGGTTAATTTTAATTAATCCAACGTCATCATTATTTGTTAAAGAACGTAATAAATCCATTGTAAACGTCTTAACATCATCTGAAATTGGGATTAAAACGTTAAATTCGGAGCCAACTTTTTCTTCACTATCTACAAAAATCAAACCTAAATGAGAATCGATTAATTGTTTTGTAATCGTCAAGCCAAGCCCAACCCCACCTTTGTTGCGATTTAGGGTGCTTTCAATTTGAGAAAATTTATCAAATATTTTTGGGATATCTTCTTTTTTAATCCCAACACCAGTGTCTTTAACGGTTACTTGAATATATTTTCCATTTGGTTTATCGATTGGAGAAATCAATTTTGTTTCATCTATTTCAAAATCGTCTATAACTTTTGCCCCAAGAGAAATTTCACCATTGGCAGAAGTAAATTTAAGGGAATTTGAAATTAAATTTGTAAAAATTTGCTCAATTCTTCTTGAATCAATATAGACCTCTGGTAATTTTTCATCAATCAATAATGAAAATTTTATTTCTTTTTCATTTGCAACTTGTTCAAAAGTTTTCTGCATTAATTCTAAAGAAGAAGTGATATCAGAAAGCTTATATTTCAAATCTAGTTTTCCTGTTTGAATTCTTGATAAATCAAGTAAATCTTCAATAATTCCGGACAAACGTAAAATATTTCTTTTTGTCATAGAGATAAAATTGCGTGTATCTTCGGTAATTTCCCCTGCTTGACCATTTAAAATAATCTCAAGAGAGTTATTAATTGGGGTTAAAGGTGTTCTTAATTCGTGCGAAACAATTGACACAAATTCGGATTTAATTTTTTCAAGCTTTTCTAATTTTTTATTTGCAACAGAAATCTCTTCATAGAGCTTTGCACTTCTTAAAGGAAGGGCTACTTGATGCGTGATTGCTTGAAAGCAGGTGACGTCTTCTGAGCTAAAGGGTTTTTGGCGGAAAAGTTCAATCACCCCAAAAAAGTCGTCTCCAACCTTAATAGGCGCAAAAAGCGAGTCGAAGCTGATTGATTCAAGTCCAAAAACCTTGTTTGATCGCGTTTGTTTAATTTTTTGGATTGTTTCAATATTTTCAAAATCTTGTTGCACTAATAAAGGTGCGCTTTCAAAAATTGTTTTATAATTTAAAACAGAGCGAATTTTTAAAGCGTCAACAAGATTTTCGGTTGGTGTATACAAAGAATTTAGAGAAAACACCGGTTTAAAATCTGAATTAAAAACCAAAACAGCCGAAACATCAAAACTCAGCGTCTTTTCCATTGCTTCAAGCATAATGTCGTAAAGTTTATTTGTATTTAAGGTTCCTGCAAATTGAGAACTTGTATTATACAAAACATTAAGCTGATAAAGGCTTCTAGAT
Organism: Candidatus Gastranaerophilales bacterium; assembly: GCA_017402995.1. Classification (GTDB taxonomy): domain Bacteria; phylum Cyanobacteriota; class Vampirovibrionia; order Gastranaerophilales; family Gastranaerophilaceae; genus RUG14156. Next base: position 156,142 of record JAFQOV010000003.1, read on the forward strand.
AATTCTTTATTATTTTCATATAGTCTATCGAGATTATTTTTAGTTTTAATGTGCGAATTTATCGTAAACAAAAATGTATCAATTTTTAGTGGAAGCTCAATTAAACCATCAGCAAGCGCAATAAAATCGAGCGCTTTATCGGAATCTTTTAAAAGAATAGTTTGAATATTTAAATGTTTAAGCGAAGTCTTAATTTGACGAAGGGTAAATTCGCAATGTTCAATTTTATTATCAATTAAGATTAAGTCAGGCAAGAAATTATTTATTTGTAAAATATTTTCTTCAATATTTCCCTGTGCAAAAGCAAGCTCAAACTGGTTTTGTTCAAGCAAATTCACAATTTCTTTGTTCTGATTATCCTCTAAATTTAGCAATAAAAATACTTTTGTCATAATAAAATATTAACAAAGCTTTTAACTTTGGCAATTTTGAGATATTTTGTAATATTTGTTAAATAAATTTACTTGAAATATTTTTTTTAGCAACGTAAAATGTGTAAGATAGATATCATCACTAAAAAGGAAACGTAATGAAAAAAGACATTCATCCAGATTACAACAAAACAACTATAAAATGTGTATGTGGTAATGAAATCGCAACAGGTTCTGTTGAAGAAAACATCACAGTTGAAATTTGTAACGCTTGCCACCCATTTTACACTGGCAACCAAAAAATATTAGACTCTGAAGGTAGAGTTGAAAGATTCAAAAAACGTTACGAAAAAAAATAGTTGTAAATACAATGATTACTTTTTGGCTGGCTAATTACCAGCCAAAATTTATATAAGGGAATTAGCTTTCGGGAGTAGATAATGCCAAAAAAATCATTAGAAGTAGCTTTAATTGCTATACCAAACAACTTGTTAGACGTAATTTATACTGCTTGCAGAACTTGTTATTCTGCAGATGGCGCAGTTGATATTTACGACAAAATAACAGATGACAATGAAAAAAAGTTAGCACTAATTAAGCGAATTATCTCATCTGGGCATTATTCTACTATTGAACATGTGCAAGTCACATTTGCAATTAATAACATTTCTCGCGCTGCAACGCACCAACTTGTACGCCATAGACACATGAGCTTTTCTCAAAAATCTCAAAGATACGTTAAAGAAGCAGATTTTGACTATATCGTTCCAACAGCAATCAGTGCAAATAAAGAACTTCTTGAAAAATTTGAAAAACACATGGAAGAAACATCAAAACTATATGCACAATTGGTTGATAACGGAATTAAAAAAGAAGACGCACGTTCAATTCTACCGAACGCAACTGCAAGCTCTATTGTCACAAGTTTAAATCTAAGAGAGTTAATCCACCTTGCAAATCTGCGTCTTTGCACACGTGCACAATTTGAAATTAGAATGGTTGTTGCAAAAATGTGTGCTTTGATTACAGAAAAAGAGCCTTGGCTTAAAGAACATCTTGTTCCTAAATGTGAAAGACTTGGCTATTGCGACGAAGACAATTCATGCGGAAGGATGAAAACAAAAAATGGATAATTCAATGTTTGAAAAAGTCGAAAAAATCGAAAAAAGATACCAAGAACTTGGTGTCATTTTGTCGGATCCTAACGTAATTCAAGATTACGAAAAATTTCGCGACTTATCAAAACAAAGAAAAACAATGGAAGAAACCGTTGAAATATACTATAAATATAAAGAAGCTGTTGACACAATTAAAGATTCAAAAGAAATGCTTCATATTGAAAAAGACGCTTCTATGAAAGAATTTTTAAATTCAGAAATCGAAGATGCTGAAGCTAAAATTGAAGAATATGAACACAGATTAAAAGTTCTTTTACTTCCTCGTGACCCAATGGACGACAAGGATATTATGCTTGAAATTAGAGGTTCTGCGGGTGGAGATGAGGCAAATATTTTTGCAGGCGATTTAATGAGAATGTATCTTCGTTATGCTGCAAACAAAGGCTGGCAAACAAAAATTTTATCAATCAACGAGTGCGAAGCTGGTGGTGTTTCAGAAGTTGTTATCTCTGTCAAAGGCGGTGATAATATCTATTCTCAATTAAAATATGAATCAGGCGTTCACAGGGTTCAAAGGGTTCCTCAAACAGAATCTCAAGGCAGAGTTCATACATCAACTGCAACAGTTGCAGTTATGCCAGAGGTTGATGACGTTGAAATCGAATTAAACATGAACGATATTGAAATCACAACAGCTCGTTCTGGTGGTGCTGGCGGTCAAAACGTAAACAAAGTTGAAACAGCAGCCAGAGTATTCCATAAACCAACAGGAATTATGATTTTCTGTACAGAAGAGCGTTCTCAACTTCAAAATAAAGAAAGAGCTTTGCAAATTTTAAAAGCAAAACTTTACGATATGGAAGTTCAAAAACAAATGCAAGAAGTTACAGACTTGCGTCGTTCACAAGTTGGTACAGGCGACCGTTCCGAAAGAATTAGAACCTATAACTTCCCTCAAGGGCGCCTAACTGACCACAGAATTGGTCAAAACCTTGATGTCAGAGAAGTTATCGAAGGTGAATTAGATAAATTAATTAATATGCTAATTGAATATGACCAAAAATTGAAAATGGAAAAATTAGCAGAAAGTGATGATAACTAAATTAAAACCTCGCAAAAGCGAGGTTTTTTTATATTGAGAAAATATCTTTAATATCTTGATATGTAAGAGTTTTAACAATATTTCTATCAATAGAAATTACGCTATCAACAAGCGAACGTTTTTTGGATTTGAGCGCTTGGATTTTTTCTTCCACAGTATTTTTTGTAATAAGTCGATATACAAAAACTTTTTTGGTTTGACCGATACGATAAGCCCTGTCTGTCGCTTGATCTTCAACCGCTGGATTCCACCATGGGTCATAATGAATTACATAATCAGCACCTGTTAAGTTTAAGCCCGTGCCACCAGCTTTCAAAGAAACTAAGAAAATCGGGATTGTAGGGTCATTGTTAAATCTTTCAACAACTGCTTGTCTGTCTTTTGTTTTACCCGATAAATATTCGTGTTTAATACCTTTCTTATCAAGCCAATCTTTGATAATATCAAGCATTCCGACAAATTGAGAGAATAATAAAATTCTATGTTTTTCTGCAATGATTTCTTCAAGCATGTTTTGCAATTGCTCAAATTTACCAGAATCGTTAATTCCTAATTGACCTTCTTTGTCGTACAATCTTGGGTGACAACAGATTTGTCTTAAGCGCAACAATGCAGAGAAAATAGACATTCTTGATTTTTCAAGACCAACAGTTTCAATCGATTTAAACAATTCTTCTTTTGTTGAATCAAGAACTTGTAAATATAAATCTTTTTGCTCTGATGTGAGTTCGCAATATGCAACTGCTTCAATTTTATCTGGCAAATCTCTTGCAACGTCGCGTTTCATACGACGCAAAATAAACGGATAAATTTGTGTTTTAAGTCGCTTTTGAACTTCTGTATCTTCATTTTCAACAATCGGATTAACAAACCTGTGGTTGAATTCATTTGCGTCAAACAAAAATCCTGGCATTAAAAAGTCAAAAACAGACCAAAGTTCTTCTAGTTTATTTTCAATTGGAGTACCAGACAGAGCAAGCCTGTGGTAGCTATCAAGCATTTTACAAGCTTTTGAAGTTTGGCTTGTCGCATTCTTAATGTTTTGAGATTCATCTAAGATAACATATCTAAATTTGATTTTCTTTAATTCTTCAATATCACGTCTAATTAAAGCATAGCTTGTGATTACAACGTCGTGTTTTTCAATATCTGTAAATTTTTTCTTTCTCTCTGTTCCAGATAGGGTCATAAATTTCAAATTTGGAGCAAATTTTTCAATTTCTTTTTCCCAGTTGAAAACAACAGAAGTCGGGCAAACGACCAAGCTTGGCGCTTTGTTATCTTTTTCTTTTGCTTTTTGCAAAAGCGTAAGGGTTTGCAAAGTCTTTCCAAGACCCATATCATCTGCTAAAACGCCATTTAAACCATATTTATATAAAAACCAAAGCCAAGAATATCCTTTTAATTGATATTCGCGCAATTCGGCTTTTGTCGCTTTAGGCAGAGGTGTTGTATCCATATTTGAAAAAGTCGAAATTTCTTTCCAAAATTTTGAAAAAGTACGGCTCATCTTCAAGGTTATGCCCATTTTTTCCATTTCTGATACAACGCCGGCGCGGAAAGTTTTGACAACATATTCATCTTGATCATTTTTAAATACGTCATACGTATTGAAGGATTTTAAAAGGGACAAAACATCATCTGTTGGAATAGAAACTTGACCTCCAGATGGAATATTATAATATTTTGCACCTTCATATGTTAAATCGATAATTTTTTCAAAATCAACTTCTCTATCGTCTGCCTGACCTTTTAATTTGATTAAGAATTTGTCCGTGCCTTCTTGTGAAAAATCGATATCTGCAACGAGTTTTAAGCCTTTTTTATTCAATTTATAGAAAGATAAATCATCTTTTTCAATAAATTCCCAACCGCTTCCAGCTTTTGAGATGTAGTAGTTATAAAAATCGATTGCAAATTCTTTATCTAAAGCTAAATTGTTTGATTGAACAGGCGCAAAACGACAAGCCAAAAGCATTTGATAAGCGCTTTGTTCAAATTTCATGTCACGTTTAATCCAATATAACAAATCTTTTTTAGGGTCTTTTATTGTGACATATGGGCTTTTATATTGCTTTTGATATGGAACACGAACACCGTCATATTCAAATTCTAATGAAGCTTTTAAAGACTGGTCGTAATCAACCCCTAATTCAACAACGCATTTTGGCGGTCTTTTTTCAAAAGATAATTTTTCCATTTCTTCAGACATATTTACTGTCATTGTTTCGCGAAGCTTTGGCAATTCTTCATAAATAAATTTACCACCATCTGCGTCTTTAATATCTGAAAAACTTGCTTTTGTTAAATATTGTGGCACAACACTGACTTGTGCATCAACTTGGAAGATAATGTCTTTGTATCGACCCCATTTTAGTTGTCTTGAAAAATATCTAACCTCTTCAAAAGGATAGATTTCATCTATATCGTTTCGTTTCCAATATAAACTTAAAAGTACATTGCCAACATAGGAAACATTAACATCAAGACACAAGTTCCAAACAGTATCAGAAAATTTGATTTTTTTATGAGTTTTTGCGTCAATTACGTCGTCCATTTTGGATAACATTTTGAAAAATTCATCAAATTTATTAATTTGAACATCATACCAACCAGATTTTTTATCTAATCTTGATTGGTTCAAAAGCATTTTAAACATTACAACTTCGAGCTTTTGAGAATTATTTAATTCAAAATTTTCCTCTTCTTTTTGACGAAGTAAAATTTGCTTAAATACGGCTTCTAGGTCTCGAATAACTTTTTTGGTGTGTCTATTCATAACCAAAATTGAGAAGAAGTTTTGTCGTCGTTTTGGATTAAAGTGGAAAATGAAATCCCCTTGCGGATTTTCATTCATTGGCAAATCTTCATCTATCAATTCTGGTTCAATGTTTAATTTTTCATATAAAAATTCTTCCCAAAAATGATTTTTTAAAGAAGCAAATGCAAGAGCAATTGTGTGTTTGCACCATGGTTCGTCTAATGGGCAATCACAAGTAGGGCGAACATCAGACTTGGTAAATTTAATCCCAGCGTTATAATAGGGCTTATAATTACCTTTAACTTTTGCGCGCACAATATTTTCGTTGAATTTAATATCTTCAACAAGCCCTTTTTGAAATGTTTCATAACCGCGTCTATATGAACCCGGTTTTGAATTATCCTTTAAAAATTTGTTGTTAAACGTGTATTTCACGAAATTTCCCAAAAGTAAACTAAATGATAATCAAAAAGCACTTCAAACCTAAAACCAAAAACGGTTACTCCTTCCAGTGCTAACCATTAAAGGATAACATCAGAACGAGAAAAATGCAAGCAGATTATTTTAAATAGTAAACTAAATTAATAGATGTCTTTACGTTAATTGTTCCCGGTTCAATAGATTCTATAACAGGGCGACTTTCGCCCTCTATAGAAGCTGAATCCATGGCTTTTGCGTTGAAATAGACTGGTTGAGAATAGCCAGAAGTTAAAGAACAATAAGGATTTACAGATTTAACTTTTAAAATTTGGGTGTCTAGAGAATTTGCAACGACATTTGCTCTTTCTTTTGCATTTTTTGCAGTTTTAGCTAATAAATCATTACAAACTTTTTGTGAATTTTCTATTGAAAAATTAACGTTATCAACTCTTTTTACGCCTGCATCTGTTGCAATTTGAATAATTTCAGAGATTTTAGATAAATCTTTTAATTTTACTTCAAAGCCATTTGTAACTTCATATTTTTGAAAAATTCTGACTTTATCTTTATATGAATAAACATTATTAATTCGAAAAGCAATAGTTTTAATTTGTTCGTATTGGTTTAATTTTGCTTTAATATCGGCAATTGCTTTTGCTGCAATTTTATCATTTTTTTCTTTTAAATCTTGAACATTTAACCCTTGATTAGATACATAAAATCTGATTTTTGCAGTATCTGGCATGATATCACTTGTTAAAGATGTATCTACATTTAAGGTTGAAATTTGCTCTTTTTCCTCGCAAAAACCTAACGGACAAAAAGCAAACATACAAATTGCAAATGCGATAATCTTTTTCATTTTATTCTCCTTTAATAATTTTAATCAAATCTTCTTCGCTTAATATTTTAATTCCAAGCTCTTGGGCTTTTGTTGCCTTTGAGCCTGGGTTTGAGCCCACAACAACAAAAGTAGTGTTTTTAGAAACAGAAGATGGGGTTTTCGCGCCTAATTCCTTTAATTTATTTTGTGCTTCGTCTCTGCTTAAAGTGTCTAATGTGCCTGTAATTACAAAACTTTGACCTTTTAAGCGCAAATCTAAAACTCCAGAATATTTGTTTTTGATTTTAACTCCGAGTTCAATTAATTCCTTGACGGTTAAAAGATTTTCTTCATCAGCAAAAAAGTCGACAATACTTTTTGCCATTTTATCGCCAATTCCATCAATTTGAGATAAATCATCATATTTGGCTTTAATTAACTCATCAATTGTTTGGTAATTTTGCGCCAAAATATCGCTTGATTCTTTTCCTACAAGTCTAATTCCAAGAGCATTTATAAACTTTGACAATAAAACATCTTTAGATTTTTCAATCGCATTAAATAAATTATTTGCGGATTTATCTTTAATCAAATCCAGAGTTAAAAATTGCTCAATTGAAAGTTTATATAAGTCACTAACTCGATATACGTAGCCTTTTTCAACAAGTTGGTCGATAATACTTTCACCAAAGCCATCAATATCCATGGCTTGTTTTGAAACGAAATATTCAATTCTGCCTTTAATTTGCGCTGGGCATGTTTTTTTATTTGGACAATAAATTGCAACTTCGCCCTCAACTTCAACAAGTTTTGTTTTGCAACTTGGGCAAACATCTGGCAAGATTAAATCTTGAGATTTTTCTGTGCGCCTAGCTTTTACAACTTTTGGGATAATTTCTGCCGCTTTTTTGACTAAAACTTCGTCATATAAAGAAATGTTTAACCTGTGAATTTCATCAAAATTATACATAGAAGCTCTTGAAACAACGCTTCCGGAAAGATTTACAGGGTTAATTATTGCAACAGGAGTAACAATTCCAGTCCTTCCAACGCTAAATTCGACATCTTGCAATTGTGACCAGACTTCTTCTGGTGGAAATTTGAACGCTGTTGCCCATTTTGGCGCACGAGAAGTAAAGCCAAGTTCGTTTTGTTTTGGCAAGGAATTAACCTTAATTACAACGCCATCTGTTGCGTAATCTAACGTTTTTCTATATTCAGACATATCTGCACAATATTTGATAACTTCATCAATATTTTTACATTTTTGATATTTGTTAACTCTAAAACCAAGTTTTTTGCAAAAATCCATTGCGTCAGAATGAGTTAAAATTTTTGCAAACTCTGGTTTTTTATTATCAAAAACAGCAACATATACAAAAATAGATAAGTCTCTGCTCGCTGTGATTTTAGGGTCAAGTTGACGCACCGTTCCAGCGGCAGCGTTTCTTGGGTTTGCAAATGGTTTTTTCTCATTTTCTAATTGAATTTTATTTAACTTATCAAATGATGAAATTGGCATGTAAATTTCGCCACGAACCTCAATATCAACAGGCTCAAAAAGCTTTAAGGGGATTGCTTTAATTGTTTTTAAATTGTTTGTAATATCCTCCCCAATGACACCATCTCCGCGTGTTAAACCTTGGACAAAAATACCTTTTTCATATGTCAGACTAACTGCTAAGCCGTCGATTTTTAACTCAGACACCAATTCAACATCAGCTAAATTTGAAGAGAACAAACCAAGTTGCTGATTTTCCTGTTCGCCAACGTCTTTTAAAACGCGGTTATACCAAGCTTTTAGTTCTTCTGAGTTGTTTGAGTTATCAAGGCTATATAATCTGACTTTATGTTGAACTTGATTAAATTTGTCGCTAATTCCACCAACCCTTTGCGTTGGGCTATCTGGGGTAATTAATTCTGGATGTTTTTCTTCAAGCTCTTTTAATTCACGAAAAAGCTTGTCATACTCCCAATCTTCCAGAATCGGATTATCTTCAACATAATATTTATAAGCGTTTAACTCAATTGTTTTGCGTAAATTTGCTATTTTTTCTTGTATGTCCATAAAAAATATTTTAATATAAATTTATGAGTATAATCAAATTGTTAAGCAAAAAATTAAAACGTAAACTGTTTACAACGCCATCACACAACCAAAAACCAGTTTTTGATAAAGATGTTAAATCTTTTTATGAAATTGACTACTCTGAAATTGATGGCTTTGACAACCTTGCAAACCCTAAAAATTCAATCTTTTTAGCGCAAGGCAAAGTTGCAGACATTCAAAACGCAAAACAAACCTTTTTCACAACCCAAGGTGCAACAACAGCAATTTTAAGCGCCATGAAAGCCTTAATCAAACCAAAAGATAGAGTTTTGGTTGCAAGAAATTGCCATAAGTCTGTATTTTCTGGCTTAATTTTAACACAAGCAACTGTTGATTGGTTTATTCCAGAATGTGATGAAAATTGGGGAATTTATACTCATATTGATGTTGATAAATTAAATTCAACACTTGAATTAAACCAATATAAAGCCTTTATTTTAACAAGTCCGACTTATGAAGGTGTCAACTCTGATATTTCAAAAATCTCAGAAATCTGCAAAAAACATGGTGTATATTTGATTGTAGATGAAGCATGGGGCGCATTGTATAAATTTAGCAAAAATTTGCCAAAAACTGCGCTTGAACAAGGTGCTGATGTATCAATTAATTCTTTGCACAAAACCTCTGGCGCGCTTAACCAGTGCGCTGTTTTAAATATTTCAAAAAATATTCAAAATGTTGAAATTCCACTGTTTCAAAAGGCAATCAACCTTTTTCAAACAACTTCGCCTTCGTATCCTTTGCTTAAAAATATTGAAGCTTGCTATTCTTTTTTAAATTCAAAAAAAGGTAAAAAAGAAGTTGAAAACCTAATTTCAAATATCCAAAAATTCAAAAAAAGCTTAATAAAACATGATGTTGAATTTTATGAAGGGGAAAATTTTGACCCAACAAAAATTTTATTAAGAAAAAAAGGCATAAAAGGCACAGATTTAGCTAAAATATTATTTGACAAATTTGATATCGAAGAAGAAATGTCAAATTCAACATATTGCCTTTTTGTTTGCGGAATTGGGACAACAAAGGCAAAATTAAATTATCTAAAAAATGCACTTAAAAAAATCCCATCTTCAAATTACGAATTTGAAAAACATACTTTTCAACCATATCCAATGGTTAAAATTCAACCTCACAAGACTTTTAACTGCGAATTTGGATTTGTTGATAAAAATAATTGTTTACACAAAATTTCAAACAAAACAATAATGCCATATCCGCCTGGAATAGGGCTTTTATATCCAGGTGAAGCAATTCAAAATTGGCACAAAGACTATCTAGGAAACGACGTTGAGGTTATCATATGAAACAAAGAGCAATAGCAATAGTTATAGATTCAATGGGTTGCGGAGCTTTGCCAGACGCAAAAGAATTTAACGACGATTTAACATGTAACACTTTAAAAAACCTTGCAAACGCTTCCGGTGGACTTAATTGCCCAAATTTAGAAAAAATGGGCTTTGGTAATATTATCGATATTAAAGGAGTAAATAAAACGCAAACCCCAAGCGCTAGCTATGGCATTTTAAAAATGAAATCCAAAGGAAAAGATACAACAACAGGACATTGGGAGCTTATGGGTCTTGTTTTGGATAATCCTTTTAAAACATATTTAAAATTTGATGAAAAATTAATTAACGAGTTTATCAAACAAACCAATTGTGGTGGAATACTTGGAAATTGCCCGGCTTCAGGCACAAAAATTATTGAGGAATTAAATGATGAACATCAAAAAACTAAGTTCCCAATAATTTATACTTCTGCAGATAGCGTTTTTCAAATCGCGGTAGATATCGATTTAATCCCCGTTGAAACGCTTTACGAGTGGTGCAAAATTGCAAGAAAAATCCTAGATGAAATGGATTATGGAATTTCAAGAGTTATTGCGCGACCCTATCAAGTAATTGAAGGCAAACCGACAAGAAACGGTGGCTTAAGACACGATTATTCTGTTGCTCCGCCTAAAAAAACTGTTTTAAACATTTTAGAAGATAACAACAAAAAAACTCTTGGAATTGGAAAAATATATGACATTTTTGTTGGTTCTGGGGTCAATGAAAAAATATTAACAAAGGGAAACACCGACGGTTTAAACCAAACACTTGAAGCCATTAAAACAAGCGAGGCTGACTTTATTTTTACAAACCTTGTTGATACAGATATGCTCTATGGTCATAGACGCGATTATATGGGTTACAAAAAAGCCATTGAAGAAATTGACAACTATATCCCAAAATTTATTGACGCAATGTGTGATAATGATATTTTAATCATTACAGCAGACCATGGTTGTGACCCAACTTTTAAAGGAACTGATCATACAAGAGAAATGGTGCCAGTTTTGGTTTACGGAAAAAAACATATTGCAAAACCAATTGGCACAAAAGAAGATTTCACATATGTTGCCGAAATAATCAAGCAACATTTGCTATAATTTGTTAATTTAATTTACAAAATACCCATAAACAGTCAATTTTGCTATTAAAAAATACTTTCTTTTAATAACAAGAGAGGCTTATAGTTTATGGGTATTGATATAAATAATTTTAAGGATTTTAATATTCCTAATTTAACCACGTCAACAACTCAACAAGGTTATGTTGGACAGGCAAACACGCTTGAAAGAAGCCCCTCGCAAGATAAAGTTGAGCTATCAAGTCAAAATAAAGAAGTGAAAAAATATAAGAAAATTGCACTTGCAACGAGCTTAATTGGTGCAGGCGCTGCTGCATATGCAATTTTTAGAGGAAGAAAAATAAATAAAGTTGTAAAAGAATTAGCCGAAAATAAAGAAAAACTTGTTAAAAGCCAAGAAGATTTTCAAAATATTGCACAAGAATTAAGCGAAAATAAAGATAAAATTACCAAATTAACAACAGAACTTGCTCAAAATAGCGAAAATTTAGCCCAACAAACAGCTAAACTTTCCACAAGCGAAGAAGAATTAATTAAATTAAAAGAATTTTTAAAAGATATTGATATCTCAACTCCACAAGGCAAACAGCTTGTCGAAGCTGAATATCAAAAAATCATTGAAGAATTAAAAGACTCAAAACTTGGCTACGACGCGCTAAACCCACCAAAAGTAGTCGATTTGCAAGATAATTTAAGTTTTTGCAATACTATATATAAATCATCAGAAATCACTCCATTTAGCAAAACAAGCCATATTATCGACGACTTGATAGATGTTGATGTACTTAAAGAACGATTTATTAAAAATGGAGAACTTGAAATTTCACTTCCGACAACAGATAAAATCAAGGTGGCGATTTCAGAAACTGCAAGCATTAAAGGAAAGGAAATTGAAAACCTTGGAACCTTTGCCAATACAGACTTCATGTTGAATTATGGCAAAAATGTGGGTTGGAGCGATAGAAAAATTGCAAGAGATATTTTGCAAAACTTTTATGACGGTCACGGAAATACGCTAGATGGCGTCAAAATTAAATTGAACAAATTACCAAACGGTGAAACTAAAGTCGTAATTTCAGGAAAAGGCGTATTTGACCATGAAAACTTGCAATTCTTAGGAACAGGTACAAAAAAAGAAAATCCATATAATGCAGGTGGTTTTGGCGAGGGCGCAAAAGTTTTAGTTGCAAATTTAATAGGTGGCGAAAAAGCTTCTACTGTTAAATTTTCAAGCGCGGATTGGCAACTTGATTTTAGAGGCAAAAACGGCATTTTGCAAAGAAAAGTAAGTCAATTAGAAAATGCAATTGATGGAAATACATTTGAATTTACAACAAAAGATGATGGCGTTGTTGAAAGCATAATTGAAGCAACAAACTACTTTAAGCATTCAAAAAATCCTGACTTTAAAACCTCAACTTTTGCTTGTGATGAATTTAGTTTTGATATAATGCCAAAAGGGAAAAAAGGCAATATATATTTAACACAAAGATTTGAAGCTTGTGAAAGCGGGGCATGGGAAGGCGCCCTTGATGGTTTAAATATTTCATTTAATAGAAAACCAGACTTAAAGAAATTCAAAGAAATAACAGGAAAAGATTTTGCGGAAGTGCGCGACAGGACTAATTTAAGTCTTGAAGATATTGAAAACTTAACAAGATATTTTGCGCATGAAAACATGAGTGATGAAGATATTACAAAAGCAATCATGTCAACAAAAGAACACTGGAAAGATCTTGATCCAAGAAAAGAAGAACCAATCAGAAGCTTCTTAAAGGGGCTTTTAAAAGATGCTAAAGCGCGCAGACTAGGTATTGACTTTGATAATGAAAAAATCGCATATTTTGGACATGGTTCAAATGATGTTGTACAAAAAAAGCTGCATGAATGCGGATATTCAATCGTTCCAGAGGAATTTTCAAATGTTGGTATGAAATCTGCCGTTGAAGTTTTTGATGAATTAAGCTTGCATAAGGCTTTAGCACCAACAGAAACAGAAATTAAAAAATTAAGGTTATTAGAAAAAGCAACAGAATGTGTACATGGAAATATTAACGAAGAATTAAAGAAAACTCTTTCAAATCCTCAAATTAGCATTTCAAAATCATTCAACAAAGATGGTTACGGTATTAGTGGCTTAGTTGATGATTATATTGAAGATGCGCAAATACGCGCTATATTTGACGGAAGAGATAATATCTGGAGCAGAGATATTAAAAATTTAGATGATGACAAATTTGCAAAATTAAAAAGCAGACTAGAATTTTTATTAACTGAAGATATGAAAAAATTGGCAGAAGAAAAAGATTCGAAAAAAATTGCCGAGTTTGCAAAAAAACTATCAAAAGAAGACCTGTTTGACACAAAAACAGTTGAACAAGCAAAAAAAATTGAAGATTTTTGCTTAATTACCAATGAAGATGTTAAAAAACCAAGATATATTTTTGATAGGCACCAAGAGGCAACATCTAATACGCTAGGTGAGGCCATAATTCAAAGGGAAGGTTATTTCGAAAGAAACTATTTAGGTCATTGGGTAGATAGGGAACATCTTAAAAATGCAGAATTTAACGACATATTGGCAACTTGGCTGCACGAAATTTGCCATAAGTCTGGTGGAGATGGCGAAGCAAGCTTCACCTATGCGCTAACAGACTTAATAAGAGTCTTGCTATCAACGGATAACAAGAAAAACGCAATTACTCTTGAAGCAATTAAAAAAGCATATGAACAATTATCATAAAGGGCGGTTTAACCGCCCTTTAGATTTATTTAACAACTATATTAACAAGTTTATTTGGAACAACAATCGTTTTAACAATTGTTTTATCCTTAATCGCCTCTTGAACTTTACTTGAAGCTTTTGCAAGTTCTTCTAGTGAAGCATTGTCTAAACCTTGCGCAGCATCAATTTTATCTTTTAATTTGCCATTAACTTGAACAATTAAAGTAATTGTAGAAGTTTTTGCAAGATTATCATCATACTGACACCATGGTTCATCATGGATTGATGTTTTAGCACCTAATGATGAATAAATTTCTTCTGTTAAAAATACACATACAGGTGAAACAAGCTTTAACAATGTTAATAAACCAAAGCTTAAAACATCATAGTTGATTAAGTTTTCATCTTTAATGTATTCATAAATTGCATTTGTTAATTCACGGTATGAAGAAATTACTGTGTTAAATTGAAATTCGTTTTCAATATCATGTGTCACTTTTTTAATTGCAATATGAATTTCACGAACAAAATTATCATCTTTTTTAGATAAGCTTGCAACATCAAAACTGTAATCTAATTTGATTTTATCTTGGAATTTAGAATACAAGCGATACATTCTTGAAATAAATTTATAACAACCTTCAACGCCTGCGTCAGTCCAGTCAAAATCGCGAGCTGGAGGAGAATCTGACAAAATGAATAGACGTGCAGTATCGGCACCATAGTTTTGATATATTTCATCTGGATCAACTGTATTTCCTTTTGATTTAGACATTTTTGAGCCATCTTTTAAAACCATACCTTGAGTTAAAAGGTTAGCAAATGGTTCATCAAAATCTAATAATTTACAATCGCGAAGCGCTTTTGTAAAGAAACGAGAATATAGCAAGTGTAAAATCGCATGTTCAATACCGCCAATATATTGATCAACTGGCAACCATTTATTTACTAAATCACGATTGAAGCATTCTTTGTCATTTTTAGCGTCAGCATATCTTAAATAATACCAGCTAGAGCAAACGAACGTATCCATTGTGTCTGTGTCGCGTGTTGCTTTTGCGCCACAAATTGGACAAATTGCTTCTTTAAAAGTTGCGCTAGTTTCAATTGGGGATTTACCTTGAACAGAAAAATCAACATCTGTTGGCAACATGACTGGTAAATCTTCTTCTTTAACAGGAACTTCGCCGCAATGTGGACAATAAACAATTGGAATTGGAGCGCCCCAATATCTTTGACGAGAAATCAACCAATCGCGAAGTCTGTATTGAGTTTTAAATTCGCCAAAACCTTGTTGTTGCGCAAATTCTGTAATTTTGGCTCTTGCGCTTTGAGCGTCAATTCCATTGAATTGCCCAGAATTTACCAAATGTCCTTTTTCAACGTAACACTTGCCTTCTTCAAAACCTTCGCCATCAATAACTTGAATCATTGGAAGATTATATTTTTTAGCAAAATCAAAGTCGCGTTCATCATGGTATGGAACAGCCATTACAGCACCTGTACCATAATCAACAAGGGCGTAATCTGCAACCCAAACAGGACATTTTCTGCCTGTAAAAGGATTGATAATGTGTGTTCCTAGTGGAACACCTGTTTTAACGCGTTCAGTTGACAAACGTTCAATTTCAGATAATTTTTTAGCATTTTCTCTATATTGATTAACAGCCTCTAAGTTTTCTGGGGTTGTCAATTTTTCAATATCTTTATATTCAGGAGCCACAACAAGATATGTGATACCATACGCGGTATCTGCACGAGTTGTATAAACAGGGATTTCAACGTCATCTAGTTCAGCAACTTTAAATTTTAAAATTGCACCAGTTGATTTGCCAATCCAATTTTCTTGCATTGTTTTAACGTTGTCGCCCCAACCAGTTAGTTGTTCAAGGTCTTTTAAAAGTTCTTCTGAATATTGAGTAATTTTAAAGAACCATTGAGAAAGATTTTTCTTTGTAACTTCTGAGTCACATCTCCAACATTTGCCATCAATAACTTGCTCGTTTGCTAATACTGTTGCACATTTATCGCACCAATTTACAGGAGCAGTTTTTTTATAAGCTAAACCTTTTTTGTATAGTTGAATGAACAACCATTGAGTCCATTTATAGTAATCTGGCAAACAAGTTGTGACTTCTCTATCCCAATCAACTGACAAACCGAGCATTTTAAGCTGTTTTGTCATATATTCAATATTTTCTAATGTCCAAGTTTTAGGGTTTGCACCTTTTTGAATTGCAGCATTTTCTGCTGGCAAACCAAAGCTATCCCAACCCATTGGGTGCAATACATTATAGCCTAGAGCTTTTTTAAATCTAGCAACAACGTCTGTAATTGTATAATTACGGACATGACCCATGTGCAATTTTCCAGATGGATATGGGAACATTGAAAGTGCAAAATATTTTGGTTTTGGGGAATTGTCATCTACCTTATAAGGCTTTGTTTCTTCCCAAATATCAAACCATTTTTTTTCAATTTTCGGTGCAAAATACTCTTTTTCTAACATTTTATTTTTCCTATGAATTAATAATTCCGATAATATCTTCGATTTTAGCTGATGTTTTATGAACTGTTGCTTTTGAGTGTTCAATAGCATTTGTTGGGTCTTTTAAGCCATTTCCAGTTAAAATACAAACAACAGTCTTTCCTTGTTCAACTTTGTCTTTAAATTTAATCAAGCCAGCAACAGAAGCGCAAGAAGCAGGTTCAGCGAACACGCCTTCATGGCGAGTCAACATTCTGTATGCTTCTAAAATTTCTTCATCTGTAACTAAATCAATCATGCCTTTTGATTCATCTCTTGCATTTTCTGCTTTTTGCCAGCTAGCTGGGTTTCCAATTCGAATAGCAGTTGCAATAGTTTCAGGGTTATCTACCTTGTGTCCTAATACAATAGGTGCAGCTCCTGCTGCTTGAATACCCATCATCTTAGGCAATTTTGAACATTTTTTATCTTCAAAATATTCTTTATATCCTTTCCAATATGCTGTGATATTTCCAGCATTTCCAACAGGAATAAAGTGGTAATCTGGCGCGTCGCCTAAATCATCAACAATTTCAAAAGAGCCTGTTTTTTGCCCTTCAATACGATATGGATTAACAGAATTGACAAGTGTTATTGGATATTTTGATGAAATTTCGCGAACAGCATCAAGCGCTTCATCAAAATTGCCATCAATTGCAATTACCTTTGCGCCATACATCATTGCTTGAGACAATTTACCCATTGCAATATGACCATCAGGAATTAAAACATAACATTTCATACCTGCTTTTGCAGCATATGCAGCAGCTGCGGCTGAAGTATTGCCTGTTGAAGCGCAAATTATGGCGTTCGAGCCTTCTTCTTTAGCTTTTGTAACAGCCATTGTCATGCCTCTATCCTTAAAGCTTCCGGTTGGGTTTAAACCTTCATATTTTAAATATAGATTGATATCTAAACCGATTGCTTTTGCAAGATTATCTGCTTTGATTAATGGAGTGTTTCCTTCGCACAAAGTGACAATTGGAGTAGACTCTGTAACAGGAAGATACTTTTTATATTTGTTTATTAAACCATTGTATTTCATTGCATGACCCTTATTTTGTTGATTACTTTGATGTCGTTTTCGTTTTCTAATTTTTCAACCATTTTATTCATATCTGCTTCAGATGACTTTTCTGTTATGACGATAATTGAAGCTTTGTTGTCTTCATTTATGCCTTTTTGAATGATTGAAGAAAGGTTAATTCCAAACTCAGCACAAGCACTACCTATTTTTCCAATTGTTCCAAGATTATTTCCCGCAACAATAGATAAATAATAGCAATTTTGAGTTTTTTCAATTTCGATTTGATTTGCATAAACACTATGATGACAAGTTGTCATAGGCAGAATTTCACCAGTTTTATCAAATTCTGATTTAATAGATAAAATATCACCAACAACAGAACTTGCAGTTGGAAATTCGCCCGCTCCAGGACCTACAAAAAGCACTTTGTCCACAGGGAAACCTTTGAGCATAACAGCATTTGTAGCGTTATTTACATCTGAAATTGTATTTTCTTTAGAAATTAACATTGGGTGAACGCGGATATCCAATTCACCGCTTTCTAGCTCGCTTGCTTGAGCGATTAGCTTGATTTTGTAACCCAATTCATCTGCAAGTTTAATATCGTTTGAAGTAATATGGGTAATACCTTCGCGATAGATTTTATTGACATCAATTCTCTTTCCAAAGACGATATTTGCCAAAATCGCAATTTTATACATTGCATCAAACCCTTCAACATCACCTGTTGGATCGGTTTCAGCATATCCTAATTTTTGAGCTTTAGCTAAACAATCTTCGTATGATAAATTTTCTTGCTCCATTTTTGT
Organism: Candidatus Gastranaerophilales bacterium; assembly: GCA_017402995.1. Lineage (GTDB taxonomy): Bacteria > Cyanobacteriota > Vampirovibrionia > Gastranaerophilales > Gastranaerophilaceae > RUG14156. The sequence goes on from JAFQOV010000003.1 coordinate 174,347, forward strand.
TAGGATATAGTTTGTTGTGCCGTTTAAGATACCAGCAACAAAAGAAAATTTATTTGCGGCTAGGCTTGTTTTAATAGGCAAAATAATTGGAATACCGCCAGCAACGGCAGCTTCATATAAAATTGCAACTTGATTTTCTCTTGCTAAATCAAATAATTCTGCACCATGTCGAGCTAATAATTCTTTGTTTGCTGTTACAATATGTTTTTTGTTTTGAACGGCAACTTTTAAGGCTTCTAAAATTTCGCAACCGCCCGCAACTTCAACAACCACATCAATTTCAGGATTTGTGACAATATCCATTGGATTATTTGTAATTGTTTGAACTTCGACATCTCTTTTTTTAGTTAAATTTTTAACTGCAGCTGATACAATCTCGATGTCATCAAAGCGAGATAAGACTTTAACAACTCCGCAACCCACTGTACCAAGACCAATAATTCCGATTTTTAATTTATTTTTCATAGAAAAATAATAACATAAAATTATTTTTTGATGTACTATTATCTTAAAAGTATTTTAAAGAGGAATTAAAAATGAGCAATGAAAAAATAAGAGTCAGAATTGCACCATCTCCATCTGGTAATTTACACGTTGGAACAGCAAGAACTGCATTATTTAACTACCTTTTTGCAAAGAAAATGGGTGGTGAATATGTTTTAAGAATTGAAGATACAGACCTAGACAGAAGCTCTGAAGCATTCAAACAAAACATTTTTGACAGCTTAAAAGCTCTTGGCTTAAACTGGGACGAAGGTCCAGACGTTGGTGGCGAATATGGTCCATATAAACAATCTGAAAGATTTGATATCTATCCAAAATTTGCTCAAATGTTGATAGATAAAGGCTATGCTTATGAATGTTTTTGTTCTAACGAAGATTTAGATAAAGAACACGAAATTGCAGAAGCAAACAAAGTTCCATATAAATATTCAAGAAAATGCTTAAATTTAACAGAAGAAGAACGTGCAAAATTAAAAGCACAAGGCATTAAGCCATCTATTCGCTTTAAAGTTGATTATAAGGAACTTGTTTTCAATGATTTAGTTAAAGGTGAATTAAAATTTGATACTTCATTAATTGGCGACTTTGCAATTATGAAATCAAATGGCACACCAACATATAATTTTGCGGTTGTCATAGATGACATGTTGATGAAAATTAGCCATGTAATCCGTGGCGAAGACCATATCTCAAACACTCCAAAACAAATTTTAATCTATGAAGCACTTGGCGCAAAAGTTCCAGAATTTGGTCATTTGGGTATGATTTTAGCACCAGATAGAAGCAAATTATCAAAACGCCATGGCGCAACAGCGGTTTCTGACTTTATTAAACAAGGATATTTAACAGAAGCATTGCTAAACTTCGTTGCACTTTTAGGCTGGGCACCATCTGATGCGCAAGAAATTAAAAACGTAGATGAAATTGCTGCCGATTTTAGAATCCACGAAGTTTCAAGCTCAAATTCAATTTTTGAATATGAAAAATTAAATTGGATGAACGGTCAATATATTAAAAAAATGGATATTTCAAAATTAACAGATTTAGCGCTTCCATTTTTATCAAAATATGACACTTCAAAATATTCAAGAGAAAAATTAGAAAAAATTATCGAAGTTACAAGAGAGCCAATCACACTTTTGGCAGACTTAGAAAACGATACTCAATATTTCTTTGAAAATCCAATTTATGATGAAGTTAAAGAAATTTTAGAAGGCGAAGTTGCGCGTGCAGTTCTTCCAAAATTCTTAGAAGAATTAAAAACTTGGGATTTTGATAACCACGAAGAAATCCACGACAAACTTGGCGACATTAGAACATTCTTTAAAGAAAACAATGGCTACAAACCAAAAGAAACAATGTGGGCAATTCGCTCTGCTTTAACAGGAAGAACAAGAGGAGCTGATATGGTTGCCACAATTCAAATCTTAGGGAAAGATGAAATCATAAAACGATTAGAAAATTTAATATAAAAGAAAAGGGCGAAAGCCCTTTTTTATTGCAAAAAAAATCCCCAAACGGGGACAATTCTACTTTGTATAGAAAGGAAGGAAAGGTTAGGAAAAATGTAGGTGTGTGTAAATATTATACGGCATTCTCTTTGATATATACTCCGTATATATTATATATACCAAGTAACATTTTATTCATAACAAATAGTAAACTTTTTGTTACAGTTAACATTTCTTAATGACCAAAAATACACTTATTATTTAACTTTTTTTAAAAATCGCGTAAATTCAACATAGTAAAAATATGTATAAAATACACTCAAAAAAGAGGCTAAAAATATTGTCACATCAAGGGTTGAGGGGTATTTTCGTTTGTGATATAATATAAGTAAGGCATACTAGATTAATACGGTGATAATTATGATAAATTCCCACACAAGTGAATATTATCATAAATTTCATGGCGCCTGCTTAGTTGAATATCTCAGTGAAAAAGACAAGCAAGACGCCAGAGTAAACCGAATATTACTCTTTTTCTTATTGTTTGCCTTGCTTGTGTTTTTTGCTTTCTCTCGCCCCATATTTGCGCAGCAACCCCAGCAGGAAAATACAAAAATAGTTCAATCCTTATCCAAGCAAACGGAGTTTGAAACAAGAATTAAACAAAAATATTATGGGGCAACTATAAATTTTCCGACAAAAGGAATTGCTCACATTAAAAAGATAAAATATATTAATTCAAAACCAGTCAAAATCAATATTGTAGAAATTAATACCAGTGTAAATCCATATTTAAAAGTTAAACCACAAACAGCAAGCAAGCAAAAACTAAATTCAAAGGCAACGGTTAGAAGAATAGCACAAAGAGGAAATGGGATAGTTGCGATTAACGCAGGTTTTTTCAAACCACAAACAGGTGTACCCCTTGGGGCTTTGATGATAGATAACAAAATTTTGAGCGGACCAATTTATAATAGAGTGGGAATTGCAATTTTTGAAAACGAAGGAAAAACAAGCTTTAAATTAGATAATATCAATTTTGATATTAAAGCAATTAATAAAGGTGGAGAAATTAAAATTGATAACATTAATCAACCAAGAATGTTATCAACATATAAATTGCTCTATACAAAAGCTTGGGGTGAATTTTCGCCTGTTGCACCAAAAAATTGTTATAATATGCTAATTGAGAATGAAAAAATTACTAAAATTTCAGCCAATCCAATCGAATTATCAGAAAACAAAATTGTAATTCAAGCACCAAAAGAAACTATCCAAGCAATTGGAAAATATAAAGACGTAAAAATTGAAATTAATGTTCAAGAAAGCCTAAAAGGCGCAAAACATATCATTGGCGCAGGTCCATATTTAGTAAAAGATGGGGAAATATTTGTAGATTATAAAACGGAAAAATTCCAAGCTATTCAAGGCAAAAACCCAAGAAGCGCAATTGGATTTAACGAAGATAATTTGATTATTGTCACAGTTGATGGAAGAGAGAAAAAATCTGTTGGAATGACCCTATTTGAGCTTGCAAAATTGATGAAGGATTTAGATTGCAAAGAAGCAATGAACTTTGATGGTGGTTCATCAAGTGCACTTTATGTAAATAAAAAAATAGTAAATTCAGCAATTAACAAGGAAGGAATTGCTGTTTCAAACGCACTAGTAATAAGCGAAAACGACCCATTTGAGATGAAATTATCTAGCTTGAATTAATTTAAAATTAATTTCATTGCATATGGAATATATTTAATTAAATCAGACGCCAAGACGCAATATTCGCTCATTGAACGAGAAGCAATTTCACCAGTTAAACCGTGCAAAAATGCGGCAATACAAGCTGCGGATTCAATTGTTGCACCTTGAGCGCAGAAACCAGCAATCATACCCGTTAAAACATCACCAGAGCCAGCTTTAGCTAATGCTGAATTTCCAGTATGATTAATAAATATTTTTCCACTTGGAATAGCAATTATAGACTCAGAGCCTTTTAAAAGCACAACGCAGTCAAACTCTCTGCTTGCTTCCCAAGCCCATTTTGCGCGATTTTGTTGAATTTCTTGCACGGGAACACCCATCAAACGAGATAGCTCCATAGGGTGAGGGGTGATTATTGAATTCATTGGAAAACTCATAAATTTAGACATGCTAAGTGCATTAATAGCGTCAGCGTCAATAATTATTGGAGTATATGAATTTTTATTTTTCTTTAAAAAATTAACAATAAATTCTTCAACTCCACCAACCAAATTTAAACCACAACCAATTGAAACAACGTCATAGTTTGCAATTGCGCTAATGTGTTTAATTGCGTCTTTTGGAATTGTGCCATATTGCGATTGTCCAAGGTCGAAATATGTAATATCGGGGCTTTTTGCACTAACGCAATTAATTACATCAGAACAACTCGCTAATGCGCAATGACCCGCACCAACACGAAGAGAAGAGATTGAACTTAAATATGCAGCACCCATATACTGACAGGAGCCAGCAATATTTAAAACGTGCCCATATGTTCCCTTGTGCGAATTTTCAATACGCTTTGGTAACATTCTTAAAATTAAATCTTTACCTAATACTTGTATATCTGCATTTTGTTGCATTGGTTTTCCTTTTAATCAATTAAAGTTGTGTCAAATTGCCTAAATGCCTCATAGGCAACAATTGCAACGCTATTTGAAAGATTTAAACTTCTTGTATTTTTTCGCATTGGAATTGTAGCACAATTTGCGGGGTATTTGTTCAAAATTTCTTCGGGAATTCCGCGAGTTTCGGGACCAAACATCAAAAAATCACCCTTTTGAAATTTAACATCAGTATATAATTGTTTTGTTTTTGTTGTCAAATAATAAAAATTTGAATTTGGATTATCTTCTTTTAATTTTTCAAAACTTTCAACATGCTCAATATCGAGTTTATCCCAATAATCAAGCCCCGCGCGCTTTAAATATTTATCAGATAATACAAACCCCAATCTTCCAACAAGATACAGTTTAGCGCCCAAGCAAGCGCAAAGACGCGCAATATTACCTGTATTTTGAGGAATTTCTGGTTCGTATAAAACAATATTTAAAAAATCAGATTTCAATTATACTTCCTTATTTTCAACAAAAAATCTTTTAGACTCAATAACAACAGGAATACCGCGCAATACGCAAAATGCAACAGAAATTATTGCGCAAATAATACCAACATTTAAGAAGATTTCTTGGTTTTTAAATTGTTCTGGCATATTTCCTAAAATCAAGAAGAAAAACGCAACCGCTTTACAAACAGCGTATGTGAAACGGCAAAAGTTTGAAGCAACGATAAATTTTGCAATTTTACCTTGCATCATTGTTTTTTCACCAAAAGCAGTATAGCCTTTTTCAAAAGCCAAAGTACGCAATGAGTCTGTAACAATTCCTCTTGTTAAAACAATAATTGGAACACAAACATTTAACCAACCCAATGCGCAAAAAGCAATCCAGAAAACGTTTTCAACAATTCTATCGCCCATAATATCTAAAAGAGCGCCAAGTTTTGATGACACCTTTAATTTTCTTGCGACAAAGCCATCTAAACCATCAAACCACATTAAAATCGCAGTTAAAAATAATGCTAATTTATATGCACAATTGCAATCACAAAACAAAAGCGCAACAACAATAAAGACCATAAAAATTCTTGAAAGAGTGATTATGTTTGCTAGATTTTTTTTGATATTTTCCATACTAAACTCCTTAATTGATTTCATTATAAATTGCTTGAGCGACATTTTTTGCACAAGAAAAATCGCCCAAAAGTTCCTTAGTTTTTTTGCAACCCTCTAAAATTCTTGCCTTCACATCAGAATTATCTAACATTTCGTTAATTCCCTTTGCGATTTTTTTAGGGCAAGCGTCAAACATTAAATATTCATCAACAAAATCGCCACCTGTAATAATATTTACAAGGCAGGCTTTTTTAATATTTCGAATTAATAAATATACTAAATAGAAAAATAATGGTCCACGATATGCAATTAGCATAGGGGTTTCATAAAAACTTGCTTCAAGAGCAACTGTACCAGATGCCAAAACTAAAGCGTCAGAATAGGCAAGTAATTGATGATTTTCGCCTTTAATTTGCGGGTAATCAACTTTGAAAGCGTCGTCTTTTAAGCTATTTGCATGTGAAAATACAAATTGAATATCGCTTCTTTGTTTTTCAACAATTTTAATCGCCTTTTTGAATATGTTTAACAAAAATTTGATTTCAAAAACCCTTGACCCAGGAAAAATGCCAACAAGTTTTTTATTTTTATCCAAGTTATGTTTTTCAAAAAATTCGTCTCTGTTTTCACATTTTGGCAATTCATTGACAATCGGGTGACCAACAAATTGAGAGTTAATTCCTTCATTGTCATAAAACTCTTTTTCAAAAGGAAAAATTGTATAAACTTTATCTATATTTTTTTTGATAGTTTTTAATCTGTGTTTGCGAGAAGCCCAAATTTGAGGCGGAATGAAATAATGTGTTTTAATTCCAGCCTTTTTTAGATGTTTTGAAATTTGCAGATTAAAAGCACCGTAATCTACAAGCAAGACTAAATCTGGGTGAAATTCATTTTTTAAATAATTTACGATATCATATCCAAGAGAAATGTGCTCTATTATCGTCTTTAAAGTTAAGCCCATTTTACCCATTTTGTCGTGGTTTCGAAAAAGCTTAACACCAATGTTTTCTAATGAAGATTCACCAACACCTTCAATAATAACATCTGGCATGAGAGAACGAAGCTCGCGAACAACATTGCTCGCGTGTTTATCTCCTGAATATTCCCCTGTAATAATAAAAACTTTTTTAGCCATATCTTAAATTGCAACTATAACCATATTATGTTTATTTGCATAGTTAATCATTTCTTCTTGATTGACGATAATTGTTTCGCCACTTTCAAGTGCCAAAAGATTAGCTCCGTATTTTTTCATTGTTCTAATTGTTTTCATACCGACCGCTGGAATATCAAAACGTTGGTCTTGCCCAGGTTTTGAAACCTTAATAACAGAGGCATTTTTTCTTTTTGCAAGTTTGCCGCCACGTTTAATACATCTGTCTGTTCCTTCAATAGCTTCAATTGCCATAATCATGCGGTCTTTAATGACAACAGATTGACCGATATCCAATCCGCCCATTTGTTTTGCAATTTTAAAGCCATATTCAATATCTTGGTTTTGAACTTCACTAGGTGCAAGTTTAGTTAAAACACCTTTTTGCACCATTAAATTTTTAATGAATATTGTTTGATCAAGAATTTGAATGCCAATATTTTCCATTTGTTCGATAATTTTTAACATTATCGCATCATCATTTAGTTTGTTCATTTCTTTTAACAATGCAATTGCTGTTTTTTCAAGTTTAGGGCGCTTAACAAGCATTGTTTTAGAAACTTTGCCAAGAAATGTCAATTGTTTAATTTGTTCATCTTGTAAGAATTTTTTAATTGAATCAACTTGCCCAGGACCAAAAGAAACAACTTTTGAGCAATATTTTTTTAATTCTTTAACATTATCTGATGAAAGAGAAATGCAAACAATTTCAAAGCCGTTGCTTTGCGCGCTTTTTGCCATCATTACAGGCAAAAGTCCGTCTCCGGCAACTAAGCATTGTTTTTTTTCTAATACAATATTTGACATTTATAAACTAAACTCCATTTCATTTTTGCTTGGTTTTGAATTTTGTTCAAGTTGAGTTTTAACTTTGCCAACCGCTTCAAATGTTTGAGGTTGCATTGTTAAAGTAATTTTATCTGCTTCAACAGAATTTACACCTTGTTCTGTGATTTTTGAACGACCTAAAAATACAATTTTTTCAGGTTTATTTGTTTTTGAATTAATGTACATGACAGCTTTTGGACCTTTTGCGTCATATTTTCCATATTTCACTTTTACATCACCAATTGCCATCATGATGTTTGATTTTCTATCGTATTGTTGATTTCTAGCGTAAATTATGACCCTGTCGCCATTTTCAAAAGTAATGTCAGACATTGTATTTCCAGAAACAATAATGTCTTGTTTTAATTTTGAATATTGGACATTATCGCCTTTAATAATACTTTTATCTTGCTTTAAAATAGCTTTTGAAACAAGCTTCATGTTTTGTAAATCACCATTTTTATCTAAAAGCGCAAAAGCATTATCAGACGTTGCGACCATATCTTCGTAGTTGATAATAACAGAACCAACAGCCTTCATGAGATTTGTTTTTGTGTCATATTCTTGCAAATCCGCTGTAATAATAATCATTGGTTGAGAATTATCTAACACGTTAGATTGAGCAGAGCCTTCTGCTGTGATTATTTTATTAATTAAAGAAACTTTAATAATGTCCGCTTTGACTTCATGTTTTTTTGAACCTTTGATTTGATAAGCATAAGGTTTTTCAAGAAAAGTTGCCAAAGATGGCTTTTTGGTTTCTGGCTCAAGATCTAAATCTGCTTTTGGCGAAGTGACAATTACATCACCCACTTGCACTTTAACGTCTCCTTCAAAAAAACCTTTGTTGTTGTCTAGGTCGATTTCTTGTTTTTTTGATTCAATAGTTATTGCAAAAACACTTGTACAAAAAGTGAGAGTTAAAAGCGCTATTAATAGTTTTGAAGTGATTTTTCTCATATATCCAATCTAACATAAAAATTAAAACTTTGTATATTTTTTCTTGGTTTTTTCATCAGCATAAATTTTAACTTTCGCATTATCCATAATCTTAAAATTGGTTAATGTTGAATTAAAAACAGCCTTATTTGATTTTGTAACAAGTTTATTTTGTTGAATAAACTGAACGTTACCGTTTGCCAAAATATCTTTATCTTGTCCTTGCCAAATTAATTCATCAGCATGTAATCTTGAAGAATCTTTGCCGACAAATAAATTATCTCCAGTTAAAATAACTTTTTTAGATAATTCGTCATATGTGCCTTTGTCTGATTTAAAACTGACAATAACTTGACCTTCTTTATCGTAAAAATTACCGATTATATCATTTAATTGAAGTTTATTGTTTTCGGAAGTATAGCTTCCAGATTTAGCATAAAATTCCCAATATTTCTTTTCGTCTTTGGTTTCTGTAACAATAATATTTTTAACGATTGCCTGTTGGCTTTTAAGGCTAGAATTTTTGCTATTTTTCTTAACAATCCTGCTAATGCTGTACGCCCAAATTAGGCCCCAAATAAGAGCAAACAATAAAATAAAAGATAAAATTTTAAGAATTAACTTTTTATTCATAGTAAAAATATAGCACAAATACAGTTTCTAATCATATTAACAAAGTTATTTAGAAAAAACTCGAATAACTTCTTCTCTATCGTCAAAATGAATTGTTTTATCAGCAAGGATTTGATAATTTTCGTGTCCTTTACCAGCCAAAACTAAAACATCATTTTCGCTAGAAATATCTTTTAAAAGCTCAATTGCAACTTTTCTATCAATTTCAACAAAAACCGTTTTTGGGTTAATTAAAGTTAATCCAGATAAAATATCTGTGATGATTTGTTGCGGATCTTCAGAGCGAGGATTATCAGATGTGATAATTATTTTATCGCAAAGTTGTTGAGCAATTTTGCCCATTTTTGGTCTTTTTGTACAGTCTCTATTTCCACCACAACCAAACAAACAAATTAAATTTGCCCCTTTTGGAGTTAGCTCTCTTGCTGCACGCAAAATATTTTCTAGCCCATCTGGAGTGTGCGCATAATCAACAATTACCATTGGATTTGTTTGGACAATTTCAAAACGACCAGCGACACTTTTTGTGTCTTCAAGAGCTGATTTAATTGTTTCAAGACTAATTCCATTAATTAAACCAACAGCAATTGAAGCAAGGCAATTATATACGCTGAACATTCCATTTAAATGCAATTTAAAGTTTAATGACATATCTTTATAACAACAATCAAAAGAAACACCATCAGACATAAATTCAACATTTTTAGCCATTAAATCTGCTTTTGTTTTAACACTATATGTCAAAATTTCAACATCAGACGGAACTTGCTCAATCAATCGTTTTGCATATTTATCATCTTTATTAATTACAGCACTTCCGCCTTGTTTTAAGCCTTTAAATAGTTTCGCTTTTGCGGCAAAATAATTATCCATTGTGATATGATAATCAAGATGGTCTTGAGTTAAATTTGTAAAAACTGCAGTTTTGAAATTACAATTTTTAACCCTGAATTGCTCAAGCGCGTGTGATGAAACTTCAGTTATAACGTTTAAAATGTCTGCTTTTAAAATTGTAGATAATGTATTTTGCATTTGAGGGGCTTGAGGCGTTGTGTGTTTCGCTTCAAGGTAATCATCACTTGAAGATAATTTATAGCCCAATGTTCCGATAAGCGCACATTTTTTTCTATCCGCTTCAAATATTTTTTGCACCAAGTGCGCAACGGTTGTTTTACCATTTGTACCTGTAACACCGATTAAATTCAGCGAATTTGTCGGATTATGGTAAAAAACAGCTGCCAAATCAGCAATTGATTCCTGAGTTGACTTAACAACAATTTGCGGAATTTCAATATTCAAAGGGCGCTCAACCATTAAAGCAATTGCACCTTTTTCAAATGCGCTTTGTGCAAAATTATGACCATCAACGTGCTCGCCTTTCAAACAAACAAATATTTCATGCGAGTTTATTGTATTTGAATTATATGAGATTCCTTTTATATCTACATCTTTAAAGTTTAAAACTTCAATATGTTCAATGTTTTTGATGATGTTACTTAAGTTCATTTTTTGTCCTTTTATTTTATTTTTTTAGAGTGTTTGTCTGGATTTAAGTTTAAAATTCTGACTAATTCAGTTGAAATCTCTTTAAAGACAGGCGCTGCAACAGTTGAGCCCCAAATTCCTTCACCGACAGGCGAATCAACAACTACGTATAATACAACTCTTGGGTCAGTTGCTGGGAAATAACCCACCATTGAAGCATAGAGCTTGTTTGAATAACCTGTTCCATTTGCGTTTGGTTTTCTTGATGTACCGGTTTTTGCTGCAATGTAAAAATCGTCCATTTTAGCAACGCTTCTGCCATTTTCCATTGATTTTACAAGAAGTTGAGTTATGTCTTTTGCGTCTTGTTCTTCTAAAATTCTTCGTTTAACGATTTTTTTATCTGCTTCTTCTTTTGAATATTTTATCAAATGAGGAGTTATCCAAACACCATTATTTGCAATTGCGCTAACCGCAGAAACCATTTGAATAACAGTTGTTGAAGCGCCATAACCATAGCCCATAGCGCCATGTGTTGCAACGTCCCAATGTTTTGGTTGAGGCAACAAACCAACAGATTCGCCAGGCAAATCAATTCCTGTTTTTTGCCCAAAGCCAAACTGCTGCAAACTGTTGTAAAATTCTTTTTCACTCATCATTTGCGCAATTTTAATTGAGCCAATATTTGATGAATGTTCAAACAAATATACCAAATCTATCATACCAGGTGCGCCTTTAGACTTGTAATCGTAGTTTACAACGTCCCACCAGCCAATTTTCATTTTTCCTGTGTCATGAATTTTGGTATTTTTATTTATTTTTTTGTTCATAAAACCAGACGCAACTGTGATAATTTTAAAAGTTGACCCTGGAGGGTAAACGTCAGTAATTGCCCAGTTTTTCATCTCTTGCATTGTATATTTGCTATATTCATTTGGGTTATAATTTGGAGCAATTGCAAATGCTAAAATTTCACCAGTTTTTGGGTCCATAACAATAGCTGCCGCACGCGGAGCATGGTATTTTTGAATTGTTTTTAAAAGGTGTTTTTCGCAAACATGTTGAACTGCACTATCGATTGTTAGAGTCAAAGTTTTGCCTTTAACAGGAGCAGAAACATCAGCAGGATTAACGCTGATATTGTAGATAATATCACCGTTTGGAGCTTTTTCAAAAGTAATTGTTTTATCAACATATTCTAAATAATCTTTTGCTTTATATTCAATACCACCAGCAGTATCGGCGTTTGGATTATAAAAACCTAGAATATGCGAAGCCAAAGATCCTTGCGGATAAACGCGTTTGTTTTTAACTTCATATGACAATTCTCTTAAGCCTTTTGCTTTAATTTGGCGAATTGTTTTTCTATCAATATCTTTCTTAACTGTGATGATTTTTTTATTTGTTTGAGAAAGTTTTTTTGTTAATTCACCAACTGGGATTTTAACATATGGAGATAAAATTTCAGCCAATTTTTCAGGCGAATGATCGTAATAGTCAGGGTGTGCGTATAAAATAAATGTTGTTTTATCGGCAGCAAGCTTAAAACCATATCTGTCGACAATTTCTCCTCTTAAAACGTACATTTTAGAAGTTCTTTGTGTTTTTGCTTTTTTCTTGCAATGTCTAATATCGCAAACTTGCAAAAGAAAAAGATAAACAACAAGACACAAACAAACAATATAAAAAATCGACTGCAAGCAGCCAACCCTTCTTTCAAACTTGTTGTGAACCTTCTCTCTCAAAACTCCCTCAACCAAAAATTAATAGTTAATTACAAACGAGCGAACATTTTTTGGTGACTTCTTGTTAAAGTTTAAACTTGGCAGAGTGATTGCATCAACTTCAACAACTTTTTTAGCACGCTCTAAAATATTTGATTTTGAAACCGCTTTATCAATATTGTAATATGATTGCAAACTATCAACCTTATATTGCAACTCATCATTTTCATAGTTTAATTCCAATGTTTCACGTGAAATTTGGTTTAATTGAACCTCTTTACAAGAAACAAAATAATAGCAAACTAAACAAAAGAAAACCAAAACACCCAAAACAACATACAAAAAGTTATTAACACGAGCAATAATCATTTCCTTGTATGATTTTTCGTTTAAAAAATAACCGCTGATAATTTGGTTGTTTTCAATTGGCATAGCGTCAATTGGGTCATGCATAGCATGTTTTTTGACACCTTGCTGTTTTTTTACTGCGGTTTTATTTTTATATTTAGTTTTATTATTTCTTGTATTTTTATTAAAAGATGGTTTCAAAACAACCTCAAACTACTTTTAAACTCTTTTTGCGATTCTTAATTTTGCACTTCTAGACGGCGGATTAATTTTAAGTTCTTCATCACTTGCCACAATTGGTTTTTTATTGACAATTTCAACCAATTTTCCGCCACAAGTACAAACAGGCGCCAATGGCGCACATCTGCAAGTTGAATAGGCTTTCAATGTTCTTTTTGCTAATCTATCCTCTAGCGAGTGGAAAGATAACAGACTTATTATAGCACCAACAGAAGTTAAATTTATAACTTTTAATAATGTATTTTCAAAATTTAACAATTCTTGATTGACTTCAATTCTAAGAGCCTGAAACACGCGTGTTGCAGGGTGAATAGCAGATTTTATGTTTGGTGTTGATTTTTTAATTAAATCTGCCAATTCTAAAGTTGTGTTAATTGGACGAGATTTTACAATCGCAGCTGCAATGCGCTTAGAAAAATGTTCTTCGCCATATTCTGAAAAAATTCTAACTAAATCATTTTCGCAATATTTATTCACAATATCCCATGCGCTAAAATCAGATTGTTGATTAAAACGCATGTCTAATGGTGCGTCGTGCATAAAAGAAAAACCTCTTGGTGCACAAGTCAATTGATGATATGAAGCACCAAGGTCAAATATGACCCCGCCTGTGATTTTTTCTATACCAAGATTAGATAAATGTTTGTCTATATCAGCATAAGAGCCTTTTACAATGGTGATATTTGAAAAATCTTTTAATCTTTCGCTCGCAGCCAAAATTGCGTCATCATCAACATCAAAAGAGATTAATCTGCCGTTTTTTGAAATTCTTTTTAAAATTTCTTCGCTGTGTCCGCCACCGCCCAAGGTGCAATCTACAAAAATTTTGTCAGAACTCCAACAATCAAGCGAATCAACCACTTCTTGCTTCATGACCGTATAGTGTTTAAATTCAATTTTTTCTTTATTATCTGTCATTTTAAAAATTAATCATTCTTTTTACTTTTTTTAAAAACGATAAAAAATCAAATTTGTCATCTGAAATTAAATCATCTTCATGAAACTTATAATATTGCATTATGATATTTTTTGGCAAGGGCTGATTTTTCGACAAAATTACAGCCAAATCAGACAAAAAATCGTCTTGAATTTGGCTATAACCTTCGATATTTTTTCTCAAATCTTCATCAGCTTCTCTGTGCATTAAAGCATCAAAAGCACATTTAATGCTAATATCATCTTTTTCTTTTGGAAAAATCGAAACCGCTTCTAAGACAGTCATTTCATTTGATAAAACTTTTTTTATCAACAAAGAAACAAATTCGCGATTTTTCTTAAGATTATCCATTTTAACCTACTGAAACGAGAGTTTTTTCAATTTCTTGATGTGAATTTATAATTTCAGATAAAGCTTCAAAATTGCCACCACAAAACCTTGTAGCAATTTCATTTAACGAATTCATGACCATTTCTTTTTGAGAATATACTGTACGATAAAAAAACTTCTTAGCAGGCTTATATCTATACAAAACTTTTTTTTCAAAAAGTCTATCCATGACTGTTTTAATTGTAGTATAGGCTCTTTTTTCACCATTAACTTCATTAAGAGCTTTACAAACATCTAAAACAGTATTTGAACAAATTCCTTTTGCTTCTAAATTCCATAGTACGCTTAAAATTGCACCTTCCAAACTGCCGTGCCTTGACTGCATTTTTTATCCTTTCTATTCTGTTGTTGTTAATTATTTAATACGAATGGGTAAATCAAAATTAATATCGCCAGGGCCAAAACCTTGACCTTTGTTATTATTTTGATATGAAGTGTCTTTATAGATAAAGACACCTGATGACTTTTTAATTTGGTTTTTTGAGGCAAAGCCATCTTGCAAACCATTTAAAGCTTTAGATACAGCGCTTTCGCGATAAAATTTAATTGTTTCTTTTTTACACCCATAAAATAGTAAACTACAAAGAACCAACAAAAACAATGTCAAAAGAGCAATATATCTTTTTTTCATACAATTTCCTTATGCGTTTGTATTTGTTACAACCAGCTGATTAAATGGAATTTCGATATTTTCTTTATCGAATTCTTCTTTTACTATTTTATTAAATGCGCGCTTAATAATCCATTGTCCTTTTGGTTGAGTTTTTATGCGACATTTTACACAAACCGAACTTGCGCGAAATTCATCAAGTCCAAAAATTTCAATTTCGCCAAGCAAAATATGCGCCAAATTTGAATATTGTTTTAATTTTTCAAAAGCTCGTTTGATAACAGCAGCAACATGGTCGACATTTTCTTTATATGCCACATCAAACTCAAAACATGCATATGAATAATTCATTGTTTGATTATTGATTGAGTTAATATATCCGCAACGAATGTAATATACAGAGCCATTTGTTGCTGAGCGAAGAGTAATTAAAGGTAAAGTAATTTTTTCAACAGTACCTTCCATGCCTTGAATTTCGACATAATCTCCAACACGGATTTGACCTTCTAAAAGAATGATAATGCCAGTGATGACATCTTCGACAAATCTTTTTGCACCAAAACCAATGGCAACCCCTAAAACCCCAGCGGTTGCTAAAAGCGGACGAACATCAACTCCAAAAAGATTTAACAAATTGCCGATATAAACAATAAAAAAGACTGTTTCAATAGCATGAGACAATATTGTTTTTAAAGTTAAAAACTGTGAAACTCTATCATTTGAATGGATTTTAGAAGTTAATTGAGTAAATATTCTGTTGGCAAACCATCTATATATTTTAACTGAAACGACAAGAATGATTGTACATTTAGCTACTTCCCAAATTGTATTAATCCATCTAGCATGTTCGGGTCTAATTGCCATATTGCCAGCTTCGAAAAATTCGTGCATCAAAAAACTCCTCTAAATATATGAATAAATTATAGAAAAAATAAACCTAAAGGTCAAAGAAAAATTCATCTTTGGATTAATTAGTTTTAAATGATATCAAGCTAGACTTAAAAAAGATTAGAAAAGGGGTCTTTTTTGAGTTTTAAATACACAAATAACAACGAGGGAAGCTTTCAAGAACTCAACAAACACACAACCAATCCGCAAAAAAAAGATGAAAATTTTTTCAGAGCGTTGGGTGACTCCTTCATGCTTAAAAATGAATATAGAAAAGCAATTAAAGAATATCTTGTCTCTTTAATGATTGATAAAAACAACGTTTTAGCCTATAAAGGCGCATCTAAAGCATATAAAAACTTAAAAGAATATGACAAAGCAATTAAACATCTAAAATCGGCAAGAAATGTTTATGGTTTTGATTCAGAAATATATTACGAACTTGGGTTAAATTATCTTTTAAATGCAGATAATTTAAATGCGCAAAAAAACTTTATTCGAACAATTAAACTTTCCCCAGAAAATAAAAACGCACAGATTAAACTTGCACTGACACATGAATTATCTGGCGAAGAAGATATGGCCGTATTGGTTTATAATACGATTATTGAAAAAAATCCAACATATATTCCTGCGCTATCAAACCTTGCAAGTTTATATATTGAACAAGAAAAATATCTTGAAGCGATATCATTATTTAAAGAAATATTAAAAATTAATGACGAATATTACAGAGCTCATTTAGGACTTGGGTTATGTTTTGATAAACTCGGGGAATATATTTATGCAATAAGACATTATAAAAAATATATATCCAAAAAACCACATTCGCAAACGGCAAAATCGCTAGCGGGAAGGATTTTAGAGATTTATAAAAACAGAAGTAAAAAGGGAATTCAAAATCAAACCGAAATAAGAAACAAATTTAAAGTTATTTCTTAACTTTGTTAAATAATTATTCAAACAAAAGTATGATATTAAATTGACATAAGTTAAGCAAACTTTTATAATATTCACAGATAGAGTTTAGAAAATTAGTATAAAGGAAGTATTACTATGAGACTTAAAAAAGGCTTTACACTTGCGGAAGTTTTAATCGTATTGATGGTTATCGGTGCGATTGCTACTTTAACTATCCCATCATTGATGACAGGGGTATCAGAAGCGCAACAAAAAACATCTTACAAAAAAGCGTTAAACAACGTTGTTAACATTTCAGCAATGGAAAAAGCAGCAGGTACAATGCCAGGCAATTCTGACAATTTAACAAACTTTTTTAACGTATTAAGAACAAACCTAGCTGTAACAGATTATGTATTATCAACTCATACTGGTGCAGCTACAGCAACAGATTTAAAAACAGAATCAGAAATTGCAACAGGTTGTCCAGCAGGATATACCGTTCAAACTGATGGTACTTGTAAAGATAGTTCAGGCAACACAACCGCAAACATTGTTAATTACACAGGAGCTGAATCAGACTGGATTATCACAGAAGATGGTTTAGCATATAAAGTTGTTTATGGTAACGGCTCAGTTGGTGCTGATGGTAAATATACACCTGGCGCTAGCACTGCTTGTAAATCAAAAACAACAATTAATGCTGCTTCAAATCCATATGCAGAATCTTGCTTAGTTGTTTTAGTTGATACAAACAAAATCAGCTCAGGTTCAACTACAGTAATGGATGTATTATTAGCAACTGCTGATGCACCTGTTCCAAAATTTGACGGCAAAGACATCTTCCCAATCTTCATTGGTAACGATGGCGCAACTGCTGGTTCAAGAAAATTAACAGTTACTGGTCGTATCGCAGCAGACTTAAAATAATTAAATTTAAGTTTTATAGTAATAAAAAACCACTTGTATAATGCAAGTGGTTTTTTTAAAAGGATTTTGATAAAATACGATTATGAAAATATATAATAACATTTTAGAAATAATTGGTAATACACCTCTTGTTAAAATCAATAAACTAAATACAACCAATGCAAATATCTTTGCAAAAGTTGAATATTTTAACCCTGCAGGCTCAATTAAAGACAGAGTAGCGCTAGCTTTAATTGAAAATGCTGAAAAAAATAACTTAATTCAACCAAATATTTCAACAATAATTGAACCAACAAGCGGAAATACGGGTATTGGTTTAGCACTAGTTTGTTTAATTAAAGGATACAGATTAATCCTTACAATGCCTGATACAATGAGCAAAGAACGCCAAAGCTATTTAAAAGCATATGGTGCAGAGCTTGTTTTGACAGATGGAAAACTAGGAATGCAAGGAGCAATAGAAAAAGCTCAAGAATTGAACAAAGAAATTGAAAACTCCTATATCCCACAACAATTTGAAAATAATGCAAACCTAAATGCTCATTATAATTCAACTGCAATGGAACTGTTTATAAGTACAAAAGGGAAAATAGATTTTCTTGTTGCAGGAATTGGCACCTCAGGAACAATTTGCGGAATTTCAAAAAAATTAAAAGAATTAATTCCGAGCATTAAAATTATCGGAATAGAACCCGAAAATTCACCTATGATTTCAAAAGGATATTCAAATCCGCACAAAATCCAAGGAATAGGTGCAAATTTTGTTCCAAAATTATATAATGAAAAATTAATTGACGAAATTATTACAGTCAAAGATGAGGAAGCGATTGAATATACGAAGCTTTTAGCGCAAAAAGAAGGTATTTTTGCTGGAATTTCCTCTGGTGCTGCAATTTGTGGGGCAATCAAAATAGCTCAAAGAGAAGAAAATAAAAACAAAAATATAATTGCAATATTTCCAGATGGCGGAGCAAAATATTTATCTAATATTGAATATTGATAATTTAAAACCCTCATTTCTGAGGGTTTTAAATTATTTTGAAAATATTTTATCTGTGACGATTGATAATCTTTCAGAAACCTTTGAAGCGTCGGCTTGAGTTTTAACAGTATCCAAAATCATTTTTCCTTCTTTTGCAGAAATCATTTCGTTTGAAATATTTCTATCAAAGAAACCAACAACTGAATCGATTAATGCGTTTCCAACTTCTGTGTTTCCAGCGTCACCTGCTGCTTTTGATTGAGCTTTCAAGAAAGATTTAATTGCTCCTTGACCATTTCTTGTCAAAAGTTGTTTTTTTGCAAACATTTTATTTTGAAAAGAACTATCTGTCATACCAGCTTGGAAAACATCTCTGATTTCATCTGGTGAAACAGGAGATTTTTTGAATTTTCTAAGCATTTTAGCTAACACGTCTTTTTTTGTATAAATTACATCAGATTCAAAAGTTGGAACAGAACCAAGGGTTTTTGTAACAACTTCACGACCTTTTTCGGTTAATTTTGCCATTCCAAATGATGGGCTAGTAGCGCGATAAGAATTAAAATTTACTTGCATTTTTTTGCTCCAAATTATTTACAAGTTTATAAAACACGTGCATAAAAAAATTTGCGCATTAAAAAAGCCCCTGTTTAAAGGGGCTTAAAAAATTATATTGTAAAAATTTTATCTACTTCTGCTTTAAGTTTTTCTCTTTTTTCAGCAGCCTCAGTTAAATCTTTACCGTATGCTTCAACATAATTTTTAACTAAAGGTTCAGTACCAGATTTTCTAATCAAGATGTTTGAGCCATCTGTAAAGAAGAATTTAAAACCGTCGCCACCTTTTCTATATCTCAACATAGATTCAGAGTGTTTCATTGTTCTATCTGCATCAATTTCAAAACCGGCAAATTCGGTCATTTCACCATCAATTACATCTTCAAACATATCTTTAACTCTGTTCATGATGATATCTTTATCTGCTTCAGAATTTAAACGTTTGCTTCTAACTTCAGCAACTTGAGAAATACCAAGCTCATCTTTAACATCTTTTAAAATTCTAGAAATTGGTTTTCCTTCTGTCGCAACTAAATCAAGGATTAATAAGTCAGCCAAAATACCGTCTTTTTCAGGAATATGACCATTAACTGTCATGCCGCCAGATTCTTCACCAGAAACCAAAGTATCTTTGCCTTCTTTTCTTAAATCCATAATATCTTCTGCGATATATTTAAAACCAACAGGTGTTTCATAAATTGGTTGACCATATTTTTGACCAACAGCGTCTAGTTGTGAGCTTGTAGCTTGAGAACGAATAATCGCACCATCAAGACCTTTGTTTTTAGCTAAGTGATATGCTGCCAATAATAATACATCATTTGCAGGCATGAATTCACCGTTTTCATCAACTACGCCAAATCTATCAGCGTCACCGTCTGTTGCAAGACCAATTTTTAGCGCAGCTTGTGAATCTTTAACATTTGCAGAAAGTTCGCCAAAGTTTTTAGCAACAGGGTTTGGACCTTCATGTCCAGTTGATTTAACGTTTGTTGATGCAATACCATAGTCATTTAATAAATCAGGTAAAACATTTTCGCCTGTTCCATTTAATGCGTCATAATATACGTCAATATTAGCGTTTTGGATTTTATCCCAATTGATTAATTTATTAGCGTCTAATTCGTTTTTATACATTTCATATGGGAAAAATTTAACAACAGCAGGAGTTGCGGCTTTATTTGCTGTATATGAACCTTTTTGAGCTGTTTCAACAACTTTTTTTGCAACTTCTTGTGTTACTTCAGCTGGTGCAATTGCGCCATTTTTTGTAACTAGGTTATATCCACCATCTGCCCAAGGGTTATGGCTTGCTGTCATTAAAATTGCTAAATCAACGTCATGTTCTCTTGCTGCAAGTGCCAAAAGAGGAGTTGGGACAGGTTTTTCAATGTATAATACATCAACGTTTTGCCCAAGAAGAACTTCTTTAATCAAAGGCAATGATTCTCTAGTTGCTTGACGAGTATCTCCACCAATCATAACAACAGGATTGCGATCTTGTCCCTTTGCTTGATCTTTTGCATATTTTGCAACACCAACAGTTAAAAGTTCAACAATATCTTTATTAAATTTGTCGCTGCCATATACTGCTCTGTGTCCAGAAGTTGAAGTAGACAAGCTGTTTGCAACAAATTTTGCAGTTTCTAAATCTACATTAACTGGTTTTTCAACGTATTGACCGCTGAAAGAAACAAAATCTGCCTTGTTAACAAGGTTTGGACGTGAAACATAAGAATTTGAATTCACTCTTTGAATTTTTTGAGCAGAATAAGCGCCCATAATTTGCGAAATTTTCATTTTATCTCCTTTAACAACACTGTTTTTTAATCTTACAATAACAATATTATTTGTCTAGATATTTTCTCTCTTTGACATGATTTTAAAACACGTGAAAAAAATTTTTTGCTATTTTCTTTATAAATTCTTAATTAAAAAAAGTATGAAAAAAAATTGTAATTTAAGCCAAATAGTGCTACAATTTTTCCGATAAAAAGGAGAATATATGAGCAAATATATTAATGAAGTATTAGCAAGTGTTAAAGAAAAAAATGCAAATGAAAAAGAGTTTATTCAAGCAGTAGATGAGGTTTTAAACAGTTTAAAAACTGTTATAGAAAAAAATCCAAGCTTTGAAGAATTGTCTTTATTAGAAAGATTAGTTGAACCGGAAAGAATTATCACCTTCAGAGTTCCTTGGATTGATGATAACAACAAAGTTCAAGTTAATCGCGGATATAGAATTCAATTTAATGGCTCAATTGGTCCATTTAAAGGCGGTTTAAGATTTCACCCAAGCGTAAATCAAAGCATTATGAAATTTTTAGCTTTTGAACAAATTTTCAAAAACGCACTAACTGGCTTGCCAATTGGCGGCGGTAAAGGCGGATCAGATTTTGACCCAAAAGGCAAATCAGATATGGAAATCATGCGCTTTTGCCAAAGCTTCATGAACGAATTACAAAGACATATTGGACATGACCTTGACGTTCCAGCCGGCGATATCGGTGTTGGCGCAAGAGAAATTGGCTATTTATTTGGTCAATACAGAAAAATCAAAAATACATATGAAGCAGGCGTCTTGACCGGAAAAGGACTTGATTACGGTGGTTCTTTGGCAAGAAAAGAAGCAACTGGTTTTGGCTTGATTTATTTCATGAGAGAAATGTTAAAAGAAAACAACCTTGATTTACACGGCAAAACCGTTACAATTTCTGGCTCTGGCAACGTTGCAATCTATGCCGCTCAAAAAGCTATTGAATATGGCGCAAAAGTAGTTGCAATGTCAGATTCAAACGGCTGTATTTATGACGATATTGGAATTGATTTATCTGAAATCAAAAGAATTAAAGAAGTCGAAAGACTTAGAATTAAAGAATATTTAAATAATTATCCACATGCAAAATATATTGAAAATAAAAAAGGTAAAACACCAGCTGTTTATACAATTAAAGCAGATATTGTATTGCCTTGTGCAACGCAAAACGACATCAATCTTGAAACAGCAAAATTATTAGTTAAAAATGGCGTAATTGCAGTCGGTGAAGGTGCAAACATGCCAACAACAATTGACGCAATTAACTATTTCTTAGAAAACAACGTACTTTTAGCACCTGCAAAAGCAGCAAACGCAGGTGGTGTTGCAACTTCCGCTCTTGAAATGAGCCAAAACTCAATGAGATATTCTTGGAGTTTTGAAGAAGTAGATAAAAAACTTGAAGGCATTATGAAAAACATCTTTAAATCTTGCAAGGATACCGCAAAAGAATATAATCTTGGCACAAACTATGTTGCAAGTGCAAATATTGCAGGCTTTAAAAAGATAAGCTCTGCAATGATGGCACAAGGTGTTATATAAAAATTAAAGCGGGTTAAAACCCGCTTTTTTATTTTGTTAATTCAAACATTTTATCAATACACTTTCTGCCTGTTTCAATAACTTCATCATCAAGCGTAATTTCGTTTTCTTCGGTTTCTAAGACTTGTAAAATATCTTGAAGTGTATTTTTTTTCATATCAGGACAAATAATATTTTCATTAATCAAAATAAATTCTTTATCCCAATTATTGTTTTTTGAATCTCTATTTAATCTATCTACAACGCCTTTTTCAGTCGCGATAACGTATTGTTTATAATCTGTATTTAAAACAAAATCCATGATTTGTTTTGTTGAACCAACAAAATCGCTTGCTTTAACAACTTCTTGATTGCACTCAGGGTGGGCTAAAACAACCGCTTTTGGATAATCTATTCTTGCTTTTTTAATATCTTCAACAGTAATTTTTTGATGTATTGGGCAACAACCATCAAAAGTGATTATTTCTGTATTATCTAATTTTGATTCAACAAACTTTCCTAAATAATTATCTGGAACAAAAATAATTTTTTCTGCGTTTAAATTTTTAATGACGTCAACAGCATTTGATGAAGTGCAACAAACATCACAAAGCGCCTTAACTTCAGCAGTTGAGTTAATATAGCAAACAACAGGAAGATTTGGATATTTTTCTTTTAATTTTTTCAACTTTTCAACTGTTATCATATCCGCCATTTCGCAACCTGCGTTGATATTTGGCATTAAAACTTTTTTGTTTGGAGATAACAATTTTGCGCTTTGTGCCATGAAATATACACCAGCAAAAATAATGATGTCTGCATTAGTTTGAGCAGCCATTTTACTTAAATATAAAGAGTCGCCGACAAAATCAGAAACTTCATCTATTTCAATATTTTGATAACAATGAGTTAAAATAATAGCGTTTTTAGCCTTTTTTAACTCTTTTATTTTATTAATAATATCCATTATTTTCCCTGTTTGTTAAGCTTCAAAATTGAGCGCTAAATATAATTAAACTACAACGAAGGTAGTCAGTCAACAATTAATTTAGAGCATTGTTTTTCTGATTTCTTCATTTGTTTTGTTAATTAAATATTTTGGAGCAATATCAAAAACAGTTTTTGCGCCGAATTGTTTTTCTTGAGCTAATTTATGCGCAGCACGTGCATATGCGACTAAGACGCTTGAAGTAAACTCAGGGTTTGAATCAAGTTTTAAACTATATTCAATAACATGGTTTGTATTGTCACTTGTTTTTCCGCTTCTAAAAACAAAACCACCATGTGCAATTGCGCTATGGTTTTTGTTTAATTCCTCTTGAGAAATAAAATGAACAATTGTAGTATAATCTGCAAAATAGTTTGGCATTGTTTTGATTTGTTGTTCAATTTTTTCTTTATCTGCGCCTTCTTTTAAAACCACAAAACATTCTCTAATGTGTTTATCTTTAGTTGATAAAGAAGGATTTTTACCGCTTCTAACAAGCTCTAGCGCGCTTTCAACAGGGATTGTATATTGTTTTGCGTCTTGCACCCCTTCAATTCTTCTAATCGCGTCAGAATGTCCTTGGCTGACTCCTTTTCCCCAAAAAGTGTAATCAGAGCCTTCTGGCAAAATTGCATTTGCATACAAACGATTTAAAGAGAACATTCCAGGGTCCCAACCAACAGAGATAATTGCAACTTTATTGTTTTCTTTTGCCGATTTATCGACATTTTCAAAATGTTCTGGGATTTTTGCATGAGTATCAAAACTATCTATAACATTGAAAATTTGTGCATATTTGGGAGTTTGAACAGGTAAATCTGAAGCTGAACCGCCGCAAATTATCAAAACATCAATTACATCTTTCCATTGTTCAATTTCATCAATTGAAACAACTTTTGCATTAGAATTAATTTTTAAATCTTGAGGATTTCTTCTGGTAAATATTGCAACAAGCTCCATATCGGAATTTTGTTTAATCGAATTTTCAACTCCGCGACCCAAGTTTCCATAACCTAAAATCCCAATTTTTGTCATAATGCTTCTCCTTATTTTTCAAAAAAATAATAGCACCATTTAAAAAATTAGTAAATAAAAAATTACGCGTTAGTAACCGTGCCCAAAGTTTGCAAATAAGGCATTTGAGAGTTGATTGTGTCTGGGCTTGCAAGAATAGATGTTGTAGATTTGTTAGAGAAAATAAAGTTTGCAGCCGCTTTGATATCATCTTTAGTTACAGCGTCGATTGCGTCGACATATTTATCAATTCTTTGAATACCAAATGGCTCAAGCATATTCATGGACAACAAATCTGTTTCAGATAACGGATGTTGCATTTGCCCAACAATAGCTTGTTTTAATTTCATTTTTGCAGCTTTAAGTTCATCATCTGTAACGTATTCATTGCATAATTTATCTGCGTGGTTTTTAAAACCGTCTAGCGATTTTTGAACGTTTTCATATGATTTAATTCCAGCTTGTGGATTATCTGTTGTTGTTTGAATTTTAAAAGTTAAAATACCTGTATTTTCAAATGATTGAATATTTGAAGAAACGCTATATGCAAGATTTTGTTTTTCTCTTAAATCAGAAAATAATCTTGAATTTGGAGAGCCACCCAAAATCATATTTACGAGTTCAAATTTAGCTTCGTCGTGGATATTTCTTGAAAATGGGAATTTATATGACTTATAGATTTGCGCTTGGTTTAAATCATCTGTATCAACAATTACTTTATTTTCAGTCTGTGCTTCAAACATTGGAGCAAGTCTTGGGGTATAATCTTTAAATTTAATTCCATTTGAATTGTTTTGCGCGTCAATTATACTTTGAGAAATGCTTGGATAGTTATTAATTGGTGCGGTTGCAACAAAGTTTGATGATGCAGAATTTAAAAGTTGAGAATAAAATTCTTTAACATCTTCAATTTTTAGCTCGTCAATTGTTTGCAATTTTTGAGCAATTGTTGGGAAATAACCAGGATACATTTTATCTAATAAGTTTGAATTTGCGTCTTTTTGACTTGCTTTAAGAGCATTTTTAACGTATTTTTTTGCATCTTCAAAGTCTGATTGAGTAATTTTTGGGTTATACATTAATTCGTTCATTAACGCTAAAGTTTTATCAACCCCGTCAACCATACAATTTGCATTGATTTCAATTCTTCTGCCATTAACTGCAACATTTGCGTCAATTCCGTTTAGCTCCATAAAGCGCTCAAGTTCGTTTTGATTTAAATATTGAGAGCCTTTTTGGAAAATATAAGCCAATACTGCTGGAATATTTGGATTTTTTGGTTTAATTGGAGGGGTGCTCATTGTCCAATTAAACGCACAAATATTAGATTTTGAATTATTTAATGCTAAATGAGTGTTGTTTTTTAATTCATATTCTCTAATATTTTGAGTATTAACATTAAAAGCGCCAGTAAATGGAACTTGTTGAGTTTTGTTTTGAGCAGTTAGAGAATATTTAGATTTATCGTAATTTTGATTAATTTCTTCCTCAGAAACGCTTGTTGGGTGAACAACAACGATTGAAACCTTATTTAAGTCATAATATTTTCTTGCAAAATTCATAATATCTTGCTTTGTGATGTTTTGAGCGATTTGTTTGTAATTTGAAATTAAATCCATTGAATTATCCAAAAAACATGAACCAAGCATATCGCAGATAGATTCAGAATCTGACATCATATATTCAGCGTCTTTTTTTGCAAAATTAATCATTGCTTGCATGTCATCATCACTCAAAGGTTTGTTTTGAAGTTGATAAATTGCGTCATAGAAAATATCCAAGCCTTTTTGCTCATCAGATGGATTTAAGCCCATAACAGAAATCATTGCATATGGGTCATTGCTTCCTAAGCCAACTTTTTGCATGCTTGAAGCATAGTCACCGTCGATTTTTTCAAGATTATTTTTCAAATATGAAGTTGAACATTGGCTCATATAAAAATCAAGCATTTTTGAAATTACAAAATCTTTGCTATCTTGAGGTTTTGGGCCAGAAAAAGCAAGATATGTAGTTGTATAGTTTGTTTTTGAGCTTCTAATATCTTCACGTTTAGCGTTTGTTATAGGTGTTAATGTTTCGCTATGATATTGCTTATTGTATTGAACATTATTTACGGATTTAAAGTTTTTTGAAATTTCATCAATTGTTGAATTAACATCAACATCACCCACAACAACAGTATACATGTTGTTTGGTGAATAATAATTTTGGTGGTAATCAAAGAAATCTTGTTGTTTTAAATTTTGGACAGTATCAATCGAACCTGCTACAAGATTTTGAGAATTTGAATTAATTTGGAACAAGTTTCTAACAACTTTATCAAATGCAACTGTTGAAATGTCGTCATTAATCATTGAAATTTCAGAGCAAATAGGACCTTTTTCGGACTCAATTGCATTTTGCTCAAATTTTGGATTATAAACCATATCGCCTTGAATTTGGATAGTTTTATCAAGATTGTTTTTATCCATGTATGGCGCTGTAATATAATAATCTACTTTTGCATAATCAGTTGACGCGTTAGTTGAAGCGCCCATTTGAGCGGTATAGTTAAAAACGTCTCCATCTTTTAATTTACTAGAACCTTTAAACAACGAATGTTCTATCGCATGCATTACACCGCGTTTTGGGTCGGTTTCATTGATTGAACCAGCGTCTACAAAGGTTTTAACAATTGTCGCCTTGTCTTTTGTTGGCAAAATTGCAACTTTATGTCCATTTTTTAATTGGAACATATAAACATTTTCGCCATTCATGGTTCTAATTTGCCCTAATGAAGAATATTCATTTGAAATTTTAGGGGCATAAATTGGATTATTGTAAGGGAATTGAACACTTTGATTATAAAAACTTGCACTGTAAGGATTTTGTAAATAAGGGTTTTGCATATACGAATTTTGCGCCATTTGCGGTTGCATTTGAACATATGGCACAAAAGTTTGATTATTTTGCAAATAAATCGGATTTATATATTGAAAAGACATGTTTTTCCCTTACAGATATTATAAATAAAACGCAAATAATTGAAAATTTGATAAATTAAAAGATATTTTTTAACAAATTTAAATATTTGATGTATTATAAAATTATGGAAAAAACAATCGGAATACCGCAAGCAATGTCATATTACACCTATTACCCTTTTTGGTATGGGTTTTTTACCTCTTTAGGAATTAAAGTGGTTTTATCTGACAAAACAACCAAAAAAACGGTTGCGCAAGGTGCTTCGCTAGTTGTTACAGAAACATGTTTGCCCATTAAAATCTATGTTGGACACGTTTTAAATTTAATTGATAAAGGTGTTAAAAATATTTTTGTGCCTTCAATTCAATCAATTGCCCCAAAAATTTATAATTGCTCAAAAATTAGAGGCTTGCCAGATTTAATCAGAAACGTGGTTAAAGGTGATTATAATTTAATTGAAGCAACACTAGATAAATCAGAAAAAAATGCTGATTTAGAAGATTTTTTGGCAGAAATTGGAAAATATTATAATATTACAAATCATGATATCTTAGAAAAAGCAAAAAAAGCAGGAAATATCGTTCAAAATAATTTCAATGTAATGGCGCAAAATGGCGTTCCATATGAAATTGCGCTTAAAAACGCGACAAGCGGAACGGTTATTATACCGCCAAAAGAAGACTTAAAACCTATCAACGTTGCTCTAATTGGGCATGGGTATAATATTTACGACAAATGCGCTTGCATGGATATTGCAAAAAAACTTAAGCAAATGGACGTTGGCGTTTTAGATTCAAGCATGTTAACAAAAGAGCAAATGCAAAACGGGCTAAATGCACTTGGAGTTTCGCTATATTGGGCTAATCAATACGAAATGTCTGGTTGTGCAGGTCACTACCTTCAAGATGAAAAAATTGACGGAATAGTTACAGTCACGGCTTTTGGTTGCGGCCCTGACAGCTTAATGTTAGAAGAAATTAGAAGAAAATCCAAAATTTTTAACAAGCCATTATTAAACTTAACAATTGACGAACACACAGGCGAAGCTGGTTTCATCACACGTTTAGAAGCCTTTTGCGATATGTTATTTAGAAGCAAACGCGCAAAAATAATTAAAAAAAGAAAAGAAGAAGAAAAACTTTTAAATAGAGTTTAAAAAAAGCCTCGGACGAGGCTTTTTTTAGTTATTCTTCATCATCTTCTGAATCTGCAATTGCTTGAGCAACAAAGTTAAATTCTTCGTCACTTTCAATAATTTCAAAAGTGCACTCATCATCTGTTTTAAACATTTTCATGATGATAAGTTCATCACTTTCGTCATTTCCGCCAGTTGGCAAAGTATCTTCTTCGACAATTGATAAGATTGCGTAATCTTGATTTTCAATGTTTACAACTTCTTGAAGCTTCATGTAAATTTCTTCGCCTTGTTCACCAATGGTTTTAATGATTTGCGGATTTGTGTTTTCCATAGTTTTTTCCTTATCTATTATTTTCTAAATAATCTTGTAATATCACACATGCTGCGACTTTATCAACAAGTCCTTTATTTTTTGTATATTTTTTATTTTTTTGTTTAAGATAATCTTCAGCAGCCTGAGAAGAAAGTCTTTCGTCTTGCTTTAAGATGGTATATTCATTTTCTAATGGTTTAATAAAATCCAGACAATTTTTTGCTTGGAAACCAAGCGAACCATCCATATTATATGGAACGCCAATCAAAATTAAATCTGTCAAATATTCGTTTGCAAATTTTTTGATTTCTTCAAGCGCTTTTTTGTCATCTTTTCTCTCAATTGTGCACAAAGGCGTTGCCCCAAGCCACATAGCGTCGCTCACAGCGACCCCAATTCTTTTTGTACCGATATCAAGAGCTAAAATTCTTTTTCTTATGACCATTTGTCCTCTAAATCTGCCATTAAATTTTCAAGCTCTTCAATGGTAAAAGTTGATTGATATTTGTTGCCAAAAATATTTTTAGCTTTGCCTTCTTTTTCAAATAGTCTTGTGCTGAAGTAGTAATATAGACTTTTATCAACAATTGAAGTAATCAAAAGCTTTCTGAATGGATTTTTAAAACACAGGCTATAAGAGCAACTTGAAGTAATATTAAAACCAGCAAGTTTTGCAATATAAGCTTGTAAAAGAAGTCGCGTTTGCAATTCTGATAAAATTCCTTTATCGGTTAAAACTTGAGTATCTATGGTATCTAGGACTAATTCATTAATTTTTTCAATTGTATTTACATGTCTTTTTTCAATTTTTTCAATTAACTCATCAATTATTGGGTGCTGACCATGTGAAAAATACCAAGTTTCAACCATTTTGCAACTTGCAAATTTTTTAACTTTTAATTCATCTAATTCAATCACTTTTAATTGAGAATTTAGATAATCTGAAATATCAACTTCAAGCACAGAGATGTCTTCTAAGAGTTTTTTCCAAACAATATACTCATATGGCAGAGTTGTATTTGTTGATTTATTTTTATCACAATAATAATTAACCAAAGATTTAACAACATTTGGCGCGATTTCAACAGGCACAGAATCTGTGAATAATCTTTTTAAAATTGAATCAAAATTTGCCAAAGAAATTGAGTTAAAACCCATGCAAGAAGTAATGCCCTTTTGGGTGTTAACAGCCAATAAAATGGCGTCTAGGTCTTTATTTTTTCTTTGGCGAGAAACAATCAAAGAAAAATTCGAATAGCCATCAACAAAGCTTACGTAACATCTAAAAACAGATGAGTTTTTAATTAAAGAGTTATTTATAAATCTTGAATTTGCAAAACGAATTTCTTTTAAACCGCGCGAAACAAAACTTTTTGTTTTATCTTTAAGCTCGTAATGGTTTAAGATATAATCAAGTCCTTCAATAGCATATGGTGATTTTGTATTTAGGAGGGCTTCAATAATTATTTCAATTTCATCATTATCAACATCTAATTGCGAAATGATTGAAAAAGCATTTGCTAAATCATCTCCATCATATTCTTCTGCAAGATTATTTAAAAAATATAATTTTTCTTCTTTTGGAATATTTAAATAAAAATCCAAAAGGTCAATTTGCGCATCAGCCTCGTCAATTGCATTTAACAAAAAGTTTTTTACACCATTTTTTGCAATTTTATCTAGCTGTTGAATATATCCAGACATTTGCGAATATTCAATTGGAATACCTCTTTGGCGCATAATTGAAATAATAAAAAATTTGTTATCATCTGGAATGTTTTTATCTTTCAAATATTCTATTGCTTGTTTTTCAAGAGTGTTTTCATCAACAACTTCAAGCAAAATCAACGCGCAAAAATTGGCATATGCGCTATCTACTTCTTTAATTTCCCTTAAAAGAGTTTTGCAGATATGGTTTTTGTCGGGAATTTGCGCCAAAAGCTCCATATCAACATTGACTTCTTCGGGATTTATTTCTTTTGCATTAGAATATTTGTTTAAAATCGAAATCAGAAGCGCACGTTGTTGCATTTTGTCGTTTATAATTTGATTGTTGCTCATTGTACTTTTCAGAAATCTCCTTGGCGCTTGATATTAATATATTAGTTCATTTTTGCTTTTGATACAAGTTTTATTCCCTTTTTTAACCTTTATTAATATTAAGAAATGTTAACAAAATATTAAACAAAAAATCAATTTTTAAAGATAAAAATACTTTATTAAAATATAGAGGGAAAATAGAGGAATAAAATGGCTATCGGAGCAAATGACAAGCTCGACAAGGCATTGGTTCGCAAGTATCAAAGCTTGAAAGTTGATAATGCGATAATCCAAAGTTCAATAGTCGACCCAAATAAAATGTTAGAGGCAATGAATGACTACGCAAATGCCCATATGGAAGCATTTCGAATTCAGCAGTCACTGAGTGATATTTGCAAAAAAGCAATGACAATGAACATTCAGTATCTGAAAATGAAAACGCCAAAAACGAAAAAAGAGCGAATGCAGGAGGCTGCAAGAAAAATTGTTGCTGCCCAGATGGCAAAGAAAAACGCTCTGGCTCAAAAGCTCGCAAAAGAGCCACGTCCAGAATTTGCGTAAAAAAAGATATAAAAATGGTTTTGTGTGTGTGTTAAAGAACCTCTTTCTAAGAAAAGAGGTTTCTTTTTATATTTACATATTTAAATTTGTGTAGTTTAATATAATTAACCCCAGAAAAACGAGTGTAAAATCATGATTGAAATCTTAAAAACAACAGATAATAAACTTATCGAGCTCGGAATTAATGAGGCGCAAAGCGGTTCTTGGTTTAATTTAATCGAGCCTACTTATGATGAAATTCAAAAAGTTTCCCTAATTTTAAATTTAGATGAAAGCTTTTTAAGAAATTCACTCGACGTTGACGAACGTTCACGTATTGAAATAGAAGATGATTGTTTATTAATAATCACAAATATTCCAACTATGGAAGATGAAGGAACCTATGACACTTTACCTTTAGGTATTATTTTCACAGACAGGGGCTTTATTACAGTTTGTTCAAAGAAAAACAAAGTCATTGGTTCATTCAATAAAGATACTTCAGGTTCATTTGACACAAGAAACAAAACAAAATTCTTGTTAGACATCTTGTTCCGTTCAACAAAATATTACTTAAGATATTTAAATTACATCTATAAACAATCTGAAGAAATCGAAGAAGAATTAAGAAAAACAATGAAAAACAAAGCGCTTTTCCAATTGTTCGAGGTTCAAAAATCTTTGGTTTACTTCACAACAGCACTTCGCGACAACTACATGGTTTTACAAAAAATCATGAGAATTAGCCAAAGTGCAAAACAAAGCACTCTGTTAAAATTCAGCGAAGATGACATTGACTTACTTGAAGATGTAATCATTGAAAACAAACAAGCGCTTGAAATGGTAGAAATGCACAGAAACATCTTAGAAAACATGATGGACGCCTTTGCTTCAATCATTTCAAACAATTTAAACATTGTGATGAAATTTTTAACATCAATTGCAATCATTTTCGCAATACCAACAATGTTTTCAAGCTTCTGGGGTATGAACGTTGCTGTTCCGTTTGCAAATAACGAATTTGGATTTTTAATCGTCAGCATAATTTCGCTTATTGCGGCAATCAGTGCAGCAGTCTTTTTTGCAAAAAAAGGTATGTTTTAATTAACTGCGGAGAAAAATGAAAAAGATATTAATATCAACACTTGTGCTACTTGCATTAGCTGCAATAGCTAATCAAGACATAAAATTAAACGAGGACAAAAAAATTCAAGCCGAAATCAATGAAATTGGTTTTAAAATATTAAATGCCAATAGAATTGAAAAAAGGGTTGTTTTTGCATATGACGATACAGATAAAAGAAATATTTTAAAAAACAATAAACCTTTAACAAAAAGACAAGTTGTTGTTTTTAGCGACATATACAAAAACATTGAAACAGAAGATGAACTTGCAGCCTATATTGCAAGGGAAATTCCAAGAGCAACAAGGTCTTATGATGGGCTAGGAAATGGATTTTTAGCTGCCGTTAAATTAAAAGCGGCACCTAAAAAATATGAACTTGTTTTTGACAAATTAGCTGTTGATTACATGGTTAAAGCGGGATATAACCCTCTTGGTCTAATAATCCACATCTCAAAAACATATCCGCAAACAAGACAAGACAAAATTTCGGCACACAATTTAACCTCAAGACGTCTTGCATATATCTACGAAAGGATATATTTTAACTATCCAAGCTATTTAATTAATAATGAGTATATTGATAATGTTTACTATCAAAATTATTTGTTAACTTCGCGCGAAAACAGGAAGATTACAGCCCAAAAGGCAAAAAATCGCTTTGGACAATGGCAAGATTATGAATAAAATTTTTATTATATTTTCAATTTTGTTTTTTAATTTAGCATTTGCAAATTCACAAATTGTTGAAGATGAATTTGTTAAAGATTTAATTCCAGAAGAAAAAATTGAAAACAAATATAATTTTGAAAATACACAAAAAACTTTTATAAATATCAGATTTTTAGAACCAATTAAATCAGAAAAAGAGCTTTATGAAGGGCAAATCATTGATTTAATTGTCGATAACAATGTGTTTATAAAAAAAGAATTGCTTGTTAAAAGAAACACAAAAATTAAAGCAAAGGTCAATACAATAATTACATCAGGAATGAATGGAATTCCTGCAAGCATAATTTTAAGCGATTTTGAAATTCCAAATATTAAAAAAGAAAACCTAAGCCCAGCGCTTGAAATTTTTGGTCAAGACAGAAGCTTGTTTGTTTTTCCTCTCAAATGGGCACTAACTCCACTTCCGCCGACTGGCTCGTTAACCAATTTTATTAAAGGCGGAAAAGTTAAAATCAAAACAAATAAAATATATACAATTTATTATTATCCAGATTAATTTATTTCAATATTTTTTTAATATTTTCAATAAATTCAACCTTCTTTTTATAATAATCTTTCTTTTTGTTTAATGAAAAAATGGATAAAAATTTATATTTAAAATATTTTTTGCATAGTTTAGCAATATCAAAATGGGCACATTTGTAAGATTTAATCAATGAATTTTTAATATCTTTTTTAATTAAATTCAACTCTTGATTTGCCCTGTGACAAATTGTTTTACCAAGGAGCAAATGTCTTGATGGATTGTCTTTTAATGCTTCATCAATAATATATTCAACTGCAATTTTTAAATCATTATCATCTACTTCAAAATTAATATCTTTAGTCTCAAGCCATTTTAAATTTTGATATTCTTTAATATTAGACACACCTTTTGGTTTGTTTGCGCCAATTTCGGTACCGTTAAACTTATCTAATTCAACAGAAATTACTTTGCAAAAGTCTTTAGTTTCCCACCTTAAAACATTTGTTAAACCTTCAAGAGCATATTTTGAAGAACAATATGCTGCACCATATGCGCGAGGATATAACCCCATTTCAGATGAAATATTTATTATGACACCTTTTTTATTTTCTCTAAAATACGGAAGAATAGCTTTAATTGAGTTATATGAACCCCAAAAGTTAACCTCCATTACTTCGCGCATAACATCTATATTTTCTTCTTCAAACGTTCCATAGCTTGATATCCCAGCGCTATTTAGCAAAAAATCAATTGTACCAAAACGTTCTAGTCCTTTTTGAATGGTTTGATTTATTGTCTCTGGCTTTGTTATATCAGTGCTTAGTGCCAAAAGATTATCGTGGTTATAATCTAAAATTCTTCTTGCAACAGCAATAACGTTATAACCACGGTTTAAAAGCTGAAGAGTTGTTACCTTGCCAATTCCAGAAGATGCCCCAAAAACAAGCCAAGTCTTATTTAAATTATTTTTCATTTTCTAAAACCTTTATAGCCTCATTTTCATCTTCGACATTTGTAAAACATTCAAATAAAACAGGTTTTTCAAATTCTTTTAAACAAAAATCTTTAATTAAATTATCAAATTCATTTTTGTCGTTTGCACAAAAATATTCAAAACCACAAGCTTCTGCCCAAGCTTTAGCGCCGTTTGAAAAATGTCCAGCGGCAGAGACAATCTTGTTTAATCTTTCTATTTTATTTTCGATTTTCGAAATAGAGTTTGTTTTCAAATGGAACTCAGCACCTTTATTGTTGTTTACAAGCAAAAATCTTAAATTGTTTTTAAGGTGCCTGTTACCTAAAATATTCATATCGTAAAAAAACGCTAAGTCTCCAACTAAACCAAAACACTTTTTGTTCTCATCAACCAAAGATTGACCAACCAAAGTCGAACAAGCACCATCAATCCCAAAACCGCCAACATTAGCTTTGACGTTAATATTTTGAGCTAAATCAAAATAATTCATTGAGCGCAAAGAGTTTAAAATTGCAAGATGCAATGTTGAATTTATTGGAAGATTATAGCTTAAACCCCTTGCAATATAGGGCAAACTAAACGGCAAATCAATTGAATTAAATTTGACAATATTTTTAGAAACTTCATCAAAATAAGCTGTTTTTTTAAGGTTTTTAAACGAATTAAAAAACACTTCTTCTTCGCAACAAAAAAGCTTTTCAATTGGTTTATTGTACCTTGTATGAAACTTATTATCTGGTGAAATTCGCCAAATTTTTGCATTTGAAAATAAAGCAAAAGATGAATATTCACCGCAAACTTCGCCAATATCAATGATGATATCAGGAGTTAAGTCATTTTTAAATTTATTATTCAATTGCGAAATTAAAATTTTATTATGGCCATAATAATTTGAATTGCTATCGCAAAAAACAGGAATATTTAATTTTTTCGCAAATTCACTTATCGCATTTTCACATGATAAAGAAAATCTTGAATGTGCGCCAATAAAAATTGCTACTTTTTGATTATCTAATTCATGAGAAAAATCTGGGAAATTGGCTTTATATACTTCGGTTGAATAGATATCTTTTGGCAATGATTTAATATTATTTATTTGCTCAACATCTAAAAAAGCAGGACAATTGATATGAACAGGGGTTTTAAAGTTTTTTGCGGTTGATAATGCAGCGTTTAAAACAGTTAAAGCTTTGTTTTTTTCTTTTTCATTTGTGATTTTAGGCAATTCAACAGACATTTCCTTGATATCGTTTTGAGAAACACTTCTATCGACGAATTGTTGAGAAAAAGAAAACTTATTTAAATCGCTGTTAAAAAAAGAGCAAGCAATAATTGGGAGCTTTGAATAATAGGCTTCAGTCAACCCAGAAAGCCAGTTTCTGCTTGCAGTTGCTTCTGTGCATGTAATTACAACAGGCTCGTTTGTTTCAATTGCAATTCCATTGGCAACATAAACAGCGCTTCTTTCATCAACAACAGAATAAACATTGAAAAAATCGTCATCTTGAACAAATAAATTAAAAGCAGCATTTTGTGTGCCAGGAGAGGCAACAATGTTTTTAATTCCATATTCTTTTAAAAGCGCAATCAGATAATGAAACGAGCTATATTTTATGTCATTTGATATCATTTTTACCTAGCCTTTTTTTGTATACTTCAAGCATTTCAAACAATGTTTTTATTTTAATTTCAATTTTAATTTTTTCCGTATTGGTTATTTTTTTTGTCGCACCTTTTGAAAAAGTATATTTTAAACATAAATAAAGATAGCTAATCATTAATTTTGACAAATTTAAATAAAAAGAAAAATCCCTCTTATTGCAGATTATTGCTGTTTTAAACTCTGGCAAATATTGCTCAAAAATAATATTTCTAGCATAATCTCTAAAATATATTATATCGTTTTTTGTGATTTTGGCATTTTTTTCTTTTTTCATTGCATTAGCTAACCACTCTTGAGCGCGCAAAATTTCACTTTCAAGCTTTAAATTAATCAAGTTCCAATCAAAGCTTTGAATTATTTCATTTAGGTCAATTTTTGACAAATCATCTGTTGAAAAATTCTTTATCTCAAGAGTTTTAAACAATCCTTCAAAACGACTTTGCGTATTTTGCGCATTTGAAATTTGAACAAAAGGAACATTAAAGATTATCGAAAAAACAATCGCATGAAACGAATCTGAAATTACAAATTTGGCGTTTTTGATATATGAAAGCCATTTTTGAACAGGTATTTTTTTATCAAAATAAAGTTTTTTAATTGGAATATTAATTTTTTTAGAAATCTCGTTTAAATCATTTTCATATTTATCGAGTTTTTCGTAATATGGCAAACAAAAAGCTAAAATATAATCTTTTTTAAATTCGTCATCATATTCTTTTGTAAACTCTTCTAATTTTTCTTTAGGAATATGAAAAGCGCCATCAATCAACTGTTCAGAATTGACGTTAAAATTATCTTTTAGCATTTTACAGGCAGTTTCTTCGCGCACCGAAATATTATCAAAATGTTTTAAGAAAAATTTCATATTATTTAAATGAGATTGCTCAACACCCTCAAACCCGACATGTCCAAAACTTGCCGCATAAGATATTCTTTTAGCATTTGCTTTTGGAAAATTTAAAAAATAATAGAATGGAGAAAGCCCAAAAGAATGACTCTTTGAAATTTTACAAGACCAAATCTGATCAGATCCCGCAACAAATGTGTTGCAATAATCGTTCAATTTGTGCAATTGTTCATATGTCTCACAAAAAGTTGTCAAATTGAGATATTTTTTTGAAAAATTAACAGCAAAGCTATCTTTAAACCAATTACGTTTCGCTGGATCGATAAAATTAACAACTTTTGTTTTATAACCCAATTTTTCTAACAAACATTTTACGCCGTAACAAGTCAAAATTGCACCATAATTTACAGCAAACCAAAGGTTTACAACCATACAATCGCAATTATTTTGATAGGTTTTTTCAACCTCTTTTTTAACATAATCTAAAAGGTTTGCTGGCTCAAATAGCTTTTTATCTATATTTTTTTCAAGATATAAAAACAATTCGCAAAGCTTTTTATAGTTATCTTTAAAATATTGTCCCTGTTGCTTTTGACATCTAAACCAATATTTTAATGAATTAAGATACTTATTAATTATTAAACGCTTTAAAAAAATATCGGCATTTTTAAACAAGCTTGATTTTAAAATATGATAAAAAGTATCAACAGAATGACCAGTCCAATTTAATAAAGAAGTTGACGAACTTTCGTTATCAATATATGAATGCAAAATTTCATTAACAACTGTAATTTTTGGCTTATTTGCAAGGCAATTAAGCATAAAATAACCATCTTCTGAAACTAATATTTCATTAGAAAATAAAATATTGTTTTTTAAAAGAAAAGATTTTTTAAATAATTTATCCCAAACATAGTGTGTAAAAGGAATAATAGAAGATATTTTTTTATTATCCTTTAAATATCTTTCTATTTTATCTAAATTATCATATTCAACTATTCCATCTACAATTCTTCTGTGCCCAAAAAGAGTGATATCAGCATTTGTTAAAATAGCTTTATTATAAACTTGTTCAAAAGCATTTTTATCTAATGTGTCATCAGAATCTAAAAACTGAATATAATCTGCCTTTGCAACAGAAAGCCCCTTGTTTCTAGCGCTTGAAACCTTTAAATTTTTTTGAGATAAAACAACAATTCGCGAATCATTTTTTGAATATTCATTTAAAATCTTTAAGCTATCATCAGTTGAACCGTCATCAATGCAGATGATTTCAAAATCTTTAAAAGTTTGATTGATTAAAGAATTTAGACAATTTTTAATGGTTTCTTGCGCGTTATACACAGGAACAATTACAGAAATTTTAATTCTATCCATACAGTTTTTCAAAGCTATTTTCCTATGTTATAAGTTTTTCCAACGCAAGTGTAGTCAAAGCCTTTTTCAATCAAGCGTTTTGCGTTATATTGATTTCTGCCATCAAAAATAATAGGTTTTTTCATCAAATTTTTCATTCTATCAAAATCTGGGTGTCTAAATTCGTTCCATTCTGTTAATAATAACATTGCATCAGCGCCAGATAACGCACTATACGCAGATTTTGAATATGTGATTTTGTCTTCAAAATAGAATTTCGCTAAATCAAAAGCCTTAGGGTCAAAAGCTTGAATTTTAGCACCCTTATCCAACAAAGCATTTATTATTGTGATTGAAGGTGCTTCTCTTAGGTCATTTGTTTGTGGTTTAAAAGCCAAGCCCCAAACTGCAAAAGTTTTATCTTTAACATCATTATTGAATTTTTTAAGAATTTTATCGATAAAAATCTGTCTTTGCGCTTTGTTGATATCATCAGCTGCTTTTAACAAGCTATAATCGCAATTGTTGTCAATTGCAGTTTTTGTTAAAGCCTTAATGTCTTTTGGGAAGCAACTTCCGCCGAAACCAAGCCCAGCGAAGAAAAATTGCGACCCAATGCGCTTATCTGCGCACATTCCAATTCGAACCATGTCAATATCCGCACCAACGCGCTCGCAGATATTAGCTATTTGATTGGCATATGAAATTTTAACGGCTAAAAATGAATTTGCAGCATATTTTGTCATCTCAGCAGACTTAACGTCCATCATAATTACAGGATTTCCTGTTCTGACAAATGGGGCATATAATTCTTTCATAATTTCAGAAGCTTTTTGTGAATTTGAGCCAATTATAACCCTATCTGGTTTTAAAAAGTCATCTACCGCAGCGCCTTGTTTTAAAAACTCAGGATTGGAAACAACGTCAAATTCAACATCAGTTTGAGATTTAATGATTTGTGTAACTTTGTCTGCCGTTCCAACAGGCACAGTTGATTTATCGACAATTACAGTATATTTTTCTATTGATTGACCAATCGATTTTGCCACTTGTTCAACATATTTTAAATCTGCAGAGCCATCTTCACCTTGTGGAGTACCAACGGCGATAAAACAAACCAGAGACTTTGCAACAGCAGATTTAATATCTGAGCTAAAAGTTAATCTTTCTTCAGCTACATTAACCTTAATCAACTCTTCAAGCCCTGGTTCATAAATAGGGATAATTCCTTTTCTTAATTGAGTCAATTTTTCTTCATTGTTATCAACGCAAATTACGTCGTTACCCATCTCTGCAAGGCATGTACCAACAACTAATCCAACATATCCAACCCCAATGACACATACTTTCATTTATTTGTTCTCCTTTGGATTAATTTTTTTAGCAAAATATTCAATTGTTCTGTCCAACCCTTGCGACAATTTAACTTTTGGCTCCCAATTTAATATTTTTTTAGCTAAAGTAATGTCTGGCTTTCTTTGAGTTGGGTCATCTGCTGGAAGGGGGTTGTATGTAATATTTAAGTTGTTATTAATTTTTTCTTTTACAAGTTGTGCAAGCTCATTAATGGTAAATTCATCAGGATTTCCCAAGTTAATCGGACCCAAAAAATCGTCATTTGTTGCCATTGTTTTAATTATTGCGTCAATTAAATCATCAACATAGCAAAAACTGCGCGTTTGAGACCCATTTCCATAAATTGTTAAATCTTCATTTTTTAAAGCCTGACAAATAAAATTAGAAACAACTCTTCCGTCTTTTGAATCCATCATTGGCCCATAGGTGTTAAAAATTCGAATAACTTTAATTTTGACACCAAAAATTCTATTGTAATCAAAAAACAGGCTTTCTGCGCACCTTTTTCCTTCGTCATAACAAGCTCTAATGCCAATTGGATTGACATTTCCGCGATAGTTTTCATTTTGCGGGTGAACTAATGGCTCTCCATAAACCTCGCTTGTAGAAGCCTGTAAAATCTTTGCATTGTTCTTTTTTGCAAGTTCAAGCATATTAATTGCGCCCAAAACACAGGTTTTAGTTGTGAAAATAGCTTTATCACCTTGATACCAAACAGGAGACGCAGGACAAGCTAAATTATAAATTTCATCTATTTTTTCGTTAATTTCTAAAGGGTAAATTACGTCGTGCTCGATAAATTTAAATCTTGGGTTATTTGACAAATCAGAGACATTTTCAAAAGAGCCAGAATAGTTATTATCCACGCAAATGATTTTAATGTTTTCATCTTGGATTAATTTTTTACACAAATTTGACCCAAGAAAACCAGACCCCCCTGTAATTAAAATTGTTTTACTCATCAATAAACATCTCCGATAGGCAAAAGCCTTGACCCCATAAAATAATTTTAACCTAAAGAAGTGCTCTTGTGTAGTATATTTAGAAATATGACAAATTAATTAAACACTTACTTCTTGTTTTTTAAATTGCATTTCATAAAGCGTTTTATATTGCCCTTTTTCAATATTTAACAACTCTTGGTGATTGCCCAATTCAACAAGTTTCCCTTCGTTAATTACGGCAATTTTATTTGCATTTTGAATTGTTGAAAGCCTGTGTGCAATTACAAAAACAGTCTTGTCTTTCATTAAGTTATCAATTGCTTTTTGCACAATTGCTTCAGCCTTGTTGTCTAGTGCTGATGTTGCTTCATCTAGGATAATTATTGGTGCGTCTTTTAAAAATGCGCGAGCAATTGCAACGCGTTGCTTTTGACCACCAGATAACAACATTCCTCTTTCGCCAATTTGCGTATTTAAACCATCTTTTAAACTTGCAATAAATTCACCTAAATATGCCATATTAATTGCTTTTTGTATTTGTTCATCTGTTGCTTTTGGATTGCCTAATAAGATATTTTCTTTAATAGTTCCAGAAAACAAGAAATTATCTTGGAAAACAACGGCAATATTTTGTCTTAAACTTTCAAGGGTATAGTCTTTGATATCAATTCCATCAATTTTAATCGCACCTGATTGAATATCATAAAAACGAGGAATTAAGCTCACAATTGTAGATTTTCCGCCACCAGAATTACCAACAAACGCAACCGTTTCGCCCTTTTTAACTTCAAGTGAAATATTTTTCAAAACAGGTTTTCCTTTGATATATTCAAAACAAACATTTTCAAATAAAATATTATTTTGAATTGTTTCAAGATTTTTAGCGCTATCTTTATCCTTAATTGCTGGTTTTGTTTCTAAAACTTTAAAAACGCGCTCAATCGCTAAAAAAGACATTTGAACAGCGTTAAAATTGTTTCCAAGGCTCTTAACAGGAGTATAGAGCATAATTAAAGCAGTGATAAAGGATACAAAGTTACCGCTTGTAATTTGTCCTGTTAAAATCAAATGCGAACCATAACCAATAGCAAGACCTATGCCAACAGAAACAATAACGTGCATCATTGGAGAAAGCCAAGATGTTCTTTGAATCATTTTTATTTTTAGCGAAAATATGTTAGATAAAATATTTTTAAATTTATTTTCTTGTAATTTAGCAAGATTGTATGAAATTATTGTTTTATTTCCCGCAAAAGATTCATTATAGGCCGTAATTACAGCAGAACCAGCGGTCACAGCCTTATCCATTACGGTTTTAATTCTTTTTCTAATGTTTGCAAGCGGTAAAAACGCACCGCCCAAAACTACAACTGCGACAAGCGCAAGTTGCCAAGAATTATAAAACAAAACAGCTACTAACGATAAAGATGAAAAAAGTCTTGATGTGAAAGTTTTAAGATTTTCTAACAACCCGTTGCAAGCAGTGTCTGCGTCGTTATTAAATCTCCAAACAACATCACCTGATTTTTTTCTATCGAAATAGCCTGTTTCAAGGGTTAACATTTTTTTATAAAGAGTAAATTTTAAATCATTGGTTATTTTCCCACCAACCCAAGTATTTAAATAAGTTGCAAGGTAATTCAAAAACCCTTGCAGGCAAGTAAATGCAACAATTCCAAAAGGAATATACCAAGGCGATTCCACCGTTTTTTCAACCATAACTAAATCCATGTATGGTTTTAAGGCAAGCGCAATAACGGCATCAAGTGCACCGATTGGAATGCAAATCAAAACTGCAAGCATTGCCCTGAACCAATAGGGTTTGACGTACGGAAGTATTTTTGAATAATTTTTATATGCTTGCGATTGTTGGAGTTTGTCGATTAATTGCATATTACACCTGCATTATTATAAATTACCTAATTTTAAATCAATTAAATTGTTTATTGTGTCCTTTAAAGAATATTTTGGCTTCCAATTAAATTCAGTCATAAATCTAGTAGAATTCAATTGCGCATTTAATATTTTATCATCATTTCCAATTTTTATTTTAACATCAATATTTCGCTCGGCTAAACAATCTTGGACTTCTTGTGCTATTTCAAGAATGTTATATTGCTGATTGTTCCCTAAATTATACGTGTTAAATTTTGGCTCTAAATTTAAATCAAATAAAATCAAAAATGCATCTATTGCATCTCTAAAATCCATAAAAGCAAAGTTTAAATTTTTGCTGCCTGCAACAATAATTCTATCTTCAATTGCGCGATTAACAATTTTTGACAAAATATGTGCAGGATAATAAGAACCAGAAAGAGCTGTTAATCTGATATTTAAATAAGATTGTTTATCGAGAATATTTTCAAGAATTTTTTCAGTTGATAATTTTAGAGTGCCATACAAATCAAAAGGTCTTAATGGAGCGTCTTCTGTTGGCGCCAAATCAGAAATCCCATCATATACAGCTTGAGATGAAATGTTTATAAATCTTTTACAATTTACTTTTTTTGCTAGCTCAAATATTACAACAGATAATTTTTGCGCTTCAAGAAGTTTTGCTTCATCATTACTTCTTTCAAAAGCGCAATGCAAAACAATATCAATTTGTTCTGAAAAATTATGAATTTCCTTGTAATCGTAGAAACTAGCGTTATTTAGATAAGTATAATTGTTAATTAATTTTTGCTTATCCCTTGAAAATAAAAATAATTTATTGTTTTTTTCTACTTTATCAATTATTGCAGATGCAATTTTTCCGTTTGC
This sequence comes from Candidatus Gastranaerophilales bacterium, assembly GCA_017402995.1. Classification (GTDB taxonomy): domain Bacteria; phylum Cyanobacteriota; class Vampirovibrionia; order Gastranaerophilales; family Gastranaerophilaceae; genus RUG14156. Next base: position 218,106 of record JAFQOV010000003.1, read on the forward strand.
CCCAGTTATCAAAATACTTGCCATATCAATTATATTCCTATTTCAATATTTGTATTTGAATAAATTTTAACTTTTTTTCTTATGCTTTCAATTAAATCTTGTAAATTCTTTTGATTATCAGATTTTACAAAAACCCTAAGCGCCACTTGATTTAACGTGCCAAGAGCACTATCTGGGATTAACTCGCCTTCTTGTTTGTTTTTTATTATCCTAATAACGTTATTATTTTTTTGAATTTCATCCAATCCCTCAAAACGTCCAACAACTGAAGGTTTAGCTAAAAATGTAATTTGCGCCGCAGCGCCTTTGAAATGTGGATTAATCAACGAAACAAAATCGTCATTATTAAATTTGCCATAAAGAGCAAAATCAACCATTAATTTCAGTGGATTATATCCACACATTGCTTCAATGATATTTTGTTCTTGGGTCCCAGAAAGCCTAAAACCTATATCATATGGCATTATTTGATTATCTTTCACAATTGATTGAATAAACAACATTCCATTTTTTAAGCCCATAAATTGAATTGCTTTTTTCATTTTTTCATCAATTGTTTTTTCATACAAATCTAAATATTTTGAATTCCAAACATAAGCAATTGGCAAAGGAATAACGGCATTATCAAAATGCTTTACAATTCTGTCAGCAACGCTTGCAAGATACGGAACCCCGTCTACTATAAAATAAACTGTTGTAATTTCTTCTTTTTCTTTAATATATTGCTCAATTAAAACTTCTTTTTTAGATGAAAACTCTAATGCTTTTGGCAAATTTTCTTGAAATTCTTGTTCGGAATTGCAAATCTTTAAACCATAGGCACCCGAACCATCAACAGGTTTTAAAAGAACAGGATATATTTTTTTATCTTCTATTTTGTATTCAGCAATCAAAGGAATTTGAAATTGAGCAAAAAGTTTTTTGTAAAAACTTTTATTTGCGGCATTTGTCATAGTTGGCTTGTCAACGTAGAACGGCAAGTTTAGTTTTTCGCAAACTTCTTGGCAACGAGCAATGTTAAACTCATGAACACCAGTGAAAACAGCGTTCACCCCCTCTTTTTGCGCTCTTTGAACTATTGAATCAACATCAGCAGTTGAATATTCCCAAACTTCGTCTGCAAATTGTTTTGCCGGCGATTGCTCTTTTGGTAAATAATCACAAACAATAACATAACAACCCAAAGACTTTGCATATCTAGCAATGTCTACGGAGCCAATCGGTTTGCCACCCAATAATAATAGTTTTATATTTTTGTACAAATTCATATTTATTTATAGTCCCTTATGTTTGGATAGGCTGAATTACTAATAAATTAAAAAATTAACTTTAAACAAGTTCTTCTCTTACTCTTTCAATAATTGGGATTTCATGTTTTTGGAAGTCACCAGTTAATCTGTCGATGTTTTTATAATTATACTTAACTCCGTCAATACTTCCTTTAATACATTTAAAAGCATAAAGGTAAATATCGACATATCTTATCCAAAAAGCATACATCTCCCAACCGATTTTTTTTCCAAAAAATTTCTTAAATCTGAATAGTCTTTTATCAAAAGTGTGCTCAGAAAAGAGTTTATCATGTCTATAATTTAATCTCTTATTTATTTTATACAAAATTAAACATTGGCTTAATCTTTGGTATTTTAGATTTTTATTTGCATATGCGCTTTTAGGACCAATTGTATAAGAAGATGTAATCTTGTCATCATAATATGCTCTTCCTGCATCTAAAAGCAAATAATAAAGAATTCTGTCGCGTTTTCTTGTATTTTTAAACTCATTTTTAAAATCTAAAACATTTCTATGAATTCTTGCAGAAACATGTACATAGAAAAAATTATCATATGAAATTTCATTTGTTACATTTTTATTTCTTTCAATGTCATGAATATTTGAAAGTTTTTTACCTGTATACAAATTTTCCATGTAATTATCGGTTGCATATGTAACAAAATCATCATGTTTTTCTAAAAAGTCTAGTGCATCTTGAATTTTATTTTCGTCACACCAATAATCATCACCATCTAAACGGCAGAAATATTTTGTTTGAATATCTTCATAAGCAACAGTTAAGACTTTTCCAACGCTATTGTGACAAACTGTATTAAGCTCAATTTTTTCAGGATATTTTTTAGCATATTCCAAGCAAATATTAAACGTTTCGTCAGTAGAACCGTCATCTAATATTTTAATCAAATATGGATACTGGGTTTTTTGTTCTAATATGCTATCGATTGCTTTTTTAATAAGCTCTTCCTGATTATAGGTATCAATATAACATGTTAATAAATATTTTTTTCCTTCTCTATATTTTTTTAAAAGTTCGAGTTCAGATTTTCTTCTGCAATATTCGTCAAAGTGGCGTTCTTGTATTTTTTGTTTGTAAAAAGCAATCTTTTCTTTATTTTGACAAACAAATTTAACGCCTAATATTTTGTAAATTCTTTTATACCTGTTTTTATAAGAATCATTTTTATTGGAAACAGAAAAAAACTTGTTCTTTCCTCGATATAATTTCATTATTCAACCTCTCTATCAAAACCATATTTATGAACAGGAGTTATTGGTCTAACAGCAGAATTCATTGGACAAATTGCTTGACAGCCAGAAAAATCGTTGTTGAAGTGTTTTTTTCTGTATTGTATATATGGTTTGGTATTTAAAGTTGAAACCCAATCAATATTTCCGTTTTTATCATAAACATATTTCAAACCGGTTGTACCTCTAGCCCAAGAACAAAAAGATAATTTACCGTTTGCCATAATATCAATCAATCTCCAAGGGGCAAAACAAACTTTTTTATCTCCAATTTGAGTTAATCTTAAAGTTGCATTAAAGTCTTCGTCAAAAGTCAACTCCTTTTTGCCTTGTTTTCTTCTAATTCTATTTCTTTCATTATGTTCTTTTAGCATGTCTCTATCTTTTGCAAGCTCTAATAATTCGGCATATTTTTCTCGAAGTTGTTGAATTGGAATTGAATCAACTTCGTTTTGCATTTCTGTTATTCCTTCTTCTGGCAACCAAAGTCTAAAATATACACAGATTTTTTTTGCAAGAACGCGTTCAATTTCCATCATTGTTCTTAACGCAGGAAGAGATTTTTCAGGATATTTGAAATTTTTTGTTGTTCTGCAGCTTGAAAGATCAGATTCTTGATTATCAAAGTAATATGTTATTCTTCTAGCGCCGATTGTTAGTGCATATTTTGCAAAAGCATATATGTCATCTGCAGAATCTTTATTTACAACCATTGAAACCCCTGGGGCAAAAACTCCATGTCCGCACTCTTTTAAAGATTTAATATAATTTAAAATATTTTCTTGAGTTTTTTGATATGGCACGTGATAATCTTCTTCTCTCCAGCAACTTTTATGGTAAACTTCTTCATTTGAACCGTTTACAGAAAAATTAACGCTCCAAAGTCCTTCGCGGGCATTTTTTTGCCATTTTTCATTCCAATTAATTCCATTTGACTCTGTAACTACAGTAATGTGTGGATAATTTTTATTAATAAACTCGCCAAACTCTATGCCATGTTTATAGATAGTTACTTCGCCGCCACAAAGGCTTAACATTTTAATTTTAGAATACAGAGGCTTGCATTGGTCGAAAATAAATTCATGGGACAATTCTTGTTTTAATTTATCTTCACTCCATTTCCAATGAGGACAAAAATCACACTTAGCGTTACATCTATGAGTTAACAAAAGTCGTAAATATCCGTCTTTAATTTGAGCTTTATACAAAGGATTATTTTTGTCTATAAAATATGTTAAGTTTTCCTTGAAATTTTTAACTCCACCTTTTCTAACTTTCACCTTCACACCAGCAATATTTACAATTTTATGAGTTCCTCTGCAATCATTCTTTACAGAAAAAACTTTTTCTAAAATTTTAGTCATCTTTTTCTCCTTTATATCAATTCGTAATTATTTAACATTTCATTAATTTGTTCTTTTGAATTAAACATCATTACATCAATTATGGATAATCCATTTTCAAAATTCTCAACCCCTCTTCTTTGAGAGTAAAAAGGCAGATTATGCTTTAAAAATTTAATTTCAATATTAGATTGTCTATATTTCTCGACATCAAAAAATTCAATTCCACCTTGCGGGTTCCAATATTCTTTATATCCTAGTGCATTGCAAATATTTAAAGCCCATTCGTCAGGTGCGTTTACAGGATCAATTGTTAGATTCATTTCTGAAAATATTTCACAATCAAAAGTTATTTCCAAATATTCGCAAACTGCTTTTAAAGTCGAATAATTTAATTTTACAATACTATCGGTATTAATATCTAATCCTTTTTGAACAACTTCAATCGCTTGTTTATAAAATGGAGATTTTTTCTTGTAATGCTGAAGTTGTGCAAATATTTTTTCTTTCCAATTTTCATTATTATTAATTAAAATATCTTTAATTAAGGTTTCACGCTCATGTTTAACCAAAGGAACACTAATATATTGCCAACCAAGCTCTGGTTTAAGCATTCTGTTTCGCTCTATCCAACCATGACGAATAAACTGAACAGGGTCAAATAAAATAAATTTATCAGTATGCTTAATTAAACTAAAATATCCAATATATGGGAAAAAATAAGGTTGCATTATTGCCACTTTTTTAGTCATATAACGCTCCTTTGATTATTTTACAAATTTTCAAAACAATACCTTCATCTAAATCTGGATACAATGGCAAACAAGCAATTCTTGAGCAAATATCTTCTGAAACTGGACAAGAAGTGCTTGTTTTTAAATATGGCAAAGTATTCAAACTTGGATAGAAATATCTTCTTGGATAGATTTCTTCTTTGTTTAATTCTTCAAACACTCTTAAAAGCTCTGTTTCTGATTTAAAAACAACAGGAAAATAAGCATAATTATAATCTAAATTTGCTTGTTTTTTTGGTCTTTGAACAAAGCCATTTAATTCATTTTCATATATTTCTGAAATCGTTTTTCTTTTTTCAATAATTTCTGAAATAAATCTAAGATTTGCTAAACCCATTGCTGCGTTAAATTCTGATTGTTTAGCATTAATCCCCAAACAATAATGATTGTCTCCATTGTGTCCAAAACGTTTTATTAAATCTAGTTTTTTAGATATTTCATCACTTTTTACAATGCAAGCTCCACCTTCAATTGTATGAAAAAGTTTTGTCGCGTGGAAACTGCAAGTTGAAATGTCGCCATAATCGAATAATGACTTACCATTATATTTTGAAGCAAATGCATGTGCTGCATCATAAATTACTTTTAGATTATATTTTTTCGCAATTTGTTGAATTTTATCCACTTCGCAAGCATAGCCAAAAACATGCACAGGCATTATTGCTTTTGTTTTTGGAGTTATTGCTTGCTCAATTTTATCCACATCAATTGTAAAATTATTTGGCTCAATATCTACAAAAACAGGGGTTAATTTTTCCCATAAAATTGAAGAAGTTGTTGCAACATATGAAAATGGAGTTGTTATTATTTCACCTTCTTCAATATCAAGCGCTTTTAATGCGATTTGAAGGGCAACTGTGCCATTTGTGACATAATGAAAATTTTGAACGTTTAAATATGTGCTCAACTTTTCTTCGAGCTCATGTACCAATGGACCTTGATTAGTCAATTGCTGATTTTCATATATTTTATCGATATAACTTTTATAGAGCTCTTTTGGAGGCATAAAAGACTTTGTTACATATATTTTTTGTTGTTTGCTCATTCGACCAGCTTTCTGACATAATCATAATATTCATTATTTTTAAAATTGCTTATATTTGATAAAATCTTTGCTTTTGAAAGAAATTTCATTCTAAATGCAACTTCTTCTAAACACGCAATTTTAATCCCTTGGTTTTCTTCGATTGTTTGAACGTATTGACTTGCTTGTAAAAGCGAATGATGAGTTCCTGTATCAAGCCAAGCAAAACCTCTGCCCAATTTTTCCATTTTTAAATTGCCATTTTTTAAATAAATATTGTTAATATCCGTTATTTCAAGCTCATTTCTTTTTGAAGGTTTTAAATTTTTAGCATATTCAACAACCTTGTTGTCGTAGAAATAGAGACCTGTTACAGCATGATTAGATTTTGGATTATTTGGTTTTTCTTCAATTGAAAGAATTTTATTATTTTTATCAAATTCGACAATCCCAAACCTTTGAGCCTCTCGGACAGGATAGGCAAAAATGCACGCACCGCCTTCTTTTTCAATTGTTTTAGAGATATATTTTAATGTTCCAGAAAATCTTGGACCAAAGAAAATGTTGTCGCCTAAAATCAAAGCAACGCTATCTTTTCCAATAAATTCTTCACCCAAAATGAATGCTTCTGCAAGCCCATTTGGCGCAAGTTGTTCTTTGTATGAAAGTTTAATGCCAAATTGAGAACCATCTCCAAGCAAATGCTTAAAGCTAAGTTTATCCTCTGGTGTTGTAATAATTAAAATTTCTTTGATACCTGCAAGCATAAGTACAGACAATGGATAATATATCATTGGCTTATCAAATACAGGCAACAATTGCTTTGAAGTCGCCAAAGTTGTTGGATATAATCTTGTTCCAGAGCCTCCTGCTAATATTATTCCTTTCATTGACATACTCCTTTTTTCTCGCAATTTTCAAGTTCAAAAATGCACTTTTTAAGACTGTCTTTCCAATATGAAATTTCAAGATTGAAAGTTTCTTTAATTTTTGTTTTATCCAAAATGCTATAAAATGGACGTTTTGCTTTTGTTGGATATTCAGAAGCTGATATTGGAAAAATAGAACAATTAAGCTCTGATAAATCAACGATTTCTTTTGCAAAATCATACCAAGAACAAACACCTTCATTTGTAAAATGATAGATTCCACCGTTATTTCGCATTTGAGGCAAAATTTTAACAATCGCACAAGCTAAATCAAAAGCAGATGTTGGCGAACCAACTTGGTCATAAACAACATTTAAAAAAGCTTTTTCTTTTGCCAATTTTCTGATTGTTTTCACAAAATTGTTGCCATTTGTTGAATATAACCAAGAAGTTCTGATTATGATTGCATTTTTATTATTTTCTAAAACAGCAATTTCGCTATCACGCTTCGTTTTGCCATACACAGATATTGGATTTGTGGCGTCATTAGATAAATAAGGTTTATGATTTTCACCATCAAAAACATAGTCTGTTGAAATATGGATTAAATCACAATTTGTTTTAGCCAAATTTTTCGCGCCAATTACATTAACTTTATGTGCAAGTTCAAACTCATCTTCTGCATTATCAACAGCATTATATGCAGCTGCATTAATAATTGTTTTAATGTTATTTTTTTTAATAAAATCCATAACTGCATCATAATTACAAATGTCTAATTCGTTAATATCGGTACTAATTGCGTCTGGAAGAAGCTTTGAAAGCTCGGTACCCAATTGACCATTAGCTCCTGTAATTAAAATTTTATTCATTTGGATAATCCTCCAAATTTAGAGCATTTGCATCTTTTTCAGAAAGTATAACCTTGTTTTCAGGAATTTTCCAATCTATATTAAGCGCTTTATCGTTGTATTTAACGCCAAATTCAGCCTCTTTACAATAAAAATTGTCACATTTATATGAAAAAATAGCAGATTCACTCAGCACAGAAAAACCATGTAAAAAACCTCTAGGAATAAACATTTGGCGCATATTTTCGCTTGATAGCTCAATTGCAACATATTGACCAAAAGTTTTTGATTTTTTTCTGACATCAACTGCAACAGCTAAAACTTTACCATCTAAAACAGAAACCAATTTGGCTTGCGCTTTTTCTCCAAGCTGACAATGAAGCCCTCTAATCACTCCATATGAAGATTTAGATTTATTATCTTGAACAAAATTGCAATCTATGCCATTTTCCTTAAAGACTTTTTCATTGTAGCTTTCATAAAAATATCCCCTAGAATCTTCAAAAATCTTAGGTTCAATTATAATAACGTCTTTGATATCTGTTTCAATAAAATTCATTAAACAAACACCTCGCATTTGGCTTCAATGCTTTTTATCCAATCTTGATTGTTTAAATACCAATTGATTGTGTGTTTAATTCCTTCTTCAAAAGTAACAGATGGCGCCCAAGAAAGTTCAGACGTTATTTTATCATTAGAAATTGCATAGCGCCTATCATGACCAAGTCTATCTTCAACATATTCAATTGAAGTTTCATCTTTTCCCATTTCTTTTAAAATCAAATGAGTTATTTCAAGATTGGTTTTTTCGTTGTGTCCACCAATATTATAAACTTCGCCAATTTTACCTTTGTTTAATACAATATCTATTGCCTCGCAATGATCATAAACATATAACCAATCGCGAACATTTAATCCATCTCCATATACTGGAACTTTTTCACCTTTTAAAAGTTTAGAAATAAAGAAAGGAATAAGTTTTTCAGGATATTGATAAGGTCCATAATTATTTGAACAACGAGTGTTTAAAACAGGCAATTTATAAGTTTCAAAATAGGCTCTAACTAACAAATCAGCGCTTGCTTTTGAAGCAGAATATGGGCTATTTGGAGCAAGCGGAGTTGTTTCGTAAAAATATCCTGTTTTACCTAATGAGCCATAAACCTCATCAGTTGAAACTTGCAAAAATCTTTCAATCCCGATTTCTTTACATGCCTGCAAAAGATTTAAAGTTCCTTGGACATTTGTTTCAACAAATATTTCTGGTCTTTTGATTGAATTATCTACATGGGATTCTGCAGCAAAGTTAACAACACAATCAACGTTTGAAACAAGTTCTCGAACAAGCTTTTTATCGCAAATATTTCCATGGATAAATTCATAATTTGAATTGTTTTCAATATCTTTTAAATTTTCAATATTTCCACAATACGTTAGCGCATCAAGATTAAAAATTTTATAATCAGAATGTTTATTTAATGCGTGCCTTATAAAACAGCTTCCGATAAAGCCAGCACCACCTGTAACTAATAGTCTCATACCCTATTTTTCTCCCTTCTTAATTCAAAAACAACACGTTTTTTTGAGCCAAAAGGAACACTTATCTTCATGATTGGTTTTTGCTCCCAATCGCAAAGATAATTTCTTTCATATGTTTTTAAAATCTTATCATAAAAACTACTTAAAAACTCCTTATTTGTAGAATATTTAAGAAGCAAATATGAAAAGAAATTTAAGTTTAATCTGGTTGAAAAAAATCTTGAAAGTAAGTTGTTATATTTATAATCAAATTCTTCATTAATTTGTTTAATTACACTTGCACTTTTAAAACGTTGAAGGTATGAAGAAGCACTTGAATATACGCCTTTATTTGTATAATTATATACAGACATTATTTTATCTATGTAATACAAATTACCTTTAGTTAAATAATAAAAATTAATCGCAATATCATAAGTTGCAATTAATGGATTTTTTATTTCATCTAATTTCAAACATTCGCTACGATACAATCTTGAAGAAGTGTGCGGCTCAATAAAATAGCGTTTTGTTAATTTTTTAGGGAATTTAAATATTTTTGTTGGACATCTTAAATATTCTTTTTCTGTTTTTAAATTTGGATAATTGACTAAGGTATTGTGCGCACAAAAAGAACAATCAGGATTGTTTTCAAGGATATCTACTTGTGTTTGCAATTTGTTTTCATCACACCAGTAATCATCTGCTTCTAAAACAGTGAAATACTTAGTATTAATTTCACTTAAAGTTAAGTACGTATTTTTGCCGCAAGAATTTTCTTTTCTTATAATAACTTTTACATTTGGAATATCTTTATATTTTTTTACAATTTCTGATGTACCATCTGTTGAAGCATCATCTGAAATTACAATTTGAAAAGGGAAATTTGTTTTCTGAGCTAACACACTCTGTATTGCTTTTTCAAAATAATCAACATGGTTGTATGTAATTAATAAAACGGTGACCAATGGAGCGTTATTCACAAGCAGCCTCCTTGGATTTGTATTTTAAAATTTTAAACCCTAAAATTGAAACTCTTGTAGTCTGAAGGCTTTCTTCTATTCTAAAAATCGTAACCCCAAAAATTCTGATTTCTATTTTTGTTGCCCAAAAATCGCAATCTCTAATTTGAACATTTTTTTCTTTTAAAAAGTTTAAAACGGCACGTTTTGCATTGTTTTTATCTTTAGATAATCTTTTTGCCTTGCTGTTTACAGTCGAATTTGGTCTTCTGAAGTAATAATAAGAAACATCAGGCACGCAAACAAGACCATTTGCATAATAAATTGCTTGCATTGTAAAAAGTTTGTCTTCGCAATATACCCCTTCACTCCAAAAAAGATTATTATCGATTAAGGATTTTCTTGAATAGATTTTATTTGTCGGACAAGGATTGTTTGCTTGTTGTGAAATATCAATTTTTTCTTGCAAGGTTTGGACAAACTCTTCTTTTTGAATGCAAAGTCGTTTTTTTGTTTTTCCATTTCCAATTCGAACATTTGTCGCTAGAGCAATATCTGAATTATATTTTTTTGCAGCAAGATATAGTTTTTCAAAATAATCTAAATCAACCCAATCGTCAGAATCAACAAAACCAATATATTCTCCAGTTGCAATTTCCATGCCCCTATTTCTTGCAGCACCTTGCTTTTGGTTTTCTTGGTTAATAACTTTTATTCTAGCGTCAAGTGATGAAAGCTTTTCAATTACAGATAAAGTACCATCAGTTGAACCGTCGTTTACAACAATAATTTCGATTTCTTTTAAAGTTTGTTTGATTAACGACAAAAGACATTTTAAAATGTATTTTTCAGTATTAAAAGCCGGCACAATAATTGAAACTTTAGGTTCCATAAAAGGCTCTTTAAAGCAGTACTCCTCTAGCTGTAAGTCATCTTTAAGTTTGTTGTTTAAAGACTGTTCCATTAGAAATATATACACCCTCTTAAACAAATTTTAAATAGAAGAAAACTTTATTGGTTTAAATGGGGCGCCTGATGGGATTCGAACCCATGCATATCGGAACCACAATCCGAGGTCTTGACCACTTGACGACAGGCGCCACAAGTTACGCCATTTGATTATAAAACAAACAATTTTTTTTGACAAGGAAAAAGCAAAAAAGTTGTAAGAGTTTACAACTTTTGAGCAAAAATGGTACAAAAATTGAAAAACAGTGTTATAGTGAAAATAGATTTTCGGACAATTCAAATTTGTATCACCAGAATTATCACGCGAAAAATGATGGCTAAATTCGCTTGATTGGAGGGTACGGTTACGTGCTCGGCACCAGCTCTTCGCGGCTGCCGTCGCACTCACACACCTTATGCCCCAATCGGCGCTCATTAAGTCAAGTCTGACTAAATTCGCTTGATTGGAGGGTACGGTTACGTGCTCGGCACCAGCTCTTCGCGGCTGCCGTCGCACTCACACACCTTATGCCCCAATCGGCGCTCATTAAGTCAAGTCTGACTAAATTCGCTTGATTGGGGTTGAGAAACGAGGCTGACGAAATAAAACTAGAGTAATCATGCCCTTTTAAAATAGAGGAGGAATACTATGCGTCATTGCAATAGCGTATTTTGTGCTGAAGATATTTGGTTCTTAATTGATACACAAACAGCAACCAAAAGAAAACTCTACCTTGCGTCTTGTCCAATTTGCGCAAAAGAAATGGCATTATATAGCGAACAAAACCCAGAAACACTTGAAACATATGAAAAATATTACTACTCAGGCGGTGCAAGAAAAATCAAAGAAAAATTCAAAAAAGAAATATCATCAACATTACAAGGCTTCAAAACAAAATATAGAGCACCATACGGGTTTAAATATGGAAAAAACATTGAAATCAAAAAAGAAGGCAAATGTATCGGAATAAAACAATATGCCTGTGATTTCTGGGGAAACAAAGTTCTTGTAAAAACAATTTATGAATAGAGAGGAAAGTTTAATATCATCTCAAAAGCAAAATTTAAAACAAAAGCAATACACTCTTGAAAATGCAATTCAAGAATTTGAAGAATTAAAAAACATTGCCCTTTCTTGTCTGGATAAAAATGGAAACCCAAATATTTCTGCAGCAATGCGCGCTGTTGAAAACAAGGCAAAAATAGCAGGCTTATACCAAAAAGCGCCACCACAGGTAGCAAATGTTGTTCAAATGGGCGAAATTAAGGTTGATGGCGAACAGCTAAAATTAAAAATAGGAGAAGAAATCGATTAACAAGGACTATACCTTGCCTGAAATATTAAAAATTCCACCTAAAATATACCCATTTATTTTTGAATTTAATAAATATGATTATTTTTTATTAGAGGGCGGAAGAGCTTCTGGCAAAACACAAAGCGTCGCAAGATTTTTATTATATGTATCACAAAATAGACAGGTCAGAATTTGTTGCGGGAGAGAAATTCAAAATTCTATCGAAGAATCTGTAAAGACAGTATTTTTGGATTTAATTGAAAAATATAATCTCGATTACATAATCAAAAAAGATTGCTTGATAAATAAAAAAACAAATTCAAAAATATTTTTCAAAGGCTTTAGAGAGCGCGGAAACGTTAACATCAAAGGGCTTGAAGGCGTAGATATTTTATGGATTGATGAAGCACAATCGATAACAAAACCGACGCTCGATATCATTATCCCGACGATTAGAAAGAAAAACTCTGTAATTATTTTCACAATGAATAGATATACGCGATTTGACGCCGTATATGAGTTTTGTGCTAATCGAGAAGACTGTTTAAACATTAAAGCAAATTATTTTGACAACCCATTTGTTGATGAAAAAATCATCAAAGAAGCAAATTTTTGCAAAGAAAAAAACTTGCAAGATTACAACCATATCTGGCTAGGATATCCAATGAGTAATACAAATGAATTTCTTTTAACAACAGAGATGATTGATAATTCAATTAATTTAACTTTTGAAAAAGATAGTTCATATTTTAACAATTCCGTTATGTCAGTTGATTTATCTGCAAGTGGAGCAGATTTATGCGTTGCGAAATTATTTGTCCAACAAAATTCAACCACTTGGGAAGAAAAAGAAACAATAAGTTGGCAAGAAGCAGACACAGACATCACAAAAGGCAAAATAATTAGCCTATATTCAACTTGGCTTCCAAAAAAATTAATCATTGATGCAGACGGGCTTGGATATCCGATATGGGTGAGCATTGAAAAGATAATTAATGGCGCAATAGGGTTTAGAGGAGCTAAAAAAGCAAATTCAAAATATTCTCTAAACGCAAGAGCAGATGGATATTTGGCTTTAAGAGATTATCTAGAAAAAGGATATTTAAAATTAAAAGACAAAAACACAATTAGACAGCTGGAATTTATCAAAAAAATATATAAACCCAATGGATTAATTGCAATTCAAGACAAAAAAGAAATTAGAAAAGAACATGCACAAAGCCCTGATTACGCAGATTGCGCAATGATGGCGCTTTACGCAATAAATTATTGTCTATGCGAAAAAACAAATTCATATCAATATGAAAGCTATATAAATAGCGATTTTGAACCATTTGAGTAAAGAAAGGAGAATTTATGTGTTTTACAAAAACACCTTCATTTAGCACGCAAGAAGAAGAAAAAGTTGTGAGAAAAGAGGCGAACGCGAGTTTAACAAAAAACTCGCAAAACAAAGAAAACGCGAGTTCATATGCAAACAACTTCAAAACAACACCAATAGGCTTGACAGATAATGCGCTAACACAGAAAAAAACACTATTAGGAGAATAAAATGCAATTTTATACTGTTGAATATTTCAAAAAAAGAAAACAACAAATGGAAGAGGTTTTTAACACCATAAAACCAGACCTGCAAGAACTTGCAGATTATTTTTCACCGCGAAGTGTACAATTTATTGCAAGAAACACAAGAAAACCAATTGTTAAAAACAAAAAAATCATAGATTCAACTCCATTAATTGCTCTTCGCAATTTTTCATCTGGAATGATGACAGGGGCAACAAGCCCGACTAACCGCTGGTTTAAAACGAGCCTTTCAAGCAATGACTTGTCAAATAACCATTACTTAAAAACTTGGTGCTCAAAACAAGAGGAGCTCACAAGAAAGATATTATACAGTTCAAATTTTTATCAATGCTTGCCAGAAACATACAAGCAACTTGGGGTTTTTGGGTTCAGTGCAATGAGTTTGCAACGTGATTTTGATAATGTTGTGAACTTCAAAGTTTTGCCAATCGGTTCATATTACTATTCTAAAAACCCGCAAAACAAAGTTGACGCTTTTTGTCGAGTTTATATGGATAGTGCTAAAAATATTTTTGAAATGTATCCAAATACATGCCCAGATGAAATCAAAGAAGCAGCAAAAGAAAGCCCCTTGAAGCTTTTCGAATTAATTCATTTTGTCGAATTAAATAAATTTTATAAAGAAAAACATTTCAGCTCAAAATTTGCAAAATATGCTTCTGTTGTGATTGCAAGCGCACAAAACCAGTTTTTATCTCAAAAAGGTTTTAATAAATTCCCTTATGTTGTTTTTGAATCATCTTTCTCATCAGACGTAGATTACCCTCAAGATTCCCCAGGTATTAATGCTCTAGCAGACGTCAAACAATTAATGACCATGGTGAAAGAATATGCAAAAGCTGTTAAAAAAATTGTTTGTCCGACATATAAAGGTCCTGCTAGTTTAAAAAACAAAAAATTAGCAGATATCCCAGGAGCATATATCGAAGAAGATGAATCTGGCAGAGGGATTTCACCGGTTTATGAGGTAAACCCAAAAGTTCTAGAATTAAAACAAGAAAAAGATGAACTTAAGCAAGCGATAAAAGAACATTTTTACAATGATTTATTTGCAATGATTTTATCGACCGCTCAAAGAGGCAGAACAGCAACCGAAGTTAATGAATTAAAAGAAGAAAAAATGGTTTTATTGTCACCATTACTTGAACAAATACATTGCGGATTAAAAGAGATTTTAAACTGGATTTTAGATGAAGAAATTAGAGTTGGAATCATTGAACCGTTAGAAGAAAAGTATTCAACTTGTAAATATCAAATAGAATTTACTTCAAGCCTTGCGCAAGCACAAAAAGTTTCAAATATCTCAAGTATGGAGCGCTTTACAACATTTGTTGCAAATATTGCAAACGCAATTGACCCAATTTTAAAAGCAAAACTAAACGGCGAAAAAATAATCGAAGACTATGCAAACTTTGCAAACATTGACCCAACGCAAATTGTCTCATCAGACGAATTAAAAGAAATCAGAAAACAAACAGTACTATCTCAAAACCAACGCGAAGAGCTTGAAAAACTTAGCCAAGGAAGCCAAATAATTCAAAACATGGGTGGAGTTGACTCCTTTGGTCCAGATTTATTAGCACGTTTTGGTATTGTTTAATTTATTCAAAAAGTTTTGACTTTTTAGAATAAGTTATTTCGCAATATTTTGGATTTGCCAAAAATGCTTGGAAAACTTCACCATTTGTGGTCATTTTTGCACCAAAAATTGGATTTTTATCAATTTGTTTTTTAAATACTCTGTTAAATTCTTCCATTGAAGAAGAAATTGCAGGCAAATCAGCCTGAGAAAAAGTGCAATTTAGTTGTTGATAACTTTTTCCTTGAAAAATGCGCTCCTTGTAAAGACATTCACCTTTTTTATTTTTTTCAAGAGTAACTAAAACATTAAAAACCTCGTTTTGATAAGGAATTGAACCTTCGCGAGAAAAGTTCTCGCAAGTTTTTAATGCACTGGAAAATTCATCAATAGCAAAAGCGCTAGTTGTAAAAAATATTGCAAATAACAAAAATAAAATCTTTTTCATAATAACTCCTCAATCAAAATTATAACACATAGAAAGGATAAATATGCAACAAGAAACAAAAAACACTATTTCACTTGGAGAAAACCAAGAAGAAAAGCTATTTGGGAAACCAGAAAAATATGACTATTCAAAATATTCAGAGATTGATGGCTTTGGATTAGACGAGGAATTGGTTGAAAAATTTGCACAAATTGCACAAAAATTAGACCTCTCACAATATTCCGCACAAATGCTGTTAGAGCTTGCTGTTGAAATGTCGCAAAAACAAGCACAAAAGAGAGAAAATGACGAAAAAAACACGCAAGAAGAAACTCTTTTAGCTTATCAAAAAATGTTTAAAGAAGATTCGGAATTACCTGATCAAAATTCAAGCCAAATCAAAGAATACATGCGAATTGCAGATAGCGCATATAACGAATTTGCAAGTCCAACATTAAAAGAAATTTTTAAAGAAAAAGGGCTAATTTATCACCCTGAGTTAATCAAAATGTTTTATAAATTGGGCGAAGCAATGGAGTGTGATGATTTGAATTTTGGCGGAAAACCCGCGCAAAACGAATTGACACCTGCGCAAATACTTTACGGGCCACGAGAATAAATTAAGGAGGAAATATGGCACTGGTTGGAAACACTTATTTAACTTTAAAAGACAAATTTGCACAAAAAGAAAATGGCAAAATTGCAACAACGATTGTTGACCTTTTAGCACAATCAAACGCATTATTAGAAGACGCCGTTGTAAGAGAATGTAACGAAGGTTCTACGCATAAAACAACTGTCAGAAATGGCTTGCCCGAAGTAGAATTCAGAAAATTTTACCAAGGCGTGAACGCTTCAAAAGGCGAATATACACAAATTACAGACACAACAGGAATGCTTGAAGTTTATTCACAAGTCGATAAAGCCCTAGCAGACTTAGAAGGCGACACTCAACAATTCAGAATGAACGAAGCGCAAGCGTTTTTAGAATCCATGAACAATACAGTTCAAGACAACATTTTTTATGGCTCAAAAGCTACAAATCCTGCAGGTTTTGATGGCTTGGCAATTAGATACAACAAACTATCAGCAGATAAAAATTCAATCGGTTCAAGAGTAATTGACGCTGGCGGAAAAGGCGCAAACAACACATCAATCTGGTTTATTACTTGGGGCGATTTACATACACATCTACTATATCCAAAAGGCTCTCAAATGGGCTTAGTGCATACCGATAAAGGCGCTCAAACAGCAACAGATTCAAACGGAAACATGTATGAAGTTTATAGAGACCACTTCAAATGGGATGTCGGAATGACAGTCAGAGACTTCCGCTCAACTTGTCGTATTGCCAACATTGATACAGAAAAACTAGGCACAGAAGAAGAGCCAGATTTAATCAAATTAATGGTTGAAGCATATCACAAAGTAAATCGCTACGCGAAAACCGGCAAAACCGTAATCTATTGTAATGACACAATTCAAACACATTTACATTTCCAAGCAATGAACAAAACAAATGTAAAATTATCAATCCAAGAATACGAAGGCAGACCAATCGTATCTTTCCTTGGTATTCCAATTAAATGTGCTGATCAAATCAGAAACAACGAAAAAGCTGTTTCATAAAAGAAAGGAAAAATTAAATGTTACTAGATACTCAAAGCTTATTTTCAGAAAACCAAGCAATTACAACAGGAACAATTTTAAGCGAAAATGTTGTTAAATTTGGAGCAGGAGATGTTTCTTTTGTTCCGATTTTAATTCAAGCAACACAAGATTTCTCAGATTTAACTAATCTAAAAGTAAAAGTTGAAACATCAGCAGATGAAACATTTGAAGACGTCAAAGTTTTATCGGAATCAACCTTAAATAAAGATTCCCTAAAAGCTGGTGCAACATATCCAATTGCTTATCTTCCAAAAGGAAACAAAGGGTATATTCGTCTTTCATATACTGTTGAAGGCACAGCTGAAACAACAGGAAAAGTTACATCAGGCACAGTAGCAGCAAACGAGCTATCTTGGCATGAAGTTTAATTTATGTGGGCATTTTGCCCACTTTTTTTAAGGAGAAAAAATGTGTACAACTCTATCAACGCTTAATACAATAGCATCTGTTGCAAATTCAGGTGCAGAAATATATAACAAAGTACAAAATTATAATAACGACAGAAAAATCTCAAAATTTCGCGAACAAACAGCGCTCGACAACGCAAAACTAATGCAAGAAGAGGCTAAAAATCAAAAACAAATTGGAATTGAAGAAGCGAGATTAAAAAAAATCGAAGGAATAAAAGAAGCAAATAGGCAAAAAGCAATTAATTCCGCAGGAAATATTGACGCAAATTCGCAAACAAGCGCTTTTAACCTAGAAGACATTTTAAATTTATCGCAATCGCAAGCGCAAGAAATCCAAGAAAAATATAATGAACAAGCACAAGAATATCAAAACAGGGCAAATTCATACGTCGAAAATGCAAACCTAGAAAAAATGAACAGAAAAAATAACCTGTTCAAGTTCGGCATGAAAGGGCTTGGTTCAAGCGACGAAATTGCAAGTCACTGGTACGGAATTTGAGGAGAAAAAATGTCAAAAGTACAAATTTTTAATATTGTTTTAAATATTCTTGGAGTCTCAAATCCAATCGAAAACTCTTTAAGCAATGACAATCGAGCAATTTTGTTAAACAATTATTATTCGCTTGCAAGAGATTATGTTTTAAAAGATTTTGATTGGAATTTTGCATCAGCGCACAGAAAACTATCTATAATTAACAATCAAAATGAATTAAATAAATTTAAATATTGCTACGATTACCCCAATGACTGTGTTTGCGCAAGAGATATTTACAACAGCACAAATTATAACCTAGAAAAGTTCGAAATAGGAACAGATGAAAAAGGAAACAAAATCATCTATTCAGATTGCGAAAGTGCGATTTTAAGATATACAAAACGAATAGAACATGAAATTTTATTTACATGCGAATTTTCAATGGCGCTTTCATATTACCTTGCGTCATTAACTTCAAGCGTCATCACAGGAAGCTTGCAAAAGGGTGAGATTGCGTATGAAAAATATATGCAAATTTTAAAACATGCAAAAGTAATCAATGCCCAAGAAGGCGCGAGCGCATTATACGAAGAAACAACATATTTAGATACAAGAGGATAAAATGAGCATAAGAATTAGTCAAAACTCTTTTTCAAAAGGCATATTATCTCCATCATTACAAGGAAGAATAGATTTAGAACAGTACAATCTTGGATTAAAAAATCTTGAAAATGGAATAATTTTGCAAGAAGGCTGTGTCATGAATCGCTCTGGGCTTGAATTTATCGCAGAAGCAAAATTCAGCAATAAAAATACAAGATTAATTCCTTTTGTGTTTAATTCATCTCAAAGCTATATCATTGAACTTGGCGAAAAATATATGCGTTTTTTAAAAGATGACGGATATATTTTAGATGAAAACAAAAATATTTATGAAATTGAAACAAAATATTTAAGCGAAGATATTTTTGAAATCGACTACGTTCAACAGGCTGACGTGATGACGCTTGTACATAAAAATTATAAGCCGATTAATTTGATAAGAAAAAATCACAACGATTGGCAAATTGAAGAAATTAATTTTTGCGCAAAAATTGAACCGCCAAAAAACCCAAAAGCTACATATACAGGCTCAACAAACTCAAACACGACAACGTATGAATATATTGTATGTTCTGTTGATAAAACAACAAAAGAAGAAAGCGCGCGAAGCGAAATTGCAAGTGTAGTTGGGCATTTAGAAGCATATTGGACAACATCAGAATACATTACAATATCTTGGGAAGAAGTTGAAAACGCGCTTGAATATAATGTTTATAGGAGTGTAAATGGAATATTCGGCTATGTTGGCACAAGCACAAAAAATAGCTTTAAGGATAATAACATTGAACCGGATTTAACTTCTTGCGCACCAATTTACAACAATCCTTTTCAAGAAGAAAACCCAAGTTGTGTATGTTATTTTCAACAAAGAAAGGTCTATGCCTCGTCAGAAAAAAATCCACAAACCCTTTGGGCAAGCCAAAGTACAAGTTCGGAAAATTTCAACATTTCAAGACCATTAAACGCAACTGACGCAATTACAATTTCAATATATGACAATATAGCAAACAATATTCAACATCTAATTCCGTTTGATGATTTAATTGTAATTACATCAAATTCTGAGTGGTGTGTTAATGGAAAAGACGGAGTTTTTAGCGCAACTCCGACACCATGTGCAAATATGCAATCTTATTACGGTGCAAATAAAGTTAAACCCGTGATTTCAGGGACTATGGTCTTGTTTGTCCAATCAGGCGGAAATATTGTCAGAGATTTAGGTTATAATTATCTTTCAGATTCATATGATGGCGAAGAATTGACCCTTTTTGCAAGTCATTTATTTGAAGGCAAAAAAATTGTTGATATGGCATATTGCAAAGAGCCATATAGAATTTTATGGTGCGTTATGAACGACGGAACATTAAACGGTTTGACATATAATCCAAAACAAAAAATTTCCGCATGGCACACCCATAATACAAAAGGCAATTTTAAAAGCATTGCAACAATCAGGGAAAACAATGAAGATATAGCATATTTTGTTGTCGAAAGATTAATTAATGGCGAAAAGAAAAAATATATTGAAAAATTTAAAACAAGAAACATCAAAACACTTGAAGACGGCTTCTTTTTGGACTGTGCGCTTTGTGCAAAGTTTGATGAGAAAAAAGAAAAAATATCTGGATTAAATCATCTTAAAAACGAGACAGTTAACGCACTATTAGATTTTGGTGTTGTTGAAGGTTTAATTGTTGATGAAAATGGCGAATTAAAACTTCCATATCCTGCACAAAATGTTTTAATCGGATTGCCGTATACATTCAAATTGGAAACTTTAAACCTTGAAGGCGAAGGCTCACTTGGCATTAAAAAGGTTTTAAATAAAATTGAAGTAAAAATTCTTAATTCAAGGGAAGATTTCTTTATTGAAAACGACAATAATACACATAGTCAAAATTCAAGAAGTCGAGAAAGCATTAACTTTCCAAGTAAATTATTTGAAAAAGATGTTGAATTTTCACCTTTAAGCAATACCAAAATCGAAACCTCGGTTAAAATTTTACAAAAATATCCGCTCCCATTAAAAATTTTGTCAATTTGCTCAACAATTTCACTAGAAGAAGTTGAAACAAGATGAAGGAAATAAAAGCAACAAGAAAAAATATTAAAAAATTCATAAAAAACCTAAGAAAAGAAGATTATGAAGAATTAAAATATTTTTTAAAGAAAAAAATTACAAAAAAATTTCAAAAAGAACTTGAAAATTTATCTGACTTTTATTTTCTTTCTGATAAAAATCACCCAATCGCACTTGGCGGAGTTCAACAAGATAAAAAACATAAATACATAGGCAAGGCTTGGCTTTTATGTGCAGATATGAGCAAACACAGCAAAATGAAATTGTATAAGTTTATCAAAGAAAAAATTTTAGACTATCAAAAACAATATGATATTATTTACAATTTTATTTTTAAAAGCAACTTTAAAGCGCAAAAATGGCTTGAAAAATTTGGGTTTATTTTTTTAAATACACAAAACCCCGATTTTAAATTATTTTACTATTCGAACGGAGAACAAAAAATTGATATACGAAACATTGCCAACTAACAGCTATTGCGGAAATTCAAGCTGCAAAACATTTGATTTTGATTTTTATATTGAAAATGAAAATCAATTAAAAGTCTATTTGATAGATGAAAACGAAATCAAAAAAGAATTAAAATATAAAGAAGATTACTCAATTAATGAATTTAAAAATAAATCTGGAAGCTATATTATCTTCCCAATTGAAAATTCAAGTTATGAAACATTGAACGAAAACCAAAGAATTTCACTTGAATTAAACCTAGAAATTAGCCAAGAGGTTCAGTATAATAATAGTTCATTATTAAATTTAGAAACTCTTGAATATTCACTTGATTATTTAACAAGGTTGATACAAATTTTAAATAGAAAAATTTCGCTTTGTTTAAAAGTAGAAGAGGGGCTGAAGGCAACGCCCGAAGAACTCTTAAATTCAATAAAAGAAAGCAAAAACACTTGTATTGAAAATAAAACTTTGGCACAAAAATATACAGACGAAGCAAAAAAAAGCTCGCAAGAAGCACAAGAAAAATTAACACAAATAGAAAAATATACTGAAGAAATTACACCCGAAAAATATACGTTAAACGATTTAACAAATTTATCAACAGAAGGTAGAACAACAGGGGCGAGCCTTGCTATGCCATCAAGTAACTTTATTGTTCTTGAATGGGGTGCAAGTGGTTCAGCTTATATCGCTCCTGCAAACGGGTATATTAATGCACAATATGCGATAACAGGAACAACAGGGAATTTTTCATTACAGCTAAACATAAACGAAAGAATGTTCGACAAAAAATGGGCATATTTGCCAAGCACGACTTCATCATCTATATTATGCACAACAATCCCTGTTAAAAAAGGGGATACTGTAAGTTTAATTTATCAATATCCACAAAATACAACAATAACAACGACATTAATAAGATTTTTCTATGCAGAAGGTGAGGTTTAAATATGTTTTTAGGATATCAGGAAGGAAAAATTAAGTTTTATACAGAACAAGAACTTGATGCAGTTATATACAATCTTGAAAAATCAATTGAAACGCAAGACGAATATGTTTATGACGCAGAAGGGGAAGAATATGTCTTGAATGATGGAGCATATAAAGAGCGTCAAAAACAGAAAGAACGCGAAAGAATTGGCAATTTATATTTAACAAGGGCTGATGTTGAAAGGGGAATTTATCAAGCCAAAGGTATGGATTTTGATGATATTTTAGCACATGTATCACAACTTCAACCACAAGGACTTGATTTAAAAGCTTTAAAAATTGAATTAAAAGCAAATCACTTCTATCGCGGAAATCCATACGTAAGCGCAATTGGCGAATTATTAGGATTCAGCGAAAAACAACTAGACGATTTTTTTGAAACAAATGATTGGCATACATTAGCAACTTAAACCTCTGGCAGAGATTTATTCTCTGCCGTTTTTTTAGGAGAAAAAATGATTAAATGGTATCAAGATAAAGAAATTAAAATATATTTTAGTATAATTCCAAACGTAAAAGCGCGTTTTTTAACGCCATATTGCAATAAAAACGAGATTAAAGAATATAAAGAAAAGCCCTTTATAAACCTTGAAAAATTAGACGTTGAACTATTTGATTGTAAGAAAAATAAAAAATATTTTTTTGAAATCAAAAAAGATTACACTTGGGATGGCGCAAGCATTCCAAGAATATTTTGGCGCTTAATTGGTTCAAAAACAGAACCTGAGTTTTTAATTCCGTCGTTAATCCATGATGTATTATGCGAAAATCATAGTTATGTCGATAACGACAGATATTTTTCAACAAAAGTTTTTGAAAAACTTTTAAAAATTTCAAAAGTAAACCCGTTTAAAAGGTGGCTAATGTTTCACAGTGTAGATAATTATCAGAAATTTAAAAGGTGGAAAAATGAACTATGAACTTATTGGAATTTTAATCACAATTATTTTTCAAGGGTTATATATAGCCTTTAAAATTGGACATTTTGAAGAAAAATTGAATAATTTAGAAAAAAAGCAAGATAAACACAACTCAATCATAGAAAGAGTTTTTTACCTAGAAGAAAGCACAAAAACAGCACACAAAAGAATTGACGAGATTAAAAAATATGAAATTGAATTTTAAAATGTCAGAATTAATATATTCAAAAACTGCACTTAAAAACCAGATTTATAATATGCCAAGATTAGATGAATTAGATAATTTGCTAGAGCTAATCATAAACGTGTTGCAACCAATTAGAGACCAATTCAAATCAGAAGTTATAATTAACAGCGGATATAGAAACCAAAAATTAAATACACTTGTAAAAGGTGCAAAAAATTCGCAACATCTAAAAGGGCAAGCCGCTGATTTTACAGTCAAAAACCACACAATTGAAGAAGTAATTGATTGGATTAAAGAAAATCTTGTTTTTGACCAATTGATAAACGAATACGACAAATGGATTCATGTTTCATATAATTCAAGAGGAATAAACAGAAAAGAAGTTTTATATTTAAAAACAAAAAAATAAATGTTGCACAAAGGGTACAACATTAGGATTAGTTATAGTTAGGTTAAATTATAGTTGATTAGAGTTTTATACAGTTAATAAATCTTGTATCGAGCTTGTTGTTTACGCCCATATCGTACAAAATCGCCTTTGCGCCAAGGTCGCTGATTGGCTTTTTATATGGTCTTTTTTCTCTTAGCGCGCAATAAACATCAGCAATTGTTAAGGCTTGGTTTTCGTGCGTTTTAACCAATTTGCCATCATAGTTATGATGTTCATATGCGAGTTGTGCGACTTTTAGATTTAAGCCTGTTGTTTTTAAAACTTCATAGCTTAATCTGTTATGTAATTCAATAATTTTTCTTTCACTTGGTGTTAATAGTCCGCGTTTGTTTAAAATTTCCGCTGGAATAAATGCTTTACCAATATCATGCAAAAGTGCAGCTTGTGTTAAATATACGAAATTTTGAGAATCTTTTTTATGACCCATATTGACATAAATATTTTGAGCGACTTTTGCGCAAGGCGCCAAATGGGCAGTTTTAAGTGAATTTAAATTTTCTAAATTATAAGTTAATGGCAATTTGTTTTCTGCAAGAATTTGTCTTATTGCTGGATTAATTCTAATTGCATTATTTAAAACTTCACTTGTGCAATATTTTTCAATGAATTTAATTGGCTCTTCAAGTGCTAGTCTATCATCTGAAGTTACAATAGGTGTAGCAATGCCATAAGTTTGAGGCGTTAAAGCTTGTGCTTGAACAACTGCGGCTGGCTGATATGTATCTATTGGCAAATAAGTACGTTTTAGCGCATTACTTGAAAAACCAGCGCCAAAATATGGTTTTTTTATGCCAATTTGCTTATTAGTTTTTGTATTTGAAACAACGCCTTTAATGCGTTCCAAAAAACCCATATTCACCCACTATTATACTAACCTTATGTTTATTTAAAGTATTTTTTTATGGGCAAATTGCGCAATATAAACTTTTTGTTAAGATTTGTTACTTTTGTTTTCAGATGAATAATCCGCAATTCCGGTAAATTCATCTCTACCAGTTATTTTTTTGGTAATCCAAAAGGTTGTTTTTGGAACAATAAACGACAAGCCGATAATACTTAACAATAAGCCGCTTGCAAGATAGGTTGCATTTGAAGCGTTAATTTTTTTCAAAGTTTTATTCAATGCGTTTTTGTTAATTTTTCCATCAACCAATAAGCTTTCGCCAGATTTTGCAACAGTTTCTTTAATATAGGTTAAAAATTTAGCAACAGAAGAATCAACATCTTTTAAATCTTGATTTTTAACAAAAGCGTTAATTTTGCCAAATTTACCATGGGTTGCTTCTTTATAGACTTCTTTTGCAACATCAGAATTAAACATTTCTTTTATAGAGGTTTTGTTTTGTTCAAGCTGAGAAAAAGCACCTTTTAAAAGGCTTTCATCTTGACCTGCAATAAATTCAGCAATTTTTGGGTCAATATTTGGAATTTTACTAGCTTTTCTTAAAAGATTTTGAACATTGTTTGCGCAGAAATTATAGAAA
This sequence comes from Candidatus Gastranaerophilales bacterium, assembly GCA_017402995.1. Taxonomy (GTDB): domain Bacteria; phylum Cyanobacteriota; class Vampirovibrionia; order Gastranaerophilales; family Gastranaerophilaceae; genus RUG14156. The sequence continues at coordinate 243,568 of JAFQOV010000003.1, forward strand.
TAAATACTTCCACCATCAATTAAAAGGTTTTCTAGTCCTTCATATTTATTTCTTGATGTCGCAACACGCCCTGCAATCATAGGGAAGTCTGTTGCAACAAGCCTAAAGGTATTATTATTGTTAATGTTATAAACTACATTTGATAACAAGTTACCAAATGTGATATTATTGTTTGCTTTTGGGGCGATTGCACCTCTTGCAAATTCAGAAAAAGATGGGAACTTTGGCTCCATTTCGATTGGAACATTTTGTTCTTTTAATTTTTTTCTTGTAATTGCTTGGTTAATTTTGGGCAAAATAACACCCATCATTGCGCAATTTAAAACCAAAGCTGCAATTGATGTGACTTTTTTTGCAGCGCCAACTTTTTTGACAAGGCTTTCAACATTAGCGCCTTTAAACTTGTCACCATATTTTTTCACAAGTTCAGAAAAATCAACGCCTTTAAACCTATCGCCAAAAACCAAAGGTGCTTTTTCAAGCGCTTCTTTTTGGTCTTTAAAACCAGCAGATAAAAATTCAACAGAATCTTTAATGCAATTATTTCCCTCGTCAGATTTGCAAAAATCAATCATGGTTGGGATATTTAAAACTTTTTCGCAAAAAACATTTCCAAGTTTATTGAAAGCTGGAATGCCAAACAGCCAAACAGCAGCCGACATTGACTCTTTGCGGAATTTTTCCGCCCCTTCAATAACTCCTCCGCGTTTATAGCCAGCATAAGAGCGCCCAAGGGTGCAAGGAATTTCCTCTATCAGCGTTCCTGTTTGATAGTTTGGGTTATTAATATGTGAAACAACTCGAGCAAGAGTTGAATATGAATTTGAAATTGACAAAATAATACCTTGGAATTGATTTTTGCATGTTTATAAAACTTGTAAAGGATATATTTTGCTAACAGTTTTTGTTTTCATATCCAGACATTTCGCAAATTTGCTTGCACCATTCGTCAACAATTTCTTTTTCATCTAGCTCGTATGAAATTGGCGTGCCAAGTTTAAGAGCAGCGTCTTTTTTCTTGATAAATGGAACCCAATTATATTCTTCAAAACCAACAATTGCCATAGGAACAATGTCAATTTTGTTTGTTTTTGCAAAATAAACAAATCCGCCGTTAATGTTTTCTATTGTGCGATTTTTTCTGATTCCACCTTGTGGAAAAATACAAAGATTAAAGTTCGCCTTAAATACTTCTTTTACTGTTTTGATTGTTGAAAGCCCAACCTTTTCACGATTTAGCGCAAAAGCACCAAGACGCCAGATGTTTTTTGTGACGTATCTTTGCCCCCAAGTTTCTGTTTGGAAAAGCTCCTGTTTTGCAATATACGCTAAGCGTCTTCCAAAAGCCATGTTTACAAAAAACACGTCTAAATATGAGATATGGTTTGGAGCAACGATATATAGTTTATTTTTGTCTAATTTAGCTTTTTTTTCAATTTTAATATTATAAAAAGGAAACTCGATAAAAGGTTTTAATAAAATATACAAAGTATAATATTGATATAAACGAGTCCAAATATTAAAATCGGCTGCTTTTTTTTGAAAGAAGTTAATTTTCTTGAGGTTCATTTTCTTCTTCTCCTTTTAACATTTTTGAAATAGCTTCACTCCATGATTTAATCATTTCGTTAACGTCATTATTATATTTAATCGGAGGCGCAATTTTGATTGTCATGCATCTTCTAAACCAGCGTCTTTTTTCGCGAGCCATGCCTATTAAAGCAATCGGAATAATATCGCATTTTAGTGTTTTTGCAAAACTTGCAAAACCTTTATTAATATTTTCCATGTTGTCTTCTCTTTCACGCGTACCTTGAGGAAAAATTCCAAAAAGCCAATTTGTTTTTTTAATTTCATGAACAGTTTTAATTGTTGATTTTGCAAGCTTTTCTCTATCAACAGCAAAAGCGCCCAATAAATCTAAGAAAAAGCGCATGATTTTCTTTTCGAACAGTTCAATTTTTGCCATGTAAGCAACTGGCCTTTTAACAGCGCATGCTACTAAAAATGGGTCAATTGCGCTGACATGGTTTGAAGCGACAATATAAAAACCTTTTTTTGGAAGGTTTTCATGTCCGACGATTCTTAAGCCAAAAAATGTCTTGTAGAAAAAGCCATATGTGAATGTGCAAGTGAGCCATTGAAAGAAGGCTCTAAATCCATTATATTCTTTTGCAAATCTTTGTTGATAATCTTTTCTCATAAAATCTCCTTATTTTAAAATTATACTAAATAATTTAAAATATGGTATAATTTTTAAAAAAAGAGGGAGAACAAAATGAAAAAGATTTTATTTTTAACTGCAATGTTTGCAATGTTTGCTTTTAATGGTGCAAATGCTGAGGTTATTGGAATAATCGATTTTGATAAAATCGTTGATAATTATACAAAAGTTAAAACTGTTAGTGATGAAATCGCAGATAAATATGCTGAAATTCAAAGATATACTCTAGATAAAGAAAGAGAATATAAAAAACTTTCAACTCCACTAGAACGCAAAAATTTTGAAGAAGCAACAGCAAAAGAATTATCTAAAAAACAAGAAGCATATTTAAAACTAAAAGAGAAAAAAGAAGCCGAAATTGATAACGCAATTAAAAACGCAATCAAACAAACAGCAATAAATTCAAAAGTTGACACTGTAATTGAAAAATCAGTTGTTTTCTTCGGTGGAATTGATTTAACAGATCAGGTTGTTAAATTATTAAATTCAGGTTCACTAAAAAAATAATCTATAAAAAGTACTTTACTTATAATTTTTTTAAGTTATTATAATAAAGTACCGTTTGGAGGATTGCCGGAGTGGTTGATCGGAGCGGTCTTGAAAACCGTCGGGCATGCGAGTGTCCCCTGGGTTCGAATCCCAGATCCTCCTAATTTTAAAGCTCTTCATCTGAAGAGCTTTTTTAATGCAATTTTTTTTCTTCTTTGTTATAATAAAACCATGATTTTAATTACAGGATTAGCGGGATATATAGGAAGTCATTGCGCGTTAAATTTATTAGAAAATAACGCAGATATCGTTGGCTTTGACAATCTTTCAACAGGACATATTGAAACAATTGATGAACTAAAAAAATATGGAAATTTGACTTTTATCCAAGGCGATTTGCTTGATAAAACAGCAATTGATAACGTATTTAAAAACTATAAAATAAATTCTGTAATTCACTTTGCGGCTTTTTCGCAAGTTGGCGAATCGGTTATTAATCCAAAAAAATATTATAATAACAACGTCATTGGAACATTAAATCTTTTAAATTCCATGGTTGAATATGATGTTAAAAAAATTGTTTTTTCATCAACTGCAGCAACATATGGCGAACCAAAATATTTACCAATTGATGAAAACCACCCGCAAAACCCAATTAATCCATATGGACAAACAAAATTAATTATAGAAAAAATTATGGACGATTACGATAAAGCTTATGGCTTAAAATCTGTCCGTTTAAGATATTTCAACGTTATCGGCGCTGATTTAAAAGCAAGAGTTGGCGAATGGCACGAACCAGAAACCCATCTTGTTCCTAATATTTTAAAATCTACTTTTGCAAATGGTAAAACTTTTGAAATGTATGGAGATGACTACCAAACAAAAGACGGAACTTGTGTGCGCGATTATATAAATATCGAAGATTTAATAGATGCACATATTTTAGCTTTAAATTATCTAAAAAATGGCGGAAAAACAGACTATTTCAACTTAGGCACAAATGATGGTAATACTGTTAAAGAGATTTTTAGTGCTTGTGAAAAAGTAACAAATAAAACTATTGCAGTTAAGCAAATGCCAAGGCGCGAAGGCGATCCTGCCGTTTTAATTGCAGATAACAAAAAAGCAAAAAATATTTTGGGTTGGAAACCAACAAAAACCTTAGAAAATAGCATTAAAACAGCATATACCTACGAAAAATCAAGACAAAAAGCGACAGAGGTTTAAATGTATAAACACATTCGTAGCATATTTTTTAAAACAATCAATTCTATTTTTAAAGTATTTATAGAATTATTTATTTTTGATAAACAAATTAGAAGAATTATAAAAGGAAAATCAGCAAAATTATATTTAAAAAAATATGTCAAAAAAGCTTGTAAAATCACTTTGAAACCAACAGAAGAAAAAGAAAAACCAAGAATTATTTGGCAATTTTGGGAACAAGGCTGGGAAAACGCGCCAGAAATCATTAAAACTTGCTCTGCAAGCGTTGAAAAACACAAAAACAATTGTGAACATATCTATTTAGATATGAATAATTTAAAAGAATATGTTGATATTCCTGATTATATCTATGATTTAAAAGAAAAAGGCATTATAAAATCCGCACATTTTTCAGACATCATAAGAACATATTTGCTCTGTAAACATGGCGGAACATGGGTTGATGCAACGGTTTTATTTACAGATGAATTACCAGAATATATTATTAAATCTGATTTATTTGTTTTTCAAAACAGCCTAAAAGAAGATTTAGACGGATTAAACATGGCAAGCTATTTTATGTCTGCCAAGCCAAATAATTTTATAATGTTATGTTGTAAAACATTGTTTGAGCTCTATTGGAAAGAAAATTTGTTTTTAAATAACTATTTCATGTTTTTACATGGTTTCACAATGATTACTCAAGCTACAAAAGAAAATAAAGAGGCTTTTTCAAAAGTTCCATTTTACAGTTTTCTTCCTGTGCAACGTTTTCAAAGCGAACTAGTCGACAAATATTGCCCAGAAAGATTTGAACAAATTAAAAAAATGTCATTTGCGCATAAATTATCTTTTAAATCACGAGTTTTAAACAAAAAAAATAAAGATATAGAAAATACTTTTTTAGAAAAAGTAATCAATGGAGAGTTATCTTAAATGAATGAAAATATTAGATTTTCAATAATATTGCCTGTTTATAATGTTGAAAAATATATGGAAAAATCCCTAAATAGCATTATTAATCAAACATATAAAAATTTAGAAATCATTTGTGTTAACGATAATTCAACAGATAAATCCTTAGAAATTTTAAAAGAATACTCTTCAAAAGATTCTCGTTTTGTAATAATTGACCAAAAAGAAAATAAAGGTCCAGGATACGCAAGAAACATTGCAATCGATAAGGCAACAGGTGATTATATCTCGTTTTTAGATCCAGATGATTGGCTTGAGCTAGATAACTTTGAGCAAATAGTAAATGTTTTAGAAAAAAATAATTACCCAAAAATTGTACAGTTTGATTTTAGAGAAGTTTTTGAAAACTCTGATATAATCAGAAACTACGATTTTTGTAGAAAAATCAAAAAAAGAGCTGGTTTTGATATTCAAAAAAATGGTTATTACAATTGGAAAAAAGTTAAAAACAAATTTTTTGAAGTGATTATTCCAGCAATTTGGAATAGGGTATATTCTAGAAAATTCATCATAGATAACGATATTAAATTTACAAATGATGAACTTGGGGAAGATTCTGCTTTCACATATAGAGCACTTTTGCAAGACGTAAACGTCTATTATTTGCACAAATATCTTCTTAACTATCTTAAAAAAAACACAACAGAAAGAGTCTATTCAAAAGAGCGTCTAGCTTCGCTTGATTATATCAATGCAATCGGTTCTCATATTGAAAAAAACAACTTAAAAGGCGTTGAAAAAAGTTTTAAAAAATACAAATTAAATACAATTAAAAAACGCTCTAAACAAATTTCAAATCAAAATATTTCACCAGAAAGCGCACTAGAGCTATACAAAAGCTATTTAACCCAAAAAGAATATGAAAAATTGTTAAAAGAAATCAAATTTTCTTCTTTTTGGAATAAAATATATTCAATAAAAAAAGAAAAAGTGAACGGAAAAAGAATTTATATTGTTAATGTTTTTGGTAAAACGTTTACTTTTGGAAAGATAAAATAATCAATGAAAATAAGTTTTATTCAAAAATTAATAGATAAAATCCGCAAAAAATCAAGTTTTGATATGATATTAATGGATAAGTGGGTGGGCTATCAAAACCAAAACGATATTAAAACTTTGGTTTTGGGTTCTTCGCATTTGCAAAATGGTTTTTATGCCATTGAAGGTGAATATAATTTTGCAATTTCATCTCAAGATTTATATTATGGCTATAACTTATATAAAACGCTAAACAGACCAACAATTAAAAATATTATCGTTTCGTTTTCTGTTTTCACCCCAGGGCTTTCAATCATCAAAACAAAACAAGCTGATTTTTGTTTGCCCTATAAAACCATAATGAATATTGAATATCAAAACAAAGAAGATGCGGAAACTAAAAATCTTTTTAAGCTAGAAAAGTCAGTTAAAAAAGAACTTGAAAAATATCAACAAAAGCTATCTTTAAAAAAAGATTACAGAGGCAATTTGGCTTGGTATCCACATAAAAAATTCTTCTTAAAAAAAGCACAAGAAAGAGCTTTAAAGCACTATAAAAACAATCAAAGAGAAAATAGTCAAATGGATTATTGCGAAAGTCTTATATCTGACGCACAAAAAAATAATCAAAATGTATATTTTATCTTGCCTCCAACAACTGTTGGATATAGAGAAGCTTTGCCAGCTAAAGAAGAGGTCTTTAAAAGTATAATTAGCTTAGCTAAAAAATACGATAATGCTAAAATTTTAGATTATTTCGATTCAGATTTATTTGATAAAAACACTGATTTTACAAACGAAGACCACTTAAATAAACAAGGCGCAATTAAACTATCGGAATTAATTAGAAAAGAAATTAACAAGTAAAAATTAACTCAAACTGAAACTGGAAGGCATAAAATGAACGAATTTTTTAAAAAAATATTTCACTTTGAACCAGTCCACGGCGGTTTAAGACATAAATTAACCATTCTAGGTATCAAAATCACAATCCCGACATTAAAAACTTTTTTATCAAAACGTCAAGATCCATTTTATTATTACAAAAAAAATAATATCGATATTACAACCCTACCTGTCGCAACAGGACAATTGAGAGACATACAACTAGCAAATTTAGCAATTTTAAAAGAATTTGATGAATTTTGCAGAGCAAATAATTTATCTTATTGGCTTGAATATGGTACTTTAATAGGTGCTGTTAGACATAAAGGATATATTCCTTGGGATGATGATATTGATGTTTCAATGACTAGAGAAGATTATGATAAATTCATTGAAATTTTTGAAAAAAATTCGCCAAATTCAAAACTAGAGTTGCGCTACAACAAAAGCAAAACGGGTATGTTTTTGCTTAAACTCATGAGAAAAGATACAGAGCTTTTGTTTATTGATATTTTTCCTAGTGACTTTTGTAAAAAACACAATTCCAAAGAAGAAAAAAAAGAAACAAAAGAACAAGTTAGAGCGCTCAGAAAAGAATTTTTAAAAAATATTAATATAGAAAAATTATCCGGAAAAGAGCTCTATGAACAATATATCAACTTCAAAAAACAAAATAATATCTTTGAAAAAAAAGACGAAACTAAAGAACAAGATTTAATGTTTGGTATTGAATATGGAAGCTTTAAAGACAACTTTGTTCAAAACTACGATAATGTTTTTCCTTTAAAAGAATACGATTTTGAAGGATATAAATTCTTTTGCGTAAGTAATGCTGATATAAGATTAAAAGAAACGTATGGCGAAAACTACATGGACTATCCGCCAAAACTATGTTGGGGACATTCAAAATATATTGAGTTATCACAAGAAGAAAAAAATATTATTGAAGAACTAAAAAAACAAGTTGAAATTAAATAAAATGCAAAAAACAAAAGAAATAATTTTAAATTTACAAAATGAACTAAAAGGCTTAATAGACAATGGCTATGGTCCATTTTTAGCTGCAATTTATGATGAAAACTATAATTTAATTGCAAAAAGCGCAAATACTGTCGAAAAAGAAAATTGCAGCAATAACCATGCCGAAATTAACACGATTAAACTTGCCCAAGAAAAATTAAAAACCTATGATTTATCAAATTATAATTTAAGCATTTTTATTACTGCAGAACCCTGCATTATGTGCCTTGGGGCGATTATGTGGTCAGGAATTAAAAAGGTATATTACTCTGTCTCTTCAAAAGATGTCGAAAAGATTACAGGGTTTGATGAAGGTTTTAAGCCAAACTGGCATGAAGAATTTAAAAAAAGAAATATTGAAGTTTTCCCAGAAATTGAAACAGAAGTCGGAAAAGAAGTTTTAAAATATTATATGTCGCAAGGTAAAAAAATATATAAACCAAATAGATAAATTAAAAGCGCCACTTGGGCGCTTTTTTTAACTTAATTTATAAAAATCATTAAAGATGTCTTCTTTTGTGACTTCAGGAGTATTATAAGCAATTTCTCTAGCAATCTTTTGAATATTTCCTTTGTCATAAGAGTTTAGTGCTTCCTCTTTAAGAACAGGGGCGCTAACCGCGTCAACTGCGATATGATAAGCAAAATGAGAAGGTGTTGATTTAAAAGAATTTAAAGCCAAAATGAATTGTTGAGCTTTTAATTCATCAGATTTCATACACCAGTTGCCATCAGAAGCTTGGATTGGTTCGATTGTTGCAAAGTCAATGGCTTTCTTTTGCAAATCAATTTCTTGGTTTGTTAAAGGTGCGCATTTTTTTGCATATTGGTTGATTTCTTTTATTCCTGAAAATGAAATTGGTGATACGTTCATGTTTTCTCCTTGCAATTAACTTAATCTGTCAAAATCTTCTAAAATCATTTCTTTTGTGATTTTTGGGTCGTTTTCTGCAATAGCTAAAGCTGCTTTTTTAAACCCATCTTCAGCATAAACAATTGCACCATTTGCATCTGCACTAGCTAAATCAATTGCAGTTCTATAAGCAAACAAAGAAGGAGTAGTTGCAAATGTTTTTAAAACTTCGACTGCTTCGCGATAGATTTCTTTATCTAATGATGAAACATAATCACCGTCAGAGGTTCTATCAACTTCAATATCATGATAGCGTAGAGCTAATTGTTTTAATTTTTCTTCGTCTCTAGTTAATGGACCATATTGATTTGCAAAACCGCGAATGTCAGCCTTGCCGCAAAAACTTACTGGTGTAATTTGCATTATTACCTCCTAATATATAATTATTTAACCTGTACAACACAATGCCCTAAGGGGATATTTATTTTAGTTCAGACAAAATTAAAAGTCAAACCATAAATAAAAAACATGTGAAAAAAAATTTTTGCATTATTTTCTTTATCAATTTTAAATATCAATTTTTCTAATACGAAATTGAATTATTGTTGCGAAATAAAAGTTTTTGCTTGAGTTGTAGAAACATCTGGAGTTCTAGGCAAATAAACAACTTCGCAATAATCTTTTAAGAAATCAAATTTACCTTCCCAATCATCACCCATTACAAAAACGTCTGCTTTGTATTTTTGAACATCGGAAATTTTTTGCTCCCAATTATATTCAGGAACCACCAAATCAACATATCTACATGCCTCTAAAATCATTTTTCTTTGTTCATAAGTATAATATGATGTTTTGTTTTTAATGGCGTTAAATTCATCACTAGAAAGGACAACAATTAAATAATCGCCTAAAGCTTTTGCTCTTTTTAATAAATTAATATGTCCATAGTGTAAAATATCAAATGTACCATATGTTATGACGCGTTTATTTTTTATTTTTTTAATGAGTTGCTTAACTAAAATTTCTTCTTCTGGTTCAAATTTTTTATAAAGAAAATGACCTACTGAAATATTTTTTGGATATGCCATATAATTTCCGTAGATATCAGTTAGATATTTATCATGATTATTAACACAAGGGAACTTTTCGCCCTCGAATTCAAGATTTTTTAATGGAAAAATAGTATCGTAATCATGTATCCATTTTTTCCAATTATGCCCAAACTCAAATCCCCATATAACATAAGGCTCTTGCTTATCTAAAGAAGTAAAGTCTTTTGTAAGATTTTGATAAGCTAGCTGAAGCTCATTTAAATCAACTGTAGTTTGAGATTTTAAAAATTTAGAACGCATATTTTTATATTGAGCCGTCATTGAAATTTGTTCATCTCTAGTTAATTTTTTATTATAAAAATCATAAGGGAAAATATCTATAAAAATATGATTGATTTTTTTATGAAAAATTTTAAATAATGAACATTTTTTAGTCCCGCGTAGTTCAATATATAGGTCTTTGTCTTCTACAGAAGAGTTAAAAACTTTAATCAATTTATTGTAATCTTTGCGCATAATGCCGATATCGATATCATCATCCCAAGGGATAAAGCCCTTGTGACGAACAGCGCCCATAAGAGTACCGAAATCAAGCCAATATTGAATATTGTGTTTTTTACATACTAAATCTAGTTGTTTTAATAAATATAAGACAACCAATTGCTTATTGCGAATATCGCCTTCGGCAGGCGGAATAGTAGTTATATCAATATTATTTTTTTTATAATAAAAATATGGACTTTTTTTAACTTTTTTTACAAATTCTCTTTTTTTAAACTTAATTTTTAGCCCAAAAAATTTAATTAACAATCTTTCGTCTGAAAAATTATTTATAGAAAAAATATTAGATAAGATATCGAAAACTTTATTCATACACTTCTATTTAATAGTTAGATTGCCATTAAACAAGCAATATAACGTTTTATATTTACTTCAAGGACCAAAACAAATCTATAACAGATTCCGTATTCTAACAAAACTAATAGAAATATAATTCCTTGTGGTTTCTCTTAAACCTATTCTAAATAACAATAAACCATGATTACCACTGCTTCTATTAAATTTTGAAAAACAACTATTTTGCTGTCTAAAATTTATTTTTATAGTCAATATAACTCTATCATAAATATTTAGAGAAAAATAGTTTTTTTTAAAAAAATATTAACAAATATTGTAAAAAAAGAATCTAAAAAAGCTCTCAAAAGAGAGCTTTAAATTTGGCTGGGGCGGAAGGACTCGAACCTCCGAAATGCCTGGACCAAAACCAGGTGCCTTACCACTTGGCGACGCCCCAATGGACAATTTTTATTGTATTATATAATAACTTTTTGTCAAGGAAGATTTTACAAACTCAAATGTTTGTCATTTACCACAGAAACAATAGCATTAATAATATCTCTGACAAAATCTTCAATATATTCTTGCGTTGTCATACCATTAATCACAACATCAGCCAAATCCATGGTAGGACGAATATATCTAAAAGCGGTTTGATTAACATCATGAAACTGCATTTGTGCAGCCATGCCTGTTTTTCCACGACTTGCTGCGCGCGCAAACCAGCGTTCTTTGATTATTTCAAAAGGCGTATAAACATAGATTTTAACATCAGCAACTTCTCTGACTAAATCATGTAATACATAAAGACCTTCGTTCAAAATTAACTTTGCAGGACTTTTTAATACGGTATCTTTTTTGCTTTCGCAAGTAACAAAGTTATATAATGGCGAATATATTTCTTTGCCGTCTTTTAAATCAATCAAATGTTTTTTCATTAACTCTAAATCAATCGCATCTGGCGTATCAAAACTGAAGCCTGATTCAAAAAGTTTTTCGTAACTTCCCGCTTCGGTTAGCTCACTAGACGCATCTTTATAATAATCATCACAACAAATTGTTGTGTAAACATGATTATTTTCTGATTTAATACATGCCTTTGCTGCATTTTTAACCAAAGTTGTTTTACCAGAAGCGCTTTCGCCAGCAATTGCCAAAACAAAAGTTGAATCTTTTTCTGCGATAGCTTTTTTAGCAATATCGAAGATAAAATTTTCATTAATTCTTAAAATTAACGGTTGCTTTTGCAACTTGTCTTTTGCAATGATATTTCGGATATTTTCCAAAATTTGCGAAATTTTAGTCAAGTTTGCAAGTTTTTTTGCTTGTTCAATTTGTTCTTTGCTCAGCTCAGTCATAATTATTCCAGTTTAATCGTTTTCATCTTCATCAAATACAAAAGGAATTGCGCCTTCTGCGTTTTCATTTTCCAAAAGTTTATAAGCTAAATATGCACCTGTTGCAACAGCTTTTGGGTCAAGCTCTGTTTTGTTTGCAATTTCAATAATGGCGGTATTTAACTCTGGATTTTCTTCTTTAATATAATGTATCATTTCTTTGCGCCAAGCGCCAATGTCGCCGATAACTTCGTCGATTGTTTTTTCAACATTTTCAATTGTAATTAAAGGTTGCATGTTAATAATTATAGATTAATTAATTAGTTGCGTCAATTTGATTATTTTTTAATGTAAAGCTTTTTAATCTCGCTAACGGATTTTTTGCTTAAAGCCCTTGCTCCGCCCAAGACTTCTGCGCCAAAATATGTTTCACAATACGCTCTAATCATTTCAAGTTGATAAAAAGCGTTTTGTAAAGTATCTGCCCCTAAAACAACCCCATGGTTTTTTAATAAAACTACGTTGTATTTTTCAAAATATTTACCGACAGCTTCTGCAAGCTCAATGCTTGATGGGCAATAATATGGAACCAATGGGATTTCATCATAAAAAAGAGCAAAATCTGGCAAAATTGGTTTATTAATTTCTTGGTGTGCAACCGCAAAAGCAGTAATGACAGGACAATGACAGTGAATAATCGCATTAATATCATCACGCTTTGTATAAATTTCGCTGTGCATTATTTTTTCACTAGAAGCTTTTTTGTTTCCTTCTATTAAATTACCGTTGTAATCAATTAAAACGACATCATTTTCGTCCATATCGTTTAAACAAGTACCACTTGCAGAAATCAAAATCCCTTTATCTGTTTTAAGGGAAATATTTCCGCTTGTTGAAGGGGACATATTTTTTTGATAAAGCCTTTTTGCCCAATATAAAATGTCTTCTTTTGTGCCTTTTTGATTAAATTCCATTTCTTCTCCAAAAAATTTACAATAATATTGTACTAAAAAAATGTTTATGTTTAAATAATCTTAGCAATATTTTAAAAATATTGACTCTATTGAAAAGGTTGGTTAAAAAACCATTAAAAATATCAAATTAGCCAGACGCGCAGGTTTCTGCTATGGCGTCACAAGAGCGGTTAGCGCAACTAAAAAATTAAAAATAGAAAATCCTAATAAAAAAATTTCGGTTCTTGGTGAATTAATCCATAATTCACATGTTATTTCTGAGCTTGAAGAATTAGGAATTAAAACGTTAACAACTTTGCCAGAAAATGGCGAAGGCATTTGTGTTATCAGAAGTCATGGCGAAAGCAATGATATATTTGAAGAAGTTAAAAAAAGAGGTTTCGAGCTTGTTGATTTGACATGTCTTGATGTTAAAAAAGTTCAATCAAAAGCCTGTGAACTAGCACAAAATGGCTTTTTTGTAATAATTTTAGGCAAACAAGAACACCCAGAAGTTAAAGCCATTTCAACAAATGCAAAAATGATGACAAAAGACAAAGAAAATGTTTTTGTTGCACAAAATATCGAAGAAATCAAAGCTATTGAAAACAAAATCAAAGCTCAAAAAAAGGTTGGAGTTGTTTTGCAAACAACTCAAACTCAAGAATATCTTCTTGAAGTTGTAGATTATTTATCAAAAATCTGCAAAATTTTAAACATTCAAAATACAATTTGCCCATCAACTTCCTTGAGACAAGAGGAAGCAAAAAAACTTGCCCAAACATCTGATTTAATGGTGGTTGTAGGCTCCAAAAAAAGTGCAAATACGACACATCTTGCGCAATTAATCTCGCAAATCACAAAAACAATTCATATCGAACATCAAGATGAACTTGAAAACCATTTGAACATAATCAAACAATCAGAAAATATCGGCGTCACAGCTGGGGCTTCAACTCCTGATGTGATAATTCAAGAAGTAATTAAAAAACTAGAAAATATAAATTAGAAAGGGAACATAAAAATGACAGAAACTATGTCAAATCAAGAATTTGAACAATTATTGTTAAATTCTTACACTTACAAAATCAACGTTGCTGACGTTGTTAAAGGTATCGTTGTAAAAAAAGAAAAAGACGGATATTTGGTAGATATCGGCGCTAAAACTGAAGCTTTCTTGCCAAACCGCGAAATTTCAAACTTCCCAGACAAAAATGTTGATGAAATCATCAAATTATGGGACGAAAAAGAATTCTACATCATTAAAGACGAAGAAGATGACGAAGTAGCTATTCTTTCACTTAAAAAAGTTTCTTGCGCACAAGCTTGGCAAAAACTTGCAGACATCAAAAACAGCAATACAAATGCTATGGCAAAAGTTTTATCTTCTGTTAAAGGTGGCTTAATTGCTGAAATCGAAGGTTTAAGAGGTTTTATCCCATCAAGCCAATTAAGAACTGGTGCACCTTCTGAAATGCAAGTTGGTCAAGAAATTGAAGTTAAAATTTTAGAAGCTGATCCAAAAAGAAACAAACTTATCTTATCTCAAAGACAAGTTTACACTCAACAAAGAGAAATGGTTGCAGATGAAATTATTTCAAGACTTGCAGTTGATCAAATCGTTGAGGGTGAAGTTGTTAGAATTGCAGATTTCGGCGCATTTGTTGATATCGAAGGCATTGACGGTTTGCTTCCAATTTCTGAAATTTCTTGGGAAAGAATTAAACACCCAAGCGACGTTATTCAACTTGGTCAAAAAATCGAAGTTAAAATCATTAAAATTGATGAAGATTTAAAACGTATTTCTCTATCTTTAAAAAGAATGGGCGCAAACCCTTGGGAAGAAATCGTTGACAAATTCAAAGAAGGTGACGTAATCAAAGGAACCATCAACAAAATCACTTCTTTTGGTGCTTTCATCAATATCTATCCTGGCGTTGAAGCATTATTGCCATCATCAGAAATTGGCGACGGCAACGTAAATATCAACGCTATGTTCAATTTAGGTGACGAAGTTGATGTATTAATCAAAAAATTCACACCTCAAGAACACAGAATTGGTCTTTCAATGAAAGATATGAATCAATAATCAATATTTTTTGATAAAACACCTCTTTGCCTTTGCGCAAAGGGGTGTTTTTTATTGTTATGTTTTATTAAAGTGCTCAGCTTTGTTTTTGACTATTTTTTATTTTATTTTTATTTAATTTTCTATTGTCACCCTGAACTGCGGATTTTGACTAGGGCGGAACAGGGCTTTAGCCCGTTGTGAGCCCGTCTGTTCGAAAAAACTTACGAAGCGACGAAGCGAAGCTTTAAAGCGAAGTTCTAAGTTTTTGAGTTGTCAAAATACAAGAAGGTTTCAGGGTC
>JAFQOV010000024.1 GCA_017402995.1 Candidatus Gastranaerophilales bacterium
GACATACGAAAATAAAACCTGAAAGAATTTTATACGCTTTTGAAATTAGTTTTTAGGTTGTTAAACAATTATTGTATAAGGTGTTAAAATTCTTGAATGTTTTATTCAGGAGTTAAGTTTTGAAGCGTTGTAAAGAAACAAAACAATTTAACCAAGCCCAATATTTTCTTCTTTTTTGGTTCCGTTTTTTCTTCTTTTGATTGCGGCGCATGAGCGCAAAAGAAGAAAAAATGAACAAAAGCTTTAGCTTTTAAAAAAATATTCAAGAGCGAAGCTCTTTATAAATAAAAAACTTTAGAATTTCAAAAATACCCCTTGTCAAAAAAAAAAAAACGATATAATCATTTCAAACATAAAATAATACTACCAAAACACAAAGGATAATATGAAAAAAATAGTTTATTTGAGAGCATTCTCACTTGTTGAGATGCTAATCACGCTTGTCGTGGTTTCAGTACTTTTATCAGCTTTTGTACCTGTTATTACAAAGAAGATGACAAAAAATATTGATATCTCAGCTGGTTCTGTTCCCGTTGGGACAATTGTCATGTTTTTAGGTCAAGAACCACCAAGGGGTTGGTTACTTTGTAATGGTGCAGAATACAACAAAGATGATTACCCAAAACTAGCAAATCATCTTGGAAAAGATGAAAACAATAAATATACTGTGCCTGATATGAGAGGGTATGTTCCAATTGGTGCAACAGATGATGACATTGATGACGCTAATGATGGAAATAGTTATTACAAGAATTAATTAAAAAAGGAAATAATATGAAAAAGAGTTTAATTATATTTTTAAGTTTGGTTTTTATGAGTTTGAGCGCACATGCTGTTGGGGTGGATTGTTGGGAAGAAGCTGACGTAACGTATCTACCAGAAACAACATCAAAAATGAAAAGTATACTAGGAGATAAAATAGAAATTGTACGCGTGTCAACAAGATTAGAGGCTCTTAGCACAGCAATTGGCTCCATTAAGCTATACTTACCCAAAAGTGCGGATAGCTATAAAGCAACAGCTGATGGAAAAGATTATTATTTATTAGCACAACCATACACTTCAATAACGCAAAATGGTTTGTTTAGTGAAGCTCTATATAATTCAGGGGTTGTATACAGAAACACTGGAACAACTGACGCACTGACTGTAAAAAAATATACGGGTAGCAGTTATTCCTCCTATTATGCTCCGATACAATACTACACACGTACAACGTCAATTAACGAAGGCATGATGCTTACAATGTTTCATAGCTTTATCCATACCTATTGCATAGCAAACACAAACTCCGGTGGTGGTGGCGGAGGGGCGGCAGGTGCTGCTGTGAATTACATCATTAAGGCAGATTAAGCAATCAATTACCAACCGTCATGCTGAACTTGTTTCAGCATCTGAAGAACTATCACTCATATTGAACGTTGCTAAGACCCTGAAACGAGTTCAGGGTGACAAATGAAAATTAAATAATGTCATTGCGAGAAAACCGTAGGTTTTCGTGGCAATCTTGATAGGAAAAGACGAGGTTGCTTGTCGTTTCACTCTTTGCAATGACAGAAAGGTAGACTAAAGTCTACCCTACAATAAAATTTTATCATATTATTTTTGTTTTAGTGGGGGCTACGCCCCCTTGTTTTTAACCCGAAGGGCAAGGAGCTGACGACAACAAAAACTAAAAAACCCTCTGTGAAACATCACAGAGGGTTTTAAATTATTCATCAATCCTTAGAAAATAACTGTAAATTCTTCGTTTGGATTCAATGCAGATGAATTTGAAACAGATGGAACAATTGTATATAACAATTCGTCACCGATTTCATATACTATACCAAAAGTACCTGAAACCGCGGTTTTAACAATGTTATAAACGCCTTTTCCAACAGTAACAAATGACATACCAAAGCTCTTAACACCTGAGCCAAGGTGTCCTGTCATTGGTTCAACCAATGTATCAGATAATCTGTCGCCATATTCTTCTAAGCCATTAGCTGTGATATCAACAACTTCGCCAATACCACGTCCTGTAACACCAACAATTCTTGAAGCAGTGTTTAATGGAAGTCCAAGTAATCTTGCAAAGAAGTTTGGATTGCCAATTTTATCTGCATTAACGCTTGTTAATTGTTTTGGGAAGCAAGCTGTACATTCACCATTTTTAATTTCTGTAAATTTAACAGAAATTGAACCAGGGAATTTGTTTAAGCCAGGTCTTTGAACAGTAACAACTTCACCATAAACTTTTGAGCCAGCTGGGAAAGTTTTACCTTCAACTGTAACTTCTTCAGTTGTTGCAGCAACAAATTTGTCACCGATATTTGAATGTTTAGCATCAATTCTGTCTAACATTTTAATTTTAATTGCAACAGGAGCTGCGCCAATGTTAAATGCGTCGCCAACTAATTTTCCATTTGCACCAAATTTCATTCTTAATTCAGCAATGAAATATGCAACTTGTTGTCTTGTTAAATAAGCATTTGCAAATAATGCTTTTTCATCTGGAAGATTGTCAATTAAACCAGAAGCAACAACTTCTTTTGTGCAACCATAAGCCCAAGTTGGAATATTTTCAATTACTTTTCCGTTTAAAGTTGGTGCTGAACCGTCATTTGTATATTCAACATCAATTAATTTTGCAATTGTAGCAAAAACTTCTGCTTTTGTGATTGCTTGGTCTGGTTTAAATGATTTATCCGGATAACCAATCATTACATCAGCTGCAGTAGCTTTTGTAATTTCTTCATTTGCCCAATAGCTTGCAGTTACGTCTGTATATTTTTGAGCAACTTTAGCGTCTTGAATATTTAAACCTTCAGATAACATATAAGCAAGTTCAGAACGAGAAATTGGAACTTTGATATCAAATTGTCTGTCACCTTTTCTAACGCTCATAGATTTTAATAAATCTTTTGCCCATGCGCTAACATAAACGTTTTCTTTATTAACAAGTTTTATGCCTTTTTGTTTTAAAAGCTTGCCGCCAATACGATATACGCTATCAGCATCTTTAACATCTGTTGCATCAGCGTTCATCAATGATGGGTGAGCATAAACTTGCACTTTTTCTTGAGCACATTTTGCCATAACATTTGAACAAGTCAAAAACATAGCCAATGTTACAGATAAAACTTGTGTAATTTTTCTCATGTTTTACTCCTATTCTTAATCAACAAACCAAAAATGGTTGTTTTAATTATCTAAGAATAGAAAAAAGTTGTCAAGAAAATTTAAAGAGCTTTTATGTCGTTGTAAATAATCTCTGAAGCGTCTTGTATCAAGACTTTTGCGCCAAAATCATTCTTTGGTCTTTTAACCAAAATTGTAACAATATATTTTTTGCCATTATCTGTGTAAATAACGCCGCTATCGCCAATCATGTTTGCAATATTTCCAGTTTTGTGCAAAACCATTGCGCTCTGTGGCAATTTTTCTTTTAAAAGATGAATATTGCGAGTGTTTCCAAGATATTCTTTAATAATTGATTTGTATTTTGGATTAATATAATTTGGATTATCAAGATTATATAAAACTTCGGAGATTTCTCTTGCGCTGATTTTGTTTTCACCGTCTAAATCTGGCAACCATTCGTTCATTGAAATTGTTTTCAAACCCAAAGAGCGCATTGCGCGGTTGAACCCGTCAACCCCACCTATTTCATAAAGCAACATATTTGTTGCAGAATTGTCAGAGTTTGCAATTGTGATATTTGCCAAATAATCAAGAGAATAAAAAACGTTTGTTTTTGTATATTGCAAATCTCCAGAACCTAGGGTTTTAAATTGTTCTGTATATTGCCTTTTGTCCTGTAAAGTGATTCGATTATTTGTTTTTGATGAATAATCGATTTTTCTGATTAATTCATAAACTAATGGGATTTTAATTATGCTCGCAGCAGGATAAATTTTATCTGCGTTAATTTCAAAACCGTATCCTGTTGAATATTCCCAAACAAAAACGCTTGGCTCAAGCTTTGAATATCCTTCAAACAGTTTTAAAAGCTTTTGCTTTGTTCCGGTCATTTCAGAAATTATTTTAATTTTTGAAATTTGTTTTGATTTTGCAGCATATGGGCTTAGCTGATAATCTCCTAAAAAATAGGAATTATATAGATATTTTGTGGTTGGGTTGATATAATCTGATACATTTAAATCAAGGTTTCGATTTAAAAATCTGTTTACAAAAAGCGGTTTTAAATAGTTTTGGTAGTTATATGGGCAAACGTAATAGCCGTACAAACCCAAAAGTGCAAGTGCAAAAAAGCAAGCAATTAAATTTCTTTTTGCTTTTTTTGGCGCAGTTTTTTTGTTCTTAAGTTTAACTTTTTTAATCTGTGGAACATAATCATAATCATAATACGAGGCACTTTGCTCGTAAAAATCATGATATCCATACGCATTATTCACTTTTCGTAAAGAATTTGGCAACACTAAAACCACTTTTACTACCCCACTAGTTTAAACAATATGTCAAATAAAAACATGGTACATATATATGAATTGAAGAATTTGAAAACAAAAATATGTTATAATTTATCTGATAGGAGATTAGTATTATGAATATTGTAATTTATTCAAATGGCGCTCAATCTGAGCTTGCAGAGTTAATTGAACTTAATGATGAAGATGAAATCAGACAATTTGACGTTTCAGAAATTGAAAACTATAAACAATATAATCCAGCATTATTGATTTTAGATATGGAAGAAGATAAAATCAGAGAATTTTGCGCAGTTCGAAAACTTGAATGTTGCGTATTAGCACCTGTTAAAGAAATTCCTGAAAGTTTGATTATCCGCGCACTTAGCCACGATTTTATTAAACTTCCAGCAAATAAAAAAGAGCTTAATACTCGCGTAGCGGCGCTTTTAAAAACAGCGGAAATCAAGAAAAACTTGATTAAAACAGCAATTTGCGACGAACTAACAGGCTTATACAACAGAAAATATCTTCATTCTAGACTTGAAGCCGAAATTTCTCGTTCAAAACGTTATGGCACACCATTATCTTGTTTATTGTTAGATATTGACTATTTCAAAATCGTTAACGATATGTATGGATATGATTGGGGCGATATTTTACTTCGCAAAATTGCACAAATGTTGAGTGCATTAGTCAGAAAAGAAGACGTTTTGACAAGATATGGCGACGAAGAATTTATTATTATCTTGCCTGAAACAACAGAACAACAAGCAAAAATCTTTGCTGAACGCTTTAGAGCAGATGTTGAAAAAATGGAATTTGTTCCAGCAAACGAAGAAGAACGCCACCCAATCACAATCAGCGGCGGTATTTCATCTTTCCCATGTATGGACGAAGTTGATGAAAATGCAAACACAATAATTCGTTACGCAGAACACGCACTATACAACGCAAAACAAACCGGCAAAAATAAAATCGTTGAATTTTCAAAAATGAACCTAGGAATGTAATGAATAATTTAACAAAAAGAATAATACCTTGCCTAGATGTTAAAAACGGCAAGACAGTCAAGGGGATAAATTTTGAAAATTTAAAAACGATTGGCGACCCTGTGGAATTAGCAAAAAAATATTCCTCATCAGGTGCTGATGAACTTGTTTTTTTAGATATTACAGCGACAAATGAAAAAAGAAAAACAATTGTCGAGCTTGTAGAGCGCGTTGCACGCGAGGTTTTTATCCCTTTTTGCGTTGGTGGCGGAATTTCATCTATTGAAGATATCAAAATGATTTTAGCTGCAGGCGCTGACAAAATTTCAATTAATTCATCTGGAGTTAAAAACCCAGAAATCTTATCAGACATTGCAAACTATTTCGGTTCACAATGTCTTGTTGTAGCGCTTGACGCAAAAAGAGTTGATGGCGAATTTTATGTGCACATTAATGCGGGCAAAAAAAATACCGGCATAAAAGCGCTTGATTGGGCAAAAGAAGTTGAAAAAAGAGGCGCAGGCGAAATCCTTTTAACATCAATGGATTATGACGGCACTCAAAAAGGCTTTGACCTTGAATTGAATAATTTAATTTCAAACGCGGTTAATATTCCTGTCATTGCTTCTGGTGGTGCTGGTGCTGATAGCAACCATTTTATTGACGTATTTAAAAAAACTAATGTTGATGCAGCATTGGCAGCTTCAATTTTCCATTATGATACTTTGCCAATTGAAAAATTAAAAAAAGACCTAGCTCAATCAGGCATCAAAACGCGCATTTAAAGCAAAAACAGCTAGCCAAATTGGGCTATTTCAAAAAATATTAAAATGATAAAAAATTCTTTATATGAGAATTTTAATTTTGATATTATTTTTATTAAATTTTTGCGCAAAAGCAAACGTATATAATATAAACACCGATTTTTTTACAAGGTTTAATGATGAATGTTTTGAAAAATATATTTTTCAAGCGCTATCCAATAACCACGATTTAAAAAGCATTAATGAAAAAGTTAAACAATACCGATATGAGATATCTAATTCGTTATCTAGTGAACTTCCAAAACTCTCAGTTGGAAGTAATTATCTAGGTGCAAAATTTCCAACTGGCGATACTAATTTTTTAATTAAAAGAAATTCTTATGTTTTACCAATAATAGCAAGCTACGAACCAGATTTTTTGTTAAAAAATAGAGATAAAACACGCTCAACTAAAAAAATATATGAAGCAGAATTATCCAAGCAAAAAGCAAGCTATATCTCGCTTTTAGGTGATGTTGCAAATGGGTATATAAATATTTTATTGTTTGATTTTTTAATCAAAAAACAAGAAGAAATTGTTAAAAATGTATCTAAAAATCTTGTTTTTAACAAGCAAAAATTTAATTATGGGGTTATTGATTTAATAAATTTGTCCAAAGAAAAAGAGGCAGTTGAAATTCAAAAAGTACTTTTAAACACTTTTATCAAGCAAAGAAACCAACTTTTATATAATTTTGCTACGTTAATTTCAATTAGCCCAAACTGTATTGAAGATATTAAACGAAAAACCTTAGAAGAATTTGAATATCAAAAAGAAATCCCGAAAGAGATTCCATACGAAACATTATCAAATCGCCCCGATTTAATTGAACTTGAAAAACGATTAAAAAGCGCAAAGATAGATATTACTGTTGCTAAAAAAGATTTTTTTCCCAGCTTTAATATAACAGCTGCGCTGGTTTTTGACACAGCTGGTGGTGGAAACTTTTTTTCTTGGAATTCATCTTTTGCGTATTTAATCGCCGGTTTAACACAAGACATTTTTAAAGGTGGGGCAAAAATTGCCAATTTAAAAATTAAAAAAGCGCGCTTTATGGAGTTGTTAGAAAAATATAAACAAACTGACCTAAACGCAATTAAAGAGGTGAACAATTCACTAAATTTAATTTTAGAGGACACAAAATCTAATGAAAGTTTAAAAAAACAAGTTGCTTTTGAAAAAGAAAGATTTTTTGCAACAAAGAAAAAATATCTCGCAGGGTCAGCTTCAGTAATTGATTATTTAGAAGACAAAAATTCACTTTTACAGCAAGAACAATTGCTTGGAAACTCAAAAGCAACAAGATTAATGGATTACATAACGCTTTATAAGGCACTTGGTGGTGAATTATGAAGAAAAAAATTTTTATTATTGTAATTATTTTGATTTTAATTGCCCTTGTTTTTTTATTTTTTCATCTAAATAAAAAAACAAACACGATTAAAACCTATGGAAATATTGAAATTAGGCAAGTTGAACTATCGTTTCAAGTTGATGGAATAATTAACAATTTATTTAAAGAAGAAGGCGATTACATCAAAAAAGGTGAGCTTTTAGCAACCATTGATGATAGAGACTACATTGCAAATTTTAACAAAGCGCTGCATCAAAAAAATTCAACATTTTATAAATCAAAAGATGATTTTGAAAAATATAAAAGAAATTACCCGCTTTGCAAAGATAATACAATTTCAAAAGAAAAATGTGACGAGCTTTTAAACAACAAAGATAAATCAAAAGCAGATTTTGAATATTTTAAATCAGAGCTCGAATTTCAAAAAAACCAACTTGGCTACACAAAACTTTTTGCAGCGCAAGATGGAATTATTACAACAAGAGTTCAAGAAAAAGGTGCAAGGGTTTCAAAAGGGCAAATAGTCTATATTTTAAGCCTAAATAGACCAATTTGGGTCAGAACATATATTAAAGAAACAGATCTTGGAAAAATAAAATATGGCAAAATCGCGCGAGTAATTACAGATACAAAAGATGAAACAGGGAAAAACAAAGAATATAAAGGTTATGTTGGTTATATTTCACCGGTTGCAGAATTTTCCCCAAAAACTGTACAAACAGAAGACTTAAGGGTCGATTTGGTTTATCGTATTCGAGTTTATATTGATGATATAGATGAATTTTTAAGACAGGGAATGCCCGTCACGGTAGAGTTTGAAGATGACAAATTGCGTTGAAATTAAAAATTTAAGTAAAAATTTTGAAAATATAAAAGCCTTAAAAGAAATAAATTTTTCAATCGAAAAAGGGAAAATTATAGCCCTTTTGGGTGCTGATGGTTCAGGAAAAACCACTCTTTTAAGGTTAATTTGCGGTTTGTTGTGTCAAAATGAAGGCGAAATTAAAGTTTTAAATTTAGACCCATTAAAAGACAAGGAAAAACTTAGCGATTTTTTAAGTTATATGCCACAAAAATTTGGCTTATATGAGGATTTAAGTGTTATTGAAAACTTAAATTTATATAAAGAACTTAAAAATACAAACGAAGATTTTGATGAGCTTTTGAGTTTTTGTGGCTTGAAACCCTTTAAAAACAGGCTTGCAATGAATTTATCTGGTGGAATGAAGCAAAAATTGGGGCTTGCTTGCGCACTTTTAGGGAAACCAAAAATATTAATATTAGACGAGCCATCTGTTGGCGTTGACCCAATTTCAAGATTGGAATTGTTTGAACTTGTTAAAAAAACAATTGATGAAAATACGACAGTAATTTGGTCAACAGCATATCTTGATGAGGCTTTTAGCTTTGATTTGAGCATAATTTTAGACAAAGGAAAATTAATTTTTAACGGCGATACAAAAACTTTAGGCGAAAACCTTGAAAATTTCGAAGAAAAAATCATTGAGCTTATGGGAGGATATGAACAAAAAAATTCAATCATTGCAAAAAATTACCATATTAAAGATGAAAACGTCGAATATTGCGTTATTGCAGATAATTTATCGAAAAATTATGGTGATTTTTGGGCAGTTAAAAACAATAGCTTTTCTATTAAAAAAGGGGAGATTTTTGGTCTTTTGGGTCCAAATGGCGCCGGAAAATCAACAACTTTTAAAATGATGTGTGGGCTTATAAAACCAAGCAAGGGAAAGGGTTTTATTATGGGGATAAATATTGAAAAACACCCACAAAAAGCACGCGAATATCTTGGATATATGGCGCAAAAATTTTCCTTATATCAAAGATTAAGCGTGTTAGACAATCTTGAATTTTTCTCGGGCGCATATGGGCTTTTTGGGCAAAATAAAAAAGAAAAAATTCAAAAAATTATAGATGTTTTTGAGCTTGAAGAATATAAAAACACAAAAACAGATTTGCTCCCTCTTGGCTTCAAACAGCGTCTTTCGCTTGGTTGCGCGCTAATCCATGAACCAAACATTTTATTTTTAGATGAACCAACTTCTGGCGTTGACATTATTCAAAGAAAAGAATTTTGGACACATATCAAAGCCTTATCTAATCTTGGAGTCAGCGTTTTAGTCACAACACATTTTATGGACGAAGCAAAATTTTGTGACACGATTAGTCTTTTTTATGATGGCGAAATAATTGCGCTAAATACCCCCGAAAACATAATTAAACAAGCAAATGCAAACTCTATGCAAGAAGCGTTTATCAAGCTAATTAAAAAATCAAAAGAGGCAAAATGAAAATTTGTGTTGCTTTAATTAAAAAAGAATTTTTACAAATTATAAGAGACATTTCAAGCATTTTAATTGCTTTTGTTTTGCCGTTAATAATTCTTTTTCTTTATCGATATGGCGTTAATTTAGATACTGTCAAAATTTCTCTTGGAATAAAAAACGACGATATTAATCCCAAAATTTCAACATTAATCAATTCTTTTGATAAAAACAACTACATCAAAACAAAATATTTCAATTCAAAAGATAAATTATATTCAGAAATTAAAAATTCAAAACTGAAAGGTGGGGTGATTTTACCAAACAATTTCACAACAAACCTTTCAAAAGGGCAAAATGCTGATATTTTCATTATTACAGATGGGTCAGAAGCCAACATGGCAAATTTCACGCAAGGTTATTGCACACAGATTATCAACGATTGGCTTTATCAAGTTTCAGATTTTAAATATCAAACCAAAAAGCCTCTAATTCAATCTCAAACAAGATATTGGTTTAATCAAGATATTAATTCGCACTATTTTATTTTGCCAGGGTCATTAGCTGTGACAATGAATTTGATTGGAATTTTGCTAACTGCTTTAGTTATTTCAAGAGAATGGGAAAGGGGGACAATTGAAGCATTATTTTCAACTAAAATTAAAAAAATCGATTTTGTTTTGGGGAAATACATACCCTATTTTATCTTGGGCTTTTCTTCTTTCGTTTTTAACATTTTTTTGTGTATTTGTATATTTAAAATCCCTTTTCGCGGAAATTTACTAGTTTTATTGTTTGTCGGAGGTTTGTATCTTTTCTGTTGTTTGGGCGTTGGCTTAATTATTAGCTCAAGTTATAAAGAGCAATTTTCATCTTCTCAAATGGCAATGTCTTTTGGTTTATTACCCGCAATGCTTTTGTCTGGATTGATTTATCCAATTTCATCAATGCCAAAAATTTTTCAATTTTTAACTATGATTTTACCACCAAGATATTTTATTACCTTTATTCAAAGTGAATTTATGGCGGGGACTATTCCAAAAATTGTCTTATTAAATTCACTTTTTTTGTTTTGTTTGGGAGGGCTTTTGTTTTTATTGGTATATCGAAACATTAATTTGAGGCTTGAAAAATGCGCGCAATGACAAGAATTAAAGCCTTGATTAAAAAAGAATTTTTAGCAATTTTTAAAGACCCTCAAAATAGAGCAATAATTTTAATCCCGCCAATTTTGCAACTTGTCGTTTTTGCCCATGCAATCACGCTTGAGGTTTTAAATATTGATATTTCAATTCTAGATTATTCAAAAAGTTATTATTCAAGAGAGTTAATTTCAAAATTTCAAGCTTCAAAGTGGTTTAGGAAAATACATTTTGCAAACAATTTAGAAGATATTAAAAACAGTATAAATTTAAAAAGTTCGCAAATGGCACTTGTTATTCAAAACGATTTTCACAAAAACATCAACTCACAAAAAACAAGTGATATTTTGGTCATTTTAGATGGCAGACAAACAAACTCTGCTGGCATAATTTCAAACTATGCCAATCAAATCATAGCAAACTACAATTTTGAGCTTGAGAAAAAATTTAATATCAAAAAGCCGAATATAAATATAATTATAAGAAATTGGTACAATCCAAACATTGACTATAAGTGGTTTTTAACGGTTAGTTTGATTGTGCTTTTATCTTTGAGCTTGGGAATTATTTTAAGTGCATTATCTATCGCGCGCGAGCGCGAGCTTGGAACTTTTAATCAACTTCTAGTTAGCCCCTTAAATCGAGATGAGATATTGATTTCAAAAACAATTCCGCCGCTTTTGGTTGCATTTTTTTCAACAATGATAATCACTTTTATTGTTTCCGAATTTTTCAAAATTCCTTTTTCTGGGTCAATTTTTTTATATGCCCTATCGACGTTTATTTCAATGTTTTCAATTATCGGAGTGGGCTTGTTTATTTCCTCCTTGTCATATACTCAACAACAAGCAATTTTAGGAGTTTTTGTTTTTCAAACGCCCGCAGTTTTGCTATCTGGCTTTGTTTCGCCAATTGAAGATATGCCTTTATTTTTTCAATATTTAAGCATGTTGAACCCATTAAGATATTATATGTTAATAAATAAAGGGATTTATTTTAAAAACATGGATTTTAATACCGTATTTTTAAATTTAATCCCTTTAATTTTAATTGCTTTTTTAACTCTTGGTGTTGCCAGATGGAGTTTTAAACGACAAGCAGATTGATTATTTTGAGCTTGGCGCCAAAATCATGACGACATTTCTGCCTTCAATCATAGGTTTCTTTTCAACAACCACAGAGCCTTCTTCAAATTCAGCTAAAAATTTATTAATTAAATCCATTGCTAAATGAGAATGTTGCATTTCGCGACCTCTCAACATAACAACAACTTTAACTTTATTTCCAGAAGTCAAGAATTTTTTAGCAGCCTTTAAACGCACTTCATAGTCATGTACGTCAATTTTATAGCGCATTTTAACTTCTTTAATATCAACAGTGTGTTGCTTTTTCTTTGCTTCTTTTGCTCTTTTTTCTGTTTCGTATTTATATTTGCCCCAATCTAAAATTTTCGCAACTGGTGGAGCTTGGTTAGGGGATACAACAACTAAATCTAAATCTCTCTCTTTTGCCATTTGAAGCGCTTTTGATGTTGGAATTGTTCCATGGTTGACGCCTTCGTCGTCGATTAATCTAACTTCTCTGGCTCTGATTTTTTCGTTTAATAACTCATTTTGAGCTTTGTAATCTTTACTAATTGTTTTATCTCCTATTAACTATTAACATTTTATTTATACCACAAGGGTTTTATTTTTAAAAGCCTTGTATATTATATCTTATCGTAATCTATATCGACAGAAATCTTAAAAACTTTAGATTTTTCTTCATTTTGAGCTCTTTCAATATAAGCGTTTTTGATTTTAACGTTTTTATATGCACTAAGCCAAATTGCTTGGGCATCTAAAAGTTTATTTGCTCTTTTTTGTTTAATTTCAAAATCGATTTTTGAATATTTTTTATCATTAATATTTTTTGCAACAAGCAAAATTTCAATATTTTCATCTTTGATTTTATCAAGCAATAAATTTGTTGAATTTAAAAACTCTTTTTTAGACCAAGAATAATTTTTCCAAGGCGAGTTTTTATCAAAATTCATTGGAATTTGCTCAAACATAAGCAAAATTATTACCAAACTTAAAAGATATTTTTTATTTTTTAAATAATCAATTAAACCTGCCATTCCAATTGAAAGAATTAACAGCGCAACAAAAATAAAATTATCGATATATTTGATATTTTCACTCATTGGAATAAAATAATATGCCCATCTATAAAAAATTAACGCGCTTAAAGAAAAGGAAAGAAAAATTATTGCAAAAAAGGTTAAAGTTAAAGCGCCTTTGTTTTTTAATTTGATTAATCCAAAAACACCCAAAACCAGCGCCAAAACACCAAAAGAAAGCGCCAGATTTTCATAGTTTGAAATATAATTTTGAGGAATAAATAAGTTATCTAAAAACGAAACATTGCGAAACAAAGCGCTAAACGATTTAATTTCTGATAGTGCTTGTGCGATTTCAACAATTTTTTCATTCAACACAACATGATAAACAAAAGGTGTTAAAAGCAAAATTATGCCAATAAAATAATAAAATATAAAACGTTGATATGTTTTTAAAAATTTAATTATATAATCGCGCGAAGCTTTCGGGAAAAAAGAAAACAAAACAAATAAAATAAGCCCAAAAACCAAGAAAAATCCAAAAGAAAAGCAAGTATAAAATTGCAATAATAAAAATATTGAAAACAAAATAAAATACAAATGATTTTTCATTCGCGAATTTTTATCGTTCACTTTTAAAATAAAAATCAAAGCCAAAATAGACAAAAATTGGCTAAAATATTCAATATTTTCAAAGTTATAATATCTGATTAAATTAAAAGCAAAAATAAAAGAAGCAAAGCTTGATGCTAATCTTGAAAATTTTAATCTTCGAACAAACAAATAAAAACATTCATAGTTGAGTAAGCACAAAATCATTAAAAGAATTTGCAAAGACGTAAATGGGTTTGAAAACAACCTTAAAAACCAATAAATCGGCATATAAGCAAATAATAAATCAAAATTTGCGATTATATTTTCATACCCAAAAGGTGCATTGTAAAAAGATAAATGCCCATTTATACCTTTTAAAAATAAAAATGAATGCTCTAAAATATAGTTTGAAATTTTAACATCAAAACCCGCACCAAACATTAAATCAAAACCAGAAAAAAACATTGGTGCAAAAAATATCAACAAACCAAAAATTAAAAATATATAAAAATATTTATTTTTATTCAAATAATTTATAAATTTCATTTGGTTTGAAAATTCCATATTCAGTAATAATGCCCGCTATAAGTTCGTTTGGCGTCACATCAAAACTTGGATTAATAACATTAACTTTATCTGTGCAAATTGGCTTATCGTTGATTATTGTCACTTCTTCTTTGTTTCTTAATTCAATAACAATTTCTTCGCCTGTTTTTATGCTAGGGTCAATTGTTGATTTTGGAGCCGCAATATAAAATGGAATATTGTGATATTTTGCAGCAATTGCAACCATATATGTCCCAATTTTATTAGCACTATCACCGTTTAGGGCAATTCTATCTGCGCCAACTACAACAACATCAATCATTTTTTTGTTCATGAAATATGCACCCATGCCATCTGTGATTAATGTTGTATCTATTCCATCTCTAGTTAATTCATATGTGGTTAAGCGCGCGCCTTGTTGGCGTGGGCGAGTTTCATCTGCAAAAACTTTAATTGTTTTATCTTTTGCCCAAGCGCTTCTAACAACGCCAAGCGCGGTACCGTAACCGACCGTTGCAAGCCCTCCAGCATTACAATGGGTTAAAATTGTAGCGCCTTGAGGGATAATTTCTGCGCCATAATCTCCAATTTTTTTGTTGATTTCAATATCTTCATCTTCTAATTTTATAGCGTTTTCAATTAAAAGTTTTACAATTTCTTTTGGATTTTTGTCTTTGTTTTCTTCTAAAACCTTTAATTGCTCATTAATCGCCCAAGCAAGATTAACCGCCGTTGGACGAGAAGAGTTAATATATTGAGCCGTTTTTTTAGTTTCTTCAATAAAATCTTCTTTATTTAATGCTTCAATTGCACCCAAGCAAACACCGTGTGCACCAGCAATACCAATAGCTGGAGCGCCTCTTACTATCATTGTTTTGATGGCAGAAAAAATATCATTTGATGTTTTAATATCAACTTTTTTATATTCATATGGAATTAAAGTTTGGTCTATCATTCTTGAAAAACCGTTTAATTCGTCAATTTTTATCCATTCAATTGTTTTTTCAATATTCATTAATTAATCCTCAATTTTAATATCTAGTGGAGCGTCGTGGTTTTGCGGTTTTTTTTCAAAATATTTTAAAACATATGCTATTCCCATTCCACTTGCCGAATTTGTCAAGGCAAAAATAAAGCAAACCATCAAAACTACGACAAAAAACAGCCACATAGCGTCGTTTAGCATATATGGAATTGCATAAGAGTAATAGCCTTTAAAGATTAAATGCAAAATGCAAACCATAGGGCAAAAGCTTGCAAAAAAGCCAACACCAGCAAAAAAGCCGATTAAACCGCCCAAAATAGCACCTTGTTCATTTGTTAAAAAACCAAGATGTTTTTCATTTCTTTTCATATAAAAAATCACAATAGCGCTTGACAAAAAAGACAAAACAAAAAGCATTGCGCCGATTGCTTGCGGAATTAAAGAAATTAAACCGATAATTGCGCCTAATATCAAAGAAAAAACACAGGCTCTTTTTGCAACTACTTCATTCATTTTATCTCCTCCTTAAACCTTGCGTTTTGCGCATGGCAAATTGCAAGTGCTATCGAATCTATTGTATCATCTAATTTAATATTTTGGTCTAATTCTATATATTTGTTTACCATCATTTTGACAGTAGCCTTGTCAGATCTGCCGTGTCCTGTGATTGTTTGTTTTACAACCAAAGGGGTATATTCAAAACTTACAACATTATTTTCCTCTAAACAACACAAAATCACCCCTCTTGCTTGCGCGACAGGAATAATTGTCTTTTGATTTTTAAAGAAAAATAATTGCTCAATTGAAGCACAATCTGGCTGATATTTTTTAATTAAAAAATCAATATCAGTCTTTAATTCAAGCAAGCGCTTCGGGTGCGGGGCAGTTTTGTCCGTTTGAATCGACCCAGAGGTAATCAAATTCAAATTATCATTTTTAAATTCAATAAAACTATACCCTGTAATCCCAATCCCAGGGTCTATCCCCATTATAAGCATTATTTTTTCTTGCTTTTATCTGCTAATTCGCTATCTAATCTTAAAAATACCGGTACAATTTCTTCTTTTGAAATTAATTTACCTGTTTTAATGTTTTCAATTTTAATATCATCTAATTTTGTATTGATATCATATTTTAATTGACTAGCCATTTTTGTAGCTATATTTGGACAATAAGGATAAATCAAAGAAGAAATTACGCACATAATTTCTAAAACAGTATATAAAACAACGCCACATTCAGTCATTTTTTCTTCTTTTGCTAGTGTCCAAGGAGCGTTGTCTGTAACATATTTATTTGTTTTATCAACAAGTTCGACAATTTTTTGCGCAGCTTCAGAAACTTCAAAATAATCAAAATGATGTTTTACTTCTTTAATTGCTTGAATAGCATCATCAAACAGTGGTGATTTTTGTACAAATTCAGGTTTAATTTCGCCATCAAAATATTTAACAAGCATTGATAATGTTCTATTTAAAAGGTTACCCATTGAATTTGCTAAATGAGCATTAACTTTTTCTTTAAAATCATCATCTGAATAGTTGCCATCTTTGCCGCAAGGTGCTGCTGTTGCCATATAATAGCGCAATGCGTCAGGCTCTTCTAAATTAAAGCTATCCATAACACTATCTGGTGAAACAACATTTCCTAATGATTTTGACATTTTTGCTTCGTCAATTGTTATCCAACCATGTGCAAGCAAATGTTTTGGTAATTCAATATCTAAAGCCATTAAAAGCGCAAGCCAATAAATTGAATGGAATTTTAAAATATCTTTTCCGATAACTTGAACCTCTGCTGGCCAATATTTTTTGAATTTTTCTGATGGATTTTCTGTGTCATATCCTAGCGCTGTGATATAGTTTGAAAGTGCATCAATCCAAACGTAAATTACTTGTTCAGGGTCATCTAAAACATCAATACCCCAAGAAACGTTTGTTTTCGCCCTTGAAACAGAGATATCTTCAATATTTTCTAATTGATTTAAAACTTCGTTTGCTCTAAAACTTGGAACAATAAAATCTGGGTTTTGTTTAATGTGGTCGATAATTCTTTGTTTATATTTTGTTAATTTAAAGAAATAATTTTCTTCTGAAACTTCTTCTGGTTTTTTCTTGTGAATTAAACAACAACCTTCTTCGTCTAAATCTTTATCAGACAAAAATGCCTCGCAACCAGCACAATATAGACCTTTATATGAATTTTTATAGATATCACCTTGTTCAATTAATTTTTTAAATATTTTTTGAACTGTTTTTTTGTGCTCTTCACTTGTTGTTCTAATTAATTGAGAATAGTTAATATCAAGGCGTTTCCACGCGTCAGCAAATTTTTGAGCATTTGTATCGCAAAGCTCTT
Organism: Candidatus Gastranaerophilales bacterium; assembly: GCA_017402995.1. Classification (GTDB taxonomy): domain Bacteria; phylum Cyanobacteriota; class Vampirovibrionia; order Gastranaerophilales; family Gastranaerophilaceae; genus RUG14156. Next base: position 17,574 of record JAFQOV010000024.1, read on the forward strand.
TTGGTTCAATTCCCATAGATTGAGCTAATTTTTGGATTTTTATACCGTGTTCATCAACGCCTGTTAACATATAAGGGTCAGATACTCTTTGCGTGAAGTGTCTATAAATTACGTTTGTTAAAATCTTTTCATATGCATGCCCAATATGAGGAGCACCATTAACGTAATCAATCGCTGTTGTAGTATAAAATTTATCCATTTATGTCTCCATCTATTCTTTTAAAAAATTATATCACAAAATGCTTTATTTATCTCCAGCGCGATAACCGTTATATGTGTATATGAACGGTAAAATCTTATCTACGGGGATTTTTTCGGCAAATTCTTTAAAACCGATTTTAATTGTAGCAACAACGTCATCAAAATTTGTGAAAGTGTCTTTGTATGTATATTTTCTATGTGGTTCATCTTTATCTTTCATTGCATTATGCAAATTTGTAGCAACAAAAGCACCGCCAACCATAGCAGCAGCAGAACCGATAATTTTCACAGCTTTATTATTTTTTAAACTTTTATTTTTATTGCAAACTGCTAAAAATGAGCTAACCATAAGCATCGGCGCTGTAACATTAAGCATTTGGAAACCTGCTTCTTTCCATTTTTTCTCTTTTTGCTCTTTTGTCGCACCAATAGAACCGCCTAAAACACCACCAACGTTAGCTCCAGCTGCCATAATAATCATTCTTGAAGCTTCTTGAAAAGCAGATAAATCTTTTTTCTTGAACATCACATTTGTTAAAGCGATTGTGCCCACCATGCCGGCAGTTGCGCCAACTAAAGCCTTAGTATTTAATTTTTTCTTAGGCTTTTGGGCACTATTTTTATAGTGATTATATGATTTAAAATTAAAATATACGTTGTTTTCTACTGACATGATGATCTTCGCCAGATATAATCATAGCAAAAACAAAGTTTTTTTCTAGTCTTTTTTAAAAAAATATTTTGTTAACAACCCCAAAAGCTTGTTTTAGCACGCTTTTTATTATTTTTTGTTACAAATGTTAATAAAAACAAAATAAAAAAGTCAATTTTTTCAAAAAATTAAACTTTATAGAAGCATAGGAGAATTATTTTTAAGATACAAGGGGGGTTCATTACTATGACATCAGCAATTAATGCTTCTGCATACGATTGGGAAGCAAGAACACAAGCATACTTAGCAGGCAAAACTGGTCAATACAACAACCAAACAAGCGCATACGTCGAAGATGGTTCTGTATTTAATGGACAAACAGGAGCAGTCAGCCAAGAAACAGGTAACACATGTACAGATGGCAAAGATGACGGTAAAATCGGTTTCTTTGGAGCTATCGGAAGCGCAATTAAAGGTATCGGCAAAGGTATCGTAAACGGCGTTAAAGGCATGTTTACTGGAAAAGACGGTAAATTCTCATTAGGTAAAACATTATTATCAATTGGTACAGTTGCTCTTTGTGTGGCTTGTCCAGCAGTTGGGGCAGTTGCCTGCGGTATCGGCGTAGTCGCTGGTGGTGCTAAAGTTATCGGTGGCGCAGTTAAAGCAGCAAACGCAAAAACAGACGCAGAAGCAAAAGACGCTTGGGAAAATATGGGCGACGGCGCATTTACAGCAGTAGCTTCAGCATACGGGGCAAAAGCAAGCATTGGCGCAATGAAATCTGCAGCATCAGCTTCAAAAGCAGGAAGCGCTCTAAGCTCACTAGATGACACAGCTACAATTGGTCAAAAAATCTCAGCATTTGGTAAAGACGCAGTTAATTCAACAAAATATAACTTAAGTAAAGTTAAAGCTGGCGCTACAAACAAACTGAACGTAGCAAAAGAAGTGGCAGATATCAAAAAGCTTGAAGCTAAAGTATCAAAAATTGATGGCGCAAAAAGTGCAGATGATCTGGCAATGATTAGGGAATTAGATGCAAGAAAAGCATTTATGAGTGACGAAGCAAAAGCCGCATTGAATACAATTGACGACGCAACAGCAGCAGCTTCTAAAGCAAAAACAGGCTTTGGCAAAACAGTTAAAACAAAAGCACATGACGTAGCAGCAAGTGCGAAAGAAGCAGCTAAACACCCATTTACAACGGCTAAAACCGCAGCAAGAGGTACAATCAACAAACTAAGATCAATAAGTCCTAAAAACTTAGCAACTAAAATCAAAAACTTGCCAGCAACAACAAAAGAAATCTTGACAAAATTAAATAGCAAAGGTCATTCATATGACTCAGTAGTCCAAGAATATGGATGGGAAAGCGTAAACCAAGCATTAACAGCTTTCGCAGGTTACCAAAAAACAACAACAACGGTTTAACTATACTTCCATAAACTATAAAGCGGAGCAATTGCTCCGCTTTTCTTCATTTAAAACTATTTTGAACGAGATAATTTAAATTCGTGATTATCCAAGATTTCTTTTTTGCTTCCTAAAATAACTTTTTCAGCTTCTTCTAAAACTTTAACAATCATATATCCATTTTCGCCATCTGAACGTGGGGTTTTGTCATTTTTAATGCAATTTAAGAAATGTTGACATTCTAATTTTAATGGCTCAATTTCAAGATAATCAAACACTTCAATGTCATTTTGTGCATTTTTCTTATTGTCATATATTTTTAATTTGCCTTCTGCAATAGTATCGTCTAATATTGCAGTTGCTTTTTCGCCCCTAACAAGCAAAGAAACTCTTTTTTGTGGGTGAATCCAAGAATCAGAAACTTGTCCAATAACACCATCTTCAAATTCAATTGTTAGATGAGTAATATCGCAAATATTTTCAAATTCAGAATCTACACCAACAGCATTTAAAACTCTTAAAGGTTTTTTACCTGTAACATGTGCAATCATTGAAACATCATGCGGAGCTAAGTCCCACATAACACTTCTGTCATTTTTAAAATAGTTAATATTTAATCTGTCAGATTGAGCATATTTAATTTTACCCAAAGCGCCTTCTGCGATTAACATTTTAAGTCTATTTACAGCTGGGTGATACAATAATAAATGTCCAACCAAAAGTTTAACATTCATTTTTTCTGCTAATTCTTTTAATTCCAATGTTTCAGCAGAAGATGTTGAAATTGGTTTTTCAACATAAACATGTTTTCCAGCCAAAAGCGCTTTTTTAACCATGTTAAAATGTGTATGACTTGGAGTAATAATACAAACAGCGATAATATCAGGATTTGATAAGATTTCATTAAAATCTTGGGTGATATTAACGTCATTATATGCTTCAGATACCATTTTTAAATTTTCAGTATCCAAATCACAAACACTATGTAAAGCGTTTAAGTTATAAAAATTTCTTACAATATTTCGACCCCATAAACCACAGCCAACAACGGCAACACACTTTTCCATGTTATTTTCCTTTATACTCTTCTATGTAAATTTTAAATAATAAACAAGTGTTAGTCAAATAAAGATTGTATCAAGTTTCAAAAAACAATTTGTTTATGTTATGATTATTTTATGAGTATTAGAACAACTGTCCTAAATTGCCCTGTTGACTTATGCGATAGTGCTTACGCGCTGAGCCAAGTGTTACATGCCGTTAATTCAAAACAAAATTATCATATTGTGACAATTAATCCCGAAATGATTATGAACGCACAAGAAAATGAGAATTTTTTCAAAATTTTGAATAAATCGGATTTAAATATTATTGATGGAGTCGGGGTTAAAATTGCCCTCAAATTAAAAGGAATCAACCAAGAGCAAATCAGAGGGGTTGATTTTGCAAGAAAACTTGTTGAACTTGCAAACGAAAATGATTTTAAAATTGGCTTTTTAGGCGCAAAAGAAGAAGTTATTTCAAAAGCTATTGAAAACTTTAAAAAACAATATACTAATTTAAATGTTGTTTATTCAAGAAACGGATATTTTAATTCAGATGATGAAATAATTGAAGAAATTGTTAAAGCACAACCGCAAATTTTGCTTGTTGGGCTTGGCTCACCAAAACAAGAAGAATTGATTGTTAAATTAAAAAACAATCTTTCTGGAACTGTTTTAATTGGTGTTGGTGGTAGCTTTGATGTATTTTCGGGAATTGTCAAAGAAGCCCCTATGATTTATCGAAAACTTGGACTTGAATGGCTTTATCGCACTGCGAGTGATCCAAAACGTTTCAAACGCATATTTCCGACTTTGCCATTATTCCTAATAAAGTGTATAATTAGTAATGTAATTAAGAAGGGTTGAGTATTTTGAAAACTTTTTGCAATTCAATCAGACAAGATGTCATCAAAATGATACATAATGCAAAATCAGGACACCCTGGCGGAGCTTTTTCATGTGTTGATATCCTAGCGGTACTATACAAAAAAGTGTTAAATGTGCCTGTTGAATGGGATAGAGCGGTTGATTTTAACAAAAGAGACAGATTTATCTTATCCAAAGGACACGCTTCAACTGCACTTTATGCAACATTAGCACATTGTGGGTTTTTTTCAAAAAATCTTTTGATGGGTTTTAGAATGCTTGGCTCTAAGCTTCAAGGACACCCTAGCTCAAGAACAAAATTACCAGGGATTGAAGTTTCAACTGGTTCATTAGGTCAAGGGCTTTCAATTGGCGTTGGGCTTGCTTTAGCTTTGCGTTTAGATAAAATCAATTCAAAAGTTTGGGTTTTAATGGGCGATGGCGAAATGCAAGAAGGAAACGTCTGGGAAGGCTTGATGAACGCTAACAATCGCCAATTGGACAATTTGGTTGTAATTATCGATAAAAATAATTTACAAATTGATGGTGCAACATCTGATGTTAAAACAATTGACCCATTAGATGACAAATTGAAAGCTTTTGGTTTTGAAGTATATTCAATTGACGGACACAATTACGAACAAATTGAAAAAACTTTATTAGAAGTTAAAAAATCTAAAAAATTATGCGCAGTAATTGCAAATACAGTTAAAGGCAAAGGTGTTTCGTTTATGGAAAACAATGCAGGCTGGCACGGCAAAGCTCCAAATGACGAACAATTACAAGCTGCATTGGAGGAATTAAAATAATGTTAAGCAAAAATCAAGAAATCAAATCTCCAAGAAATGCCTACGGCGAAACTCTAGTTAAATTGGGCGAAAAAAATCCAAATATTGTTGTTTTAGATGCAGATTTATCTTGTTCAACTCAAACCTGCAAATTTGCAAAAGCTTTTCCTGAAAGATTTTTCAACTGCGGGATTGCAGAACAAGACATGATGACAACGGCAGCTGGTCTTGCATATGGCGGAAAAACAGTATTTGCAAGCACATTTGCAATGTTTGCAACAGCAAGATGTTTAGATCAAATTAGAAACACAATTTGCTATTCAAAACTTGATGTTAAAATTGTTGCAACCCATGGCGGTATCACAGTTGGCGAAGACGGGGCTTCTCACCAAGCCTTAGAAGATATCTCATACATGCGCTCAATTCCAGATATGAAAGTTATTGTCCCATCAGATTGCTCAGAAGTTGAACAAGTAATTGAATATGCAGCAAATACCCCTGGACCAATGTATATCCGCATTCCAAGAACAAATTTACAATGTATTTTTGACCCTGAAGCATATAAATTCAACCCAACAGCAGGGGTGAAAATCAGAGACGGTAAAGATTTAACAATTGTTTCAAATGGCGAAACATTAATTGAAGTATTAAACGCAGCTCAAAAACTTCATGAAATCGGCATTGAAGCAGATGTATTGCATTATCCAATTGTTAAACCTTTCTATCATACAGTTTTAAAAGAAAGCGCAAGAAAAACAAAAAAAGTTGTAATTGTCGAAAACCACAGCGTCATTGGCGGGCTTGGTTCAGCAGTTTGTGAATCATTATCACAATTTGCGCCTTCAAAAGTCTATCGCATTGGCACAAAAGACACCTTTGGTCAATCTGGCGAGCAAAGACAATTAATGGAATTTTACGGTTTGACCGATAAAAAAATATATGAAAAAATTATTAAATTCATGGATGTTAAATAATGATTGTATTAAGAGACGTAGTAAAACAATATAAAAACAAATATGCGCTTAGAGGCGTAAATTTGCACATTCAACCAGGCGAGTTTGTCTTTTTAGTCGGCTCATCTGGCGCTGGCAAATCAACAATGATGAAGATGTTATATCTTGAAGAACGTCCAACAAGAGGCAATGTTTACGTTGCAGGGATTGATATTGGCAACTTATCACCAAACAAAATTCCAAGCTTAAGACGTTGCATGGGCATAGTTTTCCAAGATTATAAACTTTTGCAAAACCATACAGTATATGACAATATTGCCTATGTTATTCGAACAATGGGTATTTCATCTCGCGAAATTGAATCACGCGTAATGGGCGCATTAAAGGTTGTTGGCTTAGAGGACAAATATAAATCACGTCCTTGCGAATTATCTGGCGGGGAACAGCAAAGGGTTTCGATTGCAAGAGCAATTGTAAACGGTCCGCCATTATTAATTGCAGACGAACCAACAGGAAACCTTGATCCTAAAAACTCTTTGGAAGTTATGCAAATCCTAGAACAAGTCAACCAAAGAGGAATTACAATATTAGTATCAACTCATGATCATTCAATGGTTAATTACTTTAGAAAAAGAGTAATCACTTTAGAGCATGGGCAAATAATTAAAGATGTACAAGCAGGGACATATGACTAGAAGAACAAAATCAAAAGCTCAAAACTTGAAGCAAAAAGTAAAGGCTCGCATTCCAAAAGATTGGATGTCTGAAGTCAGAATTACATATCGTATTGCAATGGAAACAATCAAAGGGATTGCGCAAGCAGGCTTGGTTAATATTGCAATCATCACAACTATTGCTGCAATTTTAACAATTTTTGGTTCAATTTTTAGAGTCACATTAGCGCTTGATTCTTTTATTGATTCAATGGGTTCAGCACTTGAAATTAGTGCTTATTTATCGCCTGAGGCTGATGTTAACGAAACTGTTGGAAAAATCAAAGAATTAGAACATGTTAAAAAAGTAACGTTCATCTCAAAAGACGCGTCTTGGGCGCAATTAAAAAGAGAAATTGATGTCCCAGACATTTCAAACCCTCTGCCTGATACATTACATGTCAAATTAGATGACACAAAAAATATTTCAAAATTAATGACACAATTAAAAACAATCAAAGGCATTAACGACACAAGTTATGCAAAAGATTTGGTGCAAAAATTTGAAATGATTAACGCAATCATAAACACGGCGACCTTGATTTTTGTTGCAATTGTCTGTGTATTAACAATTGCAATCATTAACAATACAATCGAGCTTGTAATTCAATCAAGAAAAGAAGAGATTGAAATTATGCGATTGATGGGGGTATCAAACTGGTATATTAAAACTCCATTAATCCTACAAGGTGCAATCTATGGCTTCTTAGGTGCTTTGGTGGCAATTATCCCAATAGATATTGTTCAAAGTTATATCATAAAAATGCATGAATTTTTCATGATTACAATTGACCCATGGGCACAGTTTACAGTATTATTTAGTGTATTGACTCTTGGTGTTGCCTTTAGTTCGGTGGGTAGTTTCTTAAGTATTAAAAAGCACTTGCAGGTATAAACACACAAATGATGAATAACAACAACAATCCAAATAAATTAGATCCGCAACAAGTCGTGGCAGAATTTAAAGACATTCCGCCAATGCCAAACGTTATGCTTAAAGCATTAACAGTCATCAAAAACCCGACAACAGGCATTGCAGAATTAGCAAAAATTATGCAGATTGACCAAGCTATTTCGACAAAAACTCTTGGCTTGGTAAACTCTGCTTTTTATGGTTTTAGACAACAAATCACATCAATTAATAAAGCTTTGGTCATTTTGGGTATGATGAAAGCAAAAAATATCATCATGAGTCTTGCATTAAAACAGATGATGACTGCTCAAGGTAGCCGCGAATTATGGGAGCATTCAATTCGTTGTGCTGTTGCTTCTGAAATTTTAGCTAAAGAATTTAAAGTAATTAACCCTGATGATGCTTTTGTTATCGGCTTTTTACATGACATTGGCAAAATGCTTTTGAATATTAAAAATCCTTTAAAATATTCAAAAGTACGCTATTTAGCAACGCAAGGAAACGTCAATCTTGTTGATGTTGAAGATTCACAATTTGGCACAAACCACTGTGTTTTAGGTGCTTTAGTTTCTAAAAAATGGCAATTGCCTGTTATTTTAACAAATTGCATTAGATATCACCACGACCCTGCACAAAGTTCATTACCAAGCGTATGCGGAATTGTTTATTGCGCAGATAGATTAGTTCAAGCGCAAATGCCAACGCCACTTTTAGAGACAAAAGTGATGAGCAAGCTTGATTTTTCAATTCAAGACCCTGTTGCTTTAAGGGAAACAATTCTTGCTAAAGCAAACATTTTCTTAAAAGAAATGTCAGGTCCGTAATTAATACGTTGTTATTTTTGTTGTTGAACCTTGTTTGTTTTCTTTACTTGCGTACCATTCAAAAGTATATTCTTCGTCATCTCCGCGTGGAATTCTATATTCTTCGCCATCTTCGTTTTCTATTGTTACATAGCTATTTGTAACTTTGGTAATTTCATATTCGCCAACAGGAACAAATGGGGAAGAATCCTCATCAAACCAATATTTTTTAGATATTTCAATAAAAGCGTCCATGTCATAGTCTTGAACATTATCTAAAATATTTGCAACTTGGCTTGGTTTATAATTTACCAAGCTAACGTTTGTATATTTTGTTCCGTTTATGCTTGAAGATGAGTTAGATGAACTTGATGTTGTTGAAATTGTTTTATTTGCGCTATATACAATCTTGTTAATCATATCTGCACATTTTGTTTCAAATTGAGATGAAGATGTGCCACGCTCAATTTTAACGTTTGTGCCTTCAACATCTAAATAGACATAATCATCTGTAACTTTAACAATATTATATGCTTCATTGCTATCAAAGTTCACATTTTTGTTTGTAAATTCATCATACATTTTAATATCATCATCAAAATAGATATTTGCCTTGTAATTTCCTGCGTCTTGTAAGTTGTTTAAGACATTTTTAACTTCATTTTTTGTATCAAGAGAAGATGAATTAATTATTCTTGAAGAATAGGTAAAGCTTGTTGATTTAGCTGTATTTGTAATGCGTTCATCAGCATTAATTCTTGCTTCTTCAATTGCGTCTTGGCATAAATATTCAAAACCTTTAGAGCTTGAGGTTGTTCCTCTTTTAACTCTAACTTCTTCGCCATCAACATCAAGTGTAATGTAATTTTTTTCAACATTAACAATGTCATATGTTTCACCATCACTTAATGTGATTCTGTCACCATATTCATCATATACTTTAACATCATCTTTCATCTCAACAGAGGCGTTATATTCTGCTGATGATTTTAAATTATCTAAAGTGTTTTTGATTTCTGATGTTGTATCTAATTTTGATGAAACTAGGGTTGTATTGTACCTGTAATCATCATCAGAATATCTATCATCATCGTCATCATTTTCTGTTGCAGAAGAACTAAATTTCGTATCTGCGTTGATAATTGCTTTTTTAATTGCGTCTTGGCATAAATATTCAAAACCTTTGGTGCTTGAAGTTGTTCCTCTTTTGACTTTAATTTCTTCGCCATCAACGTCAATTGTGACATAGCTTGAAGAAACTTCTAAAATGTCATAGGATTGACCATTTGCTAATTTGATTTTATCGCCATAATTATCATAAACATTTACGTTTTGATTCATTGTAAATGTTGCATTAAAATCGCCTTCAGATTTTAAATCGTTAAGAAGATTTTTGATTTCAGATGTTGTATCTAAATCGGAAGAGTATAGAGTTGATTTATATCTATAATCGTCGTCGTCATAGCGATTGTTGCTTTCGTAATCATCATCATAGCGATTATTGTTGTCGTTGTCAGGTGATTCATAATCATAATAGTAATTAATGAATTTTCTCATATCGTCAAGAGAAAATTTCTCATGGAATTCATTACCAGCGGCAATATTCGCCTTTTTCCAATTGTTAAATTCTTCTCCCTGTACAAGCTGTGTTTTTGTGACATCAGCACCAAATCTGTCTTTCACAAAGTTTTTAACTTCGGTTTGCGAAATCTTACCATCAACTTTATTATTTCCATCAGCATTTTTGCCAATCCAAGCTTCATTTGCCAATAAATGATAGTAAATTTCATATGTTCCTGACGAATTGCTTGAATAATATTGCAATACGTCATCTACATTAAATCCGCCATCAACGCTAGTGTTGTTAGACAAGCCTTGATTATCTAACCACTTTTGAATATCGCTTCTTGAAACGCCATTTTCATTTTTAAATTGGTTAATGTTTGAATTTTTAACAAGTTTAGACAACGCTTCAACACGTTCTTTAGTTGAGCCTGTACCTGCTTTATGTTCTACTTGTTTAGCTGAAACAGGTGCTGCATATGAAGTTTTTGCAATTTCTGCTTCAAAATTACCATCTTCCAATAAAATTTCAGTCAATTCATCTTCATTTATCTGACGTGTAACGTAATTTCCCTTGTCATCAAGTTCTGTCAAAAAAGTATCGTTATCTTGTTCTCTAAAAACAGTCTTATTTGTTGCAGCATTATGTTGCACAGAATATTTGTAATCTGTTAAATTAACTTTGCCTTCTTCTTTTGTCTGTTTTTTATAAGAATTTAAGATTTTAATTTCCAACTCTTTTGGATTTACTGATTCAAAACCCATATGCACGTCCTTCTTTTATAATTTTAATTATGAAAACAATTTGCCCAAAAAGCTTTTTTCTGGTAAATCCACTTTTGAACCAACTCGCAAATTGTGTTCAGGATAGCCTCTTAAAGCATCTGTTGTAACATAATCCTTTAATGCTTTATTTCCAAACTTTTCATAAATAGATGTTTGAGTATCTCCAGGTTGAATTTCGTAAAAAACTCGTCCGTCTTGAGTTTTATAAAATCCAGTCATAGGATTACCCTCATCATCTTTAAACTCTAGCGCTTGCGGTTTAATATCTTCCCCGCGAATAGTGATTTTTGTTCCTTCTTTTGGAACATAACTATCATAGTTTCCGCTAATTGTTTGGAAAAGTTTATAATTTGAATTTTTTAAAGCACCATCTTCAAGCCCAATCTCTTCTTTAATTTGAGCAAAAGATTTTTTACCATCAGCCGTTAAAATATAATTTCCGGTTTTAAACAAGCCAAAAAGTTTTTCCGGCTTCAACATTCCGTCTTCAACCATTTCTTCTAATGACATTAATTCATTTTCATCAGTTTGTGACTGATTTTTTACTTCCTCTTTTTTCTGAGTTTTTTCAGCAGGTTTTTTATTATCAATTTCATATACAGGTTTTGATGAACCTACACTACCTACATTATTGCCCATAGTTATACCTCGATTAGTACTACACTTTTAAATAACTCGTCATTTTTTTAAAATACTTTATGGTTTTCAAAATTATTTTCATATTTCTTAACAAAAAACAAATCGCAAAGATTGAAAACCTCAACTCAATTTGTTATCATGAAAAAGGAATAGCGTTTTGAAAGGCAATTATGCCCTCAAATAAAAAGAGTTTATCTCCAGAAGATTACTTAAAATATTACTACGATATACCATACGAAGGTTCAACCTCTGCGGGCAAACCCCTAAGGCGCCTAAGAAACATAATTTGCCCTTATCGCGGAATAAAAATCATTCCAAGCACAGCAATAAAAGACTTTGAAAAAAGACTTGAAAAATGCAAAACTGCTTCTGACGCGCTTAATCTTTTGTCTAATTATTATGATAATTTTTTACCAACAGAAAAAGCAATCTATGCGATTTTTAAAGATTTCGTATCAATCAATCCAAACGACAACTTAAAAAATTGCCTTCAAATGATTAGAAGAAATTGTCTGACTAAATTAAAACTAGAAGAGCTTGAAGTTTTAGATGAAGTTGATTTATTAACCCACAAGCTTTGTGCCTCAAGTGCCCTAGAAGTGCGCGAAAAAACAACAAAATGTCGCCAAATTATTATTTCAGAAAACGAAAAAGACTTTTTTAAACGTAAAATCTTTTTAGCTTCGCTAGAAGGAATTATCCCAAAAGAAAACGAGCGCGAAATCTTTGCAGATATCAAAAATAAAGCGCTTTTTTTGCCGACATCTGAAAGCAGCAAAAACGCTTTTGTTGTGAAATATTCAAAACGAACTCAAAAAGAAATCGCAAGAAGGCTATTTATCGCTTCAACCGCTACAATTGAGCACATTACCCCAGCTTCTTTAGGTGGAACAAACAATATTGGTAATTTTTTACTAACAAGTGCAAGCGGAAATAGATATAGAGAAAATATGCCCCTTGTTGAATATATAAAAAGACATGAAAAAATTCCACAATATACGCAAGCCTATATTGATTGCGTCATTGAAGAAATTCACAAAGGAAACATGCAAGGAAGTGAAACTTATCCATATATAATTAAGAAAAAACTTTTTGAAGAATCTAAAGGCAGAATTTTAATTAGCTTATCAAATTATAAATATTCTGAAGACGACGCCATTTTGATGGTGAAAGAATATGAGCATAAATGGGATAAATATAAAAAATAGTTATTGTATATTGTCTTGCAGTTTGAGTATAAATATCAGTATTCATGAGAATCTCCCCAGGTCGGAACCGAACCAATGTGATTTATTATAGGGGATACGAGAAACGAACTCGTTTTTTTGAATATGATTAATTGAAATTTGCAACTTTCAAAAAATATTTTACATTAACACATTAACTCTGTTTTAATCACATTTCAAGTCCTTTTAGGGAAAATATATTTTCCCCGTGAGAAAAGTTCCAAAACGCAGTTTGTTAAACACTTACTAAAATTTAGCCTAATTTTGATAAATTTTAAGAGCCGAAAACCATTGATTTTCCGTTACAAAAATGAGAAAAGTTTACGAAGAAATGTTAATTTTATATTAATTATTTTTCTCTTTAAGAATTGTTTCTACCTCTGTTTCATTTACTTTTCCAAAGTAGTGTACAGATACTTTTTTAATCTGTGGGTTTTCTGGGGCATATGCTTCCATTGTACAATTTAACACATCTCCATTACAAAGACTTATAGTATGTTCATTTAGCAAATTTATTATTAAACTTACATATTGTACTATTCTTAAATTTATTCCAAGTAAATTCTCTTCATTATTGGAAAACGGGTTTTTTGAATGCAACACACAAGACATTTCGTCGTATGCTTTTTCAAATAATTCCTCTGTTAATGTATTTTCTGCTTTATTTTCCCATTCGCATACAACCTTAGGATATTTTGAAGGTTTTCTTCTTACACCAACAGGAAAATAATTTGGATTTATTTGTTTTATTGTTTTTATTATTGGTTTTGCATTCCAGTCTGTTCGAAAACTTTTTCTAACTGTCTCATATTGTTTTCTATTTGCGACTAAATTTCCTAATGCTATTAACTCCAATATTTTTCTTAATTGCAAAGCCATAAATTCTATGTTTGTGATAGGAAATGGTGTTGAATATTTTTTATCATAAATCATTCTAATCGCTTCTGTACGTTTTTTAATTTCTTCCATACATGTTGCATATAGATTTACCGTTGTTTGTATCTCTTGTTCTTTAGGCATAACTTACACGCACTCAAATTCAATAACATCTTCTTGTAAAAATCCATAATTATACAGTTGTGGTAACAGTTTTTCTGATAATTTTTTATGTGCATTTTTTAAATTTTCAATTTCTTCTGAACCTATATTTGCTTGTTTAAGTGCTTGTTTTATTTGCCATAAGCCGACGTCCCAATTTTGAATTTTATAGTCTAACCATCTTGTATTGCATATTTCCTTATAAAAATACTTATATAATTGTTTCCCATCATTTAAAACAATTGTTGCGTCTTGCGATAAAGTTTTATTTTCTAAATAAGCAGCTAAAAACCTATCTTCATTAGCTGATGCAATTTGTAAACTAATATCAGACATAGGGCATTCCCAAGTTTTTACTTCCTTAAGTAAATATGGATATAAATTGTTTTTAATTTGATAAATTTGGTTTTTATATTTAACATCTTTTAGTGAAACTGTATTATTTGAATCAGCAAACGCACTCCAAACAACACAATCTAAAATAAATTCCTCTAAAAGATTATCGGTATTTGGACTATAAAATAAATCCCTATCGTTTGTCCAGTTTGCAAAAGGCAATCTTCTGACGGTGTGTAATATCATTGATTTTTCAAAATTATTTGGTGTTACAGAAAAAGCACCCGCACTCACGTATGGTGCAGATAAAATGAAAACACTATTTTGATTTTGTATATCATTACCTTTGCTTGCCAACGAACACAAAAAGTTGTTTGTAACTCTATCTCTTACATCTTTGTTATCTCCAGCAAAAGAAATAGCACTTTTGAATGGGGGCATTATTGTTTCATTCTTATACCTGTCAATCCATTCTGTGATTGGCTTTGTATCTTTTTCTTGAAAAATGGTCTTTGTTCCATATTTTTCTAAATTACTATTGAAAACATCTAATGTTACCATTTGCGAATTTATAGTTTTATTTTTTGTCAAATTCCATATTAAAAATCCTACTGGGAAATTGCCTTTTGCACCATGAAAATGTTTAGAAGAAAAAACAAAACCTTTTTTAAATTCATATTGAAAAAATGTTTCTCGTATTTTGTTGTCATTTTTAGCATTTATATATTTTATTTTTGAGAATAAGCATAAATGAGCATTTTTATTTTTAAATTCTTTGCTTATTCTATATAAAAATTGCGTAAATAATTCTCTGCTCGATTCTCCTAAATTGTCCTTATTCATTAATGTTCTGATTTTAGTCATAGAAACATTATCTTTTGAAATTTTACCTGTTTCTTTGCCTGTTTTATTGCTTGTTGCAAAAGGTGGATTAATAAATATAATCCATTTTAGATTTGGATTTTTTAAATCATCTACTAATTTTTGGGGCATTTTAGGTTGCATAAATTCTAAATTTAAATTTTCGCCAAGAAAACCAATATCATCATTCAAATAATCATATTGAAAGCATGTTGCAGAAGGAAATATTCTTTTACAATAATTTGCATCATCTTCTAAAAGAGTCGAAATATAACAATACTTTAGTGCTGATTCAGGTAATTTAAATTCTAAATTTCCTGTTCCTGCTGCCATATCCCAAAAACGATATTCTCCGCTTTCCCACCAATTTTTGCCGATAACTTTTTCTAAATATTTTAAACCTTTTTCAGCATATTCAACAGGTGTATAAAATTCTCCTGTAAAACGTCTTTCATAATCATTGGAAATTCTATCAACTTTTTGTCTTATCGCAAAAATATCTTTGCTTTCAACTTTATCATATATTGACCAAAAATAGTCATAGTCTTTCATCGGCAAAGTTTTTAATTTAGCATTGCCATCGCCTAAATCGAAAGCAATTTGATTATTATTAAATTTATTACTTTTTCCAATTTCTATATCAGATAAAAAATATTCAGAAGCTTTTCTACCATTTTCAACATACTTTCCAAATAAATGTGACCAATATTTATAAACATCAAGAAAATTATCTTCATTTATGGATTTTTTATCAGAAAAAGCCAAAGTTGTTTGTTGTGCCGAATAAGTATTGTAATACTTTATAAATAATTCTTCTTCTGTTTCGTTTGGCAAACTATAAACATGAATATTTTTTGTGATATCAAATTTTTCAATATCTGCTATCAACTTAGGACAAGGACAGCTTGCTGCTCTATCCCAATCATATTTGTCACTTGTTGAAGTATAAAACTTTTTATATTTTGCTGTTTCAAAAAAAAATGCTTCATTTCTATCGATAACAAAAATAAACGGTGGTAATGGATTTGCAGTTCTACCATATTTTAAATACCTAGCATAATACATTGTTTGAGCAATAACCGCTGAAATGTTTTTTATATTCTTGAAATTTTTATCTAATTTAAATTCGTGCAGAATGCTTTTTGTATAATGGTCTATTAAGCCATCAGCATTAATTTTAAATTTAAAAAATTTCGCAAACTCTGATTTTACTTCTTCCTCTTTTTTACATGTTTTTAGAACATCATACAATCTTTTCATAGTTAAATTTTACTATAAAAATACAAAGTTATTTGATTATTACATTTTATTCAATACTTGATAATAAATCTTATTCATATTTATGTGTCTGTATGTAAAACTTTTCCTGCTTTTTCGCTTTTTTAACTTCTTTCATGTATTGTGTTTCGTGATAGACGGAGGGGATTATGGAAGAAGCAGGATACAATATTACAAATAAAGAATTTAAGCAAATTAGCAAATGGGCAGAGAATGTTTATAACATAGCCGTTATAGTTGATTACTTCGTTAGCAATCAACCTGAAATAGAAGAATGTTACAACCTCGCACCTGTAATTAAAAATTTAAGATATAACGCAGATTTATTAAATGCATTTTTTATTGATAATGAAAAGTCATAATTTGTCAGTCGAAATTTTGACAAACTTTAAGTCAAATTTTTAAAAATTTTCTGTGCCTAAAATTTCACAAGTGGCGAAAAATACGCATTTGAGTGCAATAAAAATTTTTGTGGCTAAAATAATTGCTATTACTATATTTGAACCAAATGTCATACCCCCCGACAAAAATCGACACTTTCTTGCCAAACCGGACTTTTGAAATGCTTATTTTTCGACACTTCCGACCAAAGTATAGCCTTTACAACGAGCGAGTTTTAGCCTAAATTTCCGACCTGTCGATTAATACGCAAATGGCATGATACATTACAGTTATCTTAAGAGCGATTGCTCCGAGACGCAGTCTGCACAATTAACAACCCATCAAACATAAAAAATTTGCCGCGTCTCACTCTGCCGAGAAAAAGTTACCCCGATGGGTAAGTTTTTCGAGAGGGCATAAGCGAAGCGATTGCTCCGAGACGCTTGCCTATACAATTAATTATTATTAAACATAAAAAATTTGCCGCGTCTCGGAATCGAACCAAGGACACAGGGATTTTCAGTCCCTTGCTCTACCAACTGAGCTAACGCGGCAAATCGCCATTTATTTATTCAATTTTCACTTTGATTGCTTTTGTTAGCTCAGTTGGTTGAAGTTCTTATCGGCCCCGACAAGCTCGCCTTGGCTAACGTGCGCAAATCGCCATTTATTTATTCAATTTTCTTCTTTTATATTACCAAATCAAAGCATATTGTCAAATTAATTTTCAAGCAAAATTTTAATCACTTCACCATCTCTGTGCATTTCAATTGCACGTTTTGCATATTTCATATCCATTTTTTTGGTAATTAATTTTTGAATGTCCATTTTACCACTTGAAATCAAATCAAGCGCTTCTCTAAAATATTTTGGCGTATGATGAAAAGAGCTAATAATATTTACTTCATCATAATGCAACCTTCTTGTGTCCAAGTTAACGCTTGTCCCACTTGCGCAACCACCAAAGAAATGTATAGAGCCACCTTTTCTGACTAATCTAAACATTTGCTCCCAAATCTCTGGCAAGCCAACGCACTCGATTGCGACGTCTAGTCCCCTATTTTCTTCAGTCAAACTCAAAATGAACTCTTCAATATTTTCATGCTTTTTAAGATCAACAATAATATCTGCCCCAGCAAATTCTTGCGCCATTTTAAGCTTCAAAGGGTTTCTGCCCATTGCAATTACTCTTGCGCCTTTTAATTTTGCCAATTTTGCAAACATCAAACCAATCGGTCCAATTCCAACAATACCAACAGTATCGCCTTTTTGTATTGGCGTTTTAGCCATGCCATGAACAACATTTGCCAAGGGTTCCGAAAAAGCTGCAGAAGCAAAATCAAGATTATCTGGAATAATCAAAGTGTTTTTTTCAACAATTCTTTTTGGAACGACAATATATTGCGCATATGCGCCATTTAACAAGTCCAAGTTTTCGCAAAGCTCGAATTCATTTTTCTTACAATGAAAACACTCCCCACAAGGTGCAGAATTAGCGCAAACAACCCTATCGCCAATATTCAAATTTTTAACTGCGTCGTCTTTTTGAACAACAACCCCAGAAAACTCATGTCCAAAACCAGACGGCGTTTTTTTAATTAAAACAGGGTGTCCACGGCGAAAAGTCTTAACGTCTGTTCCACAAGTTAGCGCAGCTTTTACTTGCACCAAAATTTCACCCTCTTGAAGTTCTGGGATTTTTATTTCTTCATATCTAATATCATTTGGCGCATAATAGCGCACTGCTTTCATTTTCATACTTCGATATAAGCCTTAAAAATCTTATTATTAAAACTATCATCAACCGCTTTAGATAAATTGTCAAGAGAATAACAAGTTGATAAATTTTCAACATTTACAATTTTTTTGTTCAATAATTCACAAGACAACTCCATATCAAAAACAGAAGGTGAATAGCTTGAAATTATTGACAATTCGCGATAATAAATTTCATTATTTGAAAAACCAGCAAGGTCATCTTTGACAGATGAAAATACAATGATTTTTCCGCCATCAATAACATGTTTTAATGCTGTTTCAATTGCGCCTGTTGCGCCTGCAGTTAAAAATACGCAATCATATTTTTTGTTTTCATCAAATGAAAATCCATGTTCATGCGCTAAATCCATTCGCTCAGGTGAAATATCAAACCCATATGCGTCAACTTTAAAGGCTTTTAGCCCCTTTAACATCAAAAGACCAATTGAACCAAGACCAATCACAAGCGAATTAAATTTTGAATTATCTTGCCCATATTCAAACCCTGCACGTCGAATTGCTCTTAAGCAACAGGAAAGTGGCTCTAAAAAAGCTTTTTCGTCATCTTTTAAAGCATCATTCATTTTATAAACAGTATATTTTAAATGATTTTCATCAACAAAAATATATTGAGCAAATCCACAAGGAAAAATATTGGATTTTTTAAAAGTTTTACACATTGAATAAGATTGATTTTTGCAATATTCACATTCAAAACAAGGATAATGATGACCCAGCGCGACTTTGTCGCCAACTTTAAAGCCTTTAATATCACAATTTATTTCTTCAATTATCCCGACAACTTCATGACCTAAGATAATATTTTTTTCATTTTCATTGTTTACATGGGCAATTTTAACCAAATCTGACCCGCAAAGCCCACAACCCAAGACTTTGATTATTGCACCATTTTTATTTAAAACGGGTTTATCAACTTCAATTATTTCAATTTTTTTATTAATTAATTTTGCGCATTTCATAACTTTTAAATTATACTATAAATTATGCTAGATGAAGAGATTAAAAAAAGTTTAAAAAAATGTTCTCGTTGCGCGCTTTGTAGCGCTAATTGTCCGATATATGACATTAAAAAAGACGAAAACAATACTTCTCGCGGGCTAATTTGCAAACTTTTAGGATATGAAAAAGAAGAGTTATCTTTAAAAGAAATTAAAAAAGACTTAAAAATTTGTTTGAATTGTTCAAAATGTCGAGAAAATTGCCCCGCAAAAATTGATACAATCGGAATTTTTGCCTATAAAAATGCAAATTTTTTCCCAAGCAAAATTAACCAAAAACTCTTTTTAAATCTCAAGCTTTTGCCAATAAAACTTCTTTATTTTTTAAACTTTTTTAAACCAAAAAAGAAAAATAAACTCCAATCAAATGTTATCTATTTTAAAGGCTGCATTGCAAAAGCACAGCACAAAACAACCTATTTAGATAGTTTATTTTACACTCCAGATTTTTCTTGTTGCGGTTTGCCATATTTAACAAGTGGAGATATGGCGCAATATCAAAAATCAAAAGAAAAAAATATTGATTTAATTAAAAATTCTCAACTTGTAATTTTTGATTGCGCAAGCTGTAAAAGCGCAGTTGAAGAGTATTTTGATGAAAAAGAACAAGAAAAATTTATATTTTTCACAGATTTAATTAAAAACAAAAAATTAAAATTGAAAGAAAATTCAAAATATAAAAATAAAACAATAACTTTTCACAAACCTTGTCATATGACAAAAAAAGATTTTGAAACAATTGAAAATATTTTATCTTCAATTGATGAAATTAACTATAAAAAACTTGAAAATCCTGATTCTTGTTGCGGTTTTGGCGGAAGTTATTTTATTTTCCACCCAATAATTTCATCTTTAATCGCGCTAAAAAAAGCAAAAACAATCAAAAAAACATCAGCTGTTTTAATCTTAAGCGCATGTCCAAGTTGCGTCTTGGGGTTAAGATATGGGCAATTGATATCTTTTAATTTTAAAAAGACACTAGAGCTCAGAGATTTTATTAATCAAGAAATCGTTATAGGCTGATATAGTGCTTGATAAGTTCAAAAATCTTTTCGTAATTATTTAATACAAACACAACAATGATTGAAACAAAAAGCCCGATTATTGCTTTTGTAATGTCTTTGATTAAGTGTTTATATACTTTTTTCTCTGTAATAAAGCGCAATCTGTTATATAGTGCGATTTCACGACCTGCTAAAACTCCCAAAAATACCCAAGTGGTAGACATTGGAATATTATTTACAGTTTGGAAATAAATCAAAATACAAGCATAAACGCAATCGATAATCGTCGCAGAACGCGGGTCTTGGGTGTTTGTTTTTAATTTAACAATATTTTGAATTTCGCCACCACGATTATAACAAAGAATATATAACAAACCAGCAAAAATAGATAAACTTAAAATCATTTGCCATAAAGAAAGTTGTCTTGGAAGATAAACAAACAAAACTGCTCCGTCTTGCAAAAGCCATGCACTCCACAAAAACGCAGTTGAAAGCCATTTTGCAACAATCCAAGGAGTTGAAATTGGCTTGTTTTTCATATATAAGAATATTTTTTCAACTTTTCTTGCAATAATAAAATATAAAATTAAAGAAGAAATTAACGCTAAAATATATCCAACGAAAGATTTTGCGACCATTAAGCCAATAACTTTTGGCGCAGAAAATACGCTAATGATTAAAAATGCAGTCGCAACAGGAACGCCTTTTTTAGTCAAATATAATAATACTACTGGTGGAAGAACGTGCCACCAATAGAAAACTTGCGCATGTGGAACTCTATCCAAACGCCCAAATGCCATATCGCCATCATTAATTATCCAACCAGCAACAAATGTAATTACCATTACAGCGCTGACATAAAGCCAAATTTGCCAAACAGGGCGATTTTTTGTTGTATTCAAAAATGTGCCAAGTGTTTGAATGGCATCATTTGAAACGCAAGCGTAAAGGGATAATAAAAACCCTGTAATCATAAATATGTTGCTTGCTGTTGTTTCTATCATACTTCCTCAACTCATATTATACATCAAGTTGGTTCATTATGTCATCACTTGCTTCAAAATTTGAGTAAACATTTTGAACGTCGTCGTGCTCATCAAGTTTTTCAAGTAAAAGAACAATTTTTTTAGCAATTGCTGGGTCTGTAATTTCACAAGAATTTGAAGGAATTCTTGTTAAGTCAGCGCTTTTATATTTATAGCCAAGTTTTTCTAAACCTTCAACAGTAGCTTGGAAATTTTCAACAGATGTTTTGATTTTATAGTCGTTTTCATCTTCATCTTCCCAAACGTCCATTGGGTCAAATTCCATTGAATCTTCAAAAAGTTGGTCAAAATCAAACATTTTAACTTCTTCTTTTGAGCGCTTGTCTGCTTCTTGCGGTTTATCGATTGCAATTAAGCCACATGGTTCAAAAATCCAACCCACGCAACCATTTTCGCCAAGGTTACCGCCAAATTTTGTAAAATAGCTTCTAATATCGCCAGCAGAACGGTTTCTATTATCTGTTGCAGCTTCGATAAAAATAGCAACACCGCCAGCACCATATCCTTCGTAGGTGATTTCTTCGTAATTATCGCCTTGCAAATTGCCAGCGCCTTTGTCGATTGCGCGTTTGATTGTGTCGTTTGGCAATCCGCCAGCTTTTGCTTTTTCAACAGCAGTTCTTAAACGAAAGTTGCCGTTGATATCTGCACCGCCAATTTTTGCCGCGATAATAATTTCACGAGAAAATTTTGCAAAGCTAACGCCACGAGCAGCGTCTGTTTTTGCTTTTTTATGTTTAATATTTGCCCACTTAGAGTGTCCTGACATAATTATTCCTTTTTTAAAACTTTTATGTAATAATTAAATCATATGAATAATGAATTATCAAGAATTGACTACATACGCGAACTTATAGAAGATTGCAGGTATGATGATGCAATGGAAATGTTGCAAATTGCATGCGAAGATGAACCTGAAAATATCGATTACAATTACGAATTAGCCCGCATTTTTATGGAAATGGGTAATTACGCAAGCGCAATTTCTAATTTAGAATTAGTTGTTGAAAAAACGAGAAACCCATTGCTTTATTACATGCTTGGCGAAGCATATCAAGCAGATGAACAAATAGACAGGGCTATTGGCGCGTTTTTAAAAGCAATAATGCTAAATGAAAAATTGGCATTGGCATATAAAAAACTCGGAACTCTATTTTTAGGCAGAAACGATAAAATATCTGCAATTGAATATTTTGAAGACTATCTTGAATTAGATATACCGGAAGAAGAAAAAGTTCAGGTACGAAAAATTTTAGATAGGATTAAAGATGAGAAAAATTGAAATTTACACCCTTGATTATTGCCCATATTGCCAAAAGGCAAAGTTCTTTTTTGACGAGCACAATATTGAATACACAGAAATCCCTTGCGAAGACAAGGAAGACGAAGCACGCGAAGAATTGACAAAAAAATGGAACTTGAAATCTTTGGCGACTTTTCCGCAAATCATTATTGATGGGGAAAATATCGGTGGATATAGCGATTTAATTGCAAAATATAATAATAAAGAAATTAGTTTTTAGTTTTTTGCTTGTAATTTTTGATTTTGTTGATAGAATTGAATTGTAAGAATTCACAGCGTTAGTGCACACATGGGCCTGTGGCGCAGCGGTAGCGCAGGGGACTCATAATCCCTTGGTCGTGGGTTCGAATCCCTCCGGGCCCAAATTAAAACCTCCTTAGTGGAGGTTTTTTGTTGAGGGATTCTTACTCATTGTCTTGCAGGGTGAGTATAACCTAACAGGACTTTTGTGATGGGAGTTTTGTAGAGAAAGTGCCGAGTTTAGGGCAAATGAGGCTAATATATAGTGTTGATATCTGAGGGACAATTTTTGCACTTTCATCCCTTTTCTTGCACTATTTTGCACTCATATTTTGTTTTTTTGTCTTTAAACTTGGCTTGAAGTCTTGATATATTTGAATATTACCCTGTGCAATTTTGTGCAACAAAGTGCAAAAATATTTTATCTTTTAGTTTGATATGTGTCGAAATGTCTCTGAGATTGAGATGCAACAGTTGACTTCTGCCAAGACAAGAGTGATGAATGTGTCATAAGGATTTTAAATTATGACAAACTTCACACCAGAAAAATCAAAACAAATAGCACTAGCAAGATTAGATATAATTCATAAATGGCTTGAGTTTAGGAAGAAATCTCAAAACAAACTTCAAACGGATTATGATTTTGTTAAATTACATAATACTTCAAATTCTCATCTGTTTGAAATTTTAGGTAAAATCTCTCGTGGAAGTTTACATCGCTGGCATTCAATGCTTAATGAAACAGAAGATTATACAAAACTTTTACCTCAATACAAATATGCAACTGTACGAGAATATCGTACAGTTCTTAA
>JAFQOV010000025.1 GCA_017402995.1 Candidatus Gastranaerophilales bacterium
AAACAAATTTTGTAAGAAATTTCTGCACTAAGTCGCTGTCCAATTGTTGTTTCTTAAAAAAATCAACAGGTATTTGTCGTTTGTATTTGGTATCAATTATTATTGGTTGAAGTTCATTATTGAAGTTAAGACTTTGTTTGAGTAAACTCTATCTTTTTTCAACATTACAATTGATAGATTGATATTCTATTTTCAATGTGCAAGTTAAAACTTGTTTGTTGGAACTTGGTCCAAAATTTTATGAAATGGGCAAAAAAAAATCGTTGTTCTTCGTGCCGTATTTTCTAGGTTATCACGTAAATTTAAATTGTCAAACAATATTTTTAAAGTACGCCACTTGGTGTAAATCACTCAAGCTATATTATGATAAAACATCAAAATTTTTTTGCAAGCGTTTTTTTAAAATTTTTTTTGATTTTTGTAATAATTTTTAATATTTTTTATTCAACTTGATATTCTTCCCAAGCTGAACCAATCAAATCGCGCTCTCTGACACGTTTTGCTTCTTTCACCCAAAGGTCTGAATGTTTGATATGAATTTCAAAACAAGAAGCACAATGGGAACAATATGCGCTAATACAAGATGGGAAATTATATTTTGATTCATAAGAAAAATCAAGCGCATAGTCTTCGGGGTTTTTTAAATATCTTGGTGAGAAATTTAACCTAATTTTTACCGGAACAAGCTCAACCTTTCGGCATCTTGGACATCTTCTAACAGTAAAATATCGAGCTAAAAGCAAACCTTCTTTTTCATCACAAGATTTAAAATTGTTTGCCAAATTAACAACCGTCAAAAAAGTTTCATTTTCATATTTATTATTGCAATACGGATTAATCTGAGAAATCCCGATTACTTCAAAATTTTCAATCGGCACTTCCTTGATATCGTAAGCTTGAACTTTTGTTTTTGGCAACAAAAAATTTAACATTGTCTTTCCCTTTGCATATATAATATATGATTTTTAATTTTTAAACAATTTGTTAATTTAATTTAAAAAACGAGAATAGCTTCCTAAATATTTATAAAAATTGCATTCTTGTTTAATTTCACGCAAAGCTTCATTATCAGATGAAAGTCCACTGTCGACATCTGCAAAGAAATTATATTCACCAAAAACTTTTTTAGAAGGACGCGATTCAAGATAGAGCAAATTTAAATTATGTTTTTTGAAGATTTCTAAAATTTTTAATAATGCGCCAGATTCATTTTTAGTATTAAAAACTATTGATGTACGCTCTTTTTGCCCTAAAATCATTTCTGTTTTAGAAGCTAAAACAAAGCGTGTGATATTATCTTTGATATCTCCAATATTTTCATCAATAATATTATAGCCAAGCTTATGAGCCAAAGCTTTTGAAACAATCGCAGCAAAAGTTTCATCTTTTTCTTTTAACATCTCGCCAGATAAAGCAGTAGACGACGTTTCAGTGAGATTAATGTTTTCATTAAAATTTAAAGTAATATATTTTGAACACTGCGCAAGAGCTTGCGGGTGAGAAAGAATATTTTTAATATCTTCCTTTTTGCCTTTTGAAATAAGGCAATGTTCAATTTTAATATCAATTTCTGCTTGAATTTTAACATCAGTTAAAAACAAATTATCGATTGTTGGACGCACAATGCCTTCAATTGAATTTTCAACAGGTAAAACAGCGCAAGAAGAAGAGTCGGAATTTAAAATTTCAATAATTTTTGGAATTGTAGAAATTGCAACAAGTTCATGTTCTTGTCCTAAAATTTCATTTGCCTTATTTGCACATTGCTCGCTATATGTACCTTTTGGACCAAGAAAATATATTTTTTTCAATTATCTACTCCTTTGAATATCGCGCTCGGTATCTTTTTTCTTTAAAGTTTCTCTTTTGTCGTAAAGTTTTTTACCCTTTGCAAGCGCAATTTCAACCTTTACCCAACGAGAAGAAAAATACATTTTTGTTGGAACGATAGTATATTTTTCTTGTTTAACTTTGTTTAAAATTTTCAAAATTTCTTTTTTATTTAATAACAATTTTCTATCGCGACGCTCTTCGTGGTTGTTTATGTTTCCAAATTTATATGGAGCAATATGGCAATTAATCAAAGTCGCCTCGAGATTATCCGAAATTTTTACATAACAATCTGTCAAATTTGCCCCATTGTTGCGGATAGATTTAATTTCTGTACCCAAAAGAGCAATCCCTGCCTCGAATTTATCAAACAAATGATAATCAAAATAGGCTTTTTTGTTTGATGAAATGAGCTTAGATGTGTTATTTTTTTCATTTTTCATATAATTAGTATACTCTAAAAATTTATATTATGTTACAATCTCATTATGAAGAAAAAATTTAATATAGATTTAACCACACAAAACAAATTAATTATCCTCGCATTGGTTATTTCTACAAGTTTAATTGTCGCAATTTCTTTTTGGGCAGTTAACAAAATCAAGATAGAATTAGATGAAAGTTACAGAAGTTTCGGACAACTTTTAACCAAAACACTTGCTGTGCAAAATTTTGAAATCACACAAAGTTCAACTTCGACAACCGCAAAAAACTTTTTAAAAGCACACGTCAATTCAATTCTTTCTTCAACAAATGATATTTCCTATATCACCTTTAAAAATAAAAATGGTGATGTTTTATATACAACAATTGAAAACTACAAAAAAAGAGCACAAAAAGCAGACACAAATATTTCATCTCCAATGAAAGATTCAAACGGCAAAATCGTTGGCGCGGTTGAGGTTGGTTTATCTGCAGATTTAGCAAAAAATGTCACAACGACGACAAAAAACTCCATGCTCACAGTTTTTTCAACAGTTTGGCTTGTTTTCACCCTTGTCATCTTAGGAAATGCTTTTTTAATCAGGCGCGAATTAACTCTTTTACATCATGGTGTTAAAGAAATTGAACACGGCAAGTTTGGAACAGTTTTGGATTATAACCAAGCTTCTGGCGAAATCAAAGAACTTTTTGATGCGTTTAATGATATGTCTAAAAAACTACACAATTACGAAGAGCAAAACGTTGACCAATTGACCCTTGAGCGCAACAAAATGGAAGCGGTTTTAATGTCTATCGCAAATGGGGTTGTCGTTTGTGATAATTACGATAAAATTTCTTTAATTAACTCTGCTGCGCAAAAAATCTTGAACACTCCAGAGAAAAAGCTTTTGAATACATCAATTCAAAACTATTGCGATACGACTGGCGAACTTTGTTTTAAAGAAAAAATTTCAATCTTTAAAAACACCCCACTTGATGTCATTGAGAAAAAACCACTTGAATTTAATATTAATGTCGATAAAAGAATTATCAAATCAATTATTTCGCCAATGTATTCAAAAATGCACGATTATCTTGGCTATATCATTGTTTTAATTGATGTGACAAAAGAGGCAGAAGTCGACAAATTAAAAGACGATTTCATTTCAAATGTATCTCATGAGCTTCGCACACCTGTTACAATTTTAAGCTCATATGCTGACACATTATATAATTACGGGCAAGATTTTAATTTTGAAGAACAAAAAGAATTTATTGGAACAATTAATTCCGAAGTAATTCGATTAAACAAAATGGTGAATGATATTCTTGATTTTTCACGCTTGCAAACAGACGTTAAGCTTGAAAAAGAAGTTCAAGACATTTCTGAAACTATTGATAAAATCACACAAAGCCACAAAGTTTTGGCAGATGAAAAAAATATTTCAATTACAGTTATTAAAGAAGATAATCTTCCACAAATTTCATATAATGCTCAAAGCATTGAGCGCGTTATCAGTAACTTAATCACAAATGCGATTAAATATTCACCTGAAAATTCAAGAATTAAAATCAGAGCAGAAATTGCAAACAATCCAAAATATCTTGAAGTTGCAGTCGAAGATAACGGCATGGGAATTGCGCCAGAACATCAAAAAATGATTTTTGAAAGATTTTACCGTATTGAAAACCAAGTGCACACCGTTAAAGGCACAGGACTTGGTTTGCACCTTGTTAAGAAAACTATTGAAGATCACCACAAAGGACAGATTTTTGTTAAATCAAAATTAAATGAAGGTTCAACTTTTAGTTTTTGGTTGCCAATAGATGAAAATATTGTAAAAAATTCAGCTAAGAATGAAACAAAAGAAAAAGTTGCCACTAAAGCTGAAGAACCAAGCCAAAACGGAACTTATCAAGAATATAAAATTGAAAAATTAGAAGATTATACGCAAAAAGCAGAATTTGATGCCGGCTTTGTTGGCATTGAAAAAGAAGAAAAACAAGAAGACACCCCCATTGAATTTGATTTTGATGAAGTTGAGGCAAAAGAAGAAAAAATGTTAATTAAGACGCCATCAACTCTTGAAGAAGAAAAAGATAATAATGGCTGGGAAATTAGCTTCGAAGTAAGAGACTAAAAGCGATAGCCGTGTGTGAAGCTAAAATGGCAAACGAAGAGTTTGGCATTTTTAGCGAAACCAATCGATTGCGACGTAGGATAATTGAGGCTGCGAGGCGACTAAGCCGAGCAAAGCCGAAATACCCACAGGAGCAAAAGCGATAGCCGTGTGTGAAGCGAACCCGAGCAAAGCGAATTGTGACGCGACGCGTCCAATGAGCAAAGTGAGGGCAATAGGTGTGCGAAGCGCGACGGCAGCCGCGTTGAGCTGGTGCCGAGCGCGTAGTCCGTTCCATAGCGACGTTTCAAATTCTTGCCGAAGGCGAATTTGACAGGAGCAAAAGCGCAAGCCCGTGGCAATCTTGATAGAAACTTAACAAGATTGCTTCGTCACTACGTTCCTCGCAATGACAAAAGAAAACAAAAAATAAAAAGGCAGAAACTTTCTGCCTTTTTATGATATACGAGTTTGAAATTTTAGATTTCAGATAATAAATAGTCAGCAATCCATTGGCATTCTTTGTCTTGTGCCAACTCTTTTAAAGGTTCAATTGAGCTTTCACCAATTCTAATCAAGCTCATTGCAACGATACCTCTTTGCAAGCCTTTTAAATTTTTTAATCTTTCAACTAAGGCTCTAACAACTTTTGAACCCATTGCAACAATTGAATTTTCAACATCATTTTTATTTGTTGCGTCAACGTCTGCTAATAAATAATCTAAAGTTTCGATTGTGTTTGTGTTTGAGTTCAATACCGCTTGCATAAAAAACCTCTTTGCCTTCTAACTTTTTAAAGTATACACAAAAAAAATCGAAAAACTCGAAATCCTTATACAATCTTTATATCAAAAATCAAGTGAGCTTAGTTATGCTTAACTTAGCGAACGCAGATTTTTGCAAAGGTGTGCGAAGCGCGACGGCAGCCGCGTTGAGCTGGTGCCGAGCGCGTAGTCCGTTCCAAGCCGCCGTTGCGACTGAAGCGCAAGCGCGAAAGGAGCGAAGAAATCTTTGATTTCACAGGCGGAAAACACGAGCGCAGCGAAACTTAGTGCGCTTGTGCGCACTTGTTGAGCAAGCAAACGGGTACGGTTTCGCTCTGTTCGCCAAAGCTCAACGCTTTGCCGTCACGAGCTCACACACCATGGCGTTTGCTTGCTCATTGGACGCGTCGCGTCACAATTCGCTGCGCAAACGATAATTAAATTCTTTCTAAAATCTTCATCAGCAAACTTGAAAGCTTACCCCCAGCAAACTTTCCACAATCAAGAACTTCTTGATGAGACAATTTAGCCTCACCAACACCAGTCGCAAGGTTTGTCACCATAGAAAAAGCTAAAACGTTCATTTTCAAATAATTCGCAACAATTGCCTCTGGCACTGTTGACATGCCAACAACATCTGCCCCAAGCATGTGATACATTTTCACTTCGGCTTTTGTTTCATAGCTTGGACCACTAACGGCAAGATAAACGCCTTCTTTCAAATCGATATCTAATTCTTTTGCCGAATTTTTAGCAATGTCTCTTAAAAATTCATCATAAACTTCACTCATATCAGGAAATCTTTCACCCAAAGAGCTATCGTTTTTACCAATCAAAGGATTATCACCCATGAAATTAATATGGTCATTAATGAGCATGATATCGCCAACATTAAAATCATTTCTTGTTGCACCTGCCGCATTTGTTAAAATTAAGGTTTTAACACCCATTTTTTTAAAAACTTTGATTGGATAAGTCGCAACTTGAAGGCTGTTTCCTTCGTAAAAATGAAATCTGCCTTGCATTATCACACATTTTTTATTAAAAATTTCGCAAAATAATAATTCCCCTTTATGACCATCAACATTTAATGAACCAAAATGAGGAATTTCATTATATTTAACACTTATGCCTTCTAGATTATCGCAAAACGAACCTAGCCCAGAGCCAAGAACAATTGCAACCTCAGGCGTAAAAAAATTTGTTTTTGAATTAAGAAAATCAAGTGTAGCTTGAATTTGCTGCATAAAAAAGAGCTTATCCTACAAGACCGTCATCATCAGATTCAGATGCTTTAACCATAATCGCATGTTGAACGGGTTTTTCTTTTTTAACATTAGCGTCAAATGTAACATCAACATCAAAACCAAAATCATCTCTTGGTTTTTTCATTTGAGATTCATCAACCAATCTTTTTGCAAGTTCGATTAATTCATATACTAATTGATATCTGTTTGCTGCTTTTTCGTTTAAGTCCCATGCAGTTTTAGTAATTTGGCTCATAATTTTCTCCTATATTTTAATCTTACAAAGAAAAAATAATAAGTGCAAGTTATTTTATTTTTCGAGCAAGCACTTGAATGTCATCTATTTCAAACATAGGTGATGTTTCGGCACCATTTACATAATCCATTGCAAACATTGCAACAATTATCGCTTCAAGTGATGACGCGCTCAACATATTATCTGGCATTTGCGAAAAACCATATTTCAATTTCAACAATGATTGAAGATTTTTGCAATCGTGTGATGTTCGAGAAAGGAAATATGCGTTTAAACCATAGGATTGTCTTAATTGGTTAATTTCACACCTGATGATTGGAATATTTTTTTCTTTGATTTTTTTAAACGTTTCAAGGCATCTTTTTGAAATTCGATTTGTCCAATTGTCGCGGTTGACCTTGAAATAGTCAAAAAGAGGTTTGTAGTTTTTGGAATGTATTCTCCATTTGCCATCAAGCATTTTATTATCATAAGCAACAGAAACAGCTACGATTGAATTTTTTAAATAGGGAGTTGTTTCAAAGAAATAGTCAATATCTTGGGCAAAAAAGAACTTGTCCAATAAAACAATATTTGAATTTCTATCTAAAACGCAAATCGAACTATCATAGTTTGATGAGTTTGATAAAGAAACGCCAATAAAAAAATTTTCTTTGCTTGACAGACTCTGCATAATTAAGAGTATAATTAAATATAAAACAATTTTCAAGGAGTTTATTTTGCAAAGGTTTTTATTTAATGAAATTTTAAATAAATTTTATCCACATAAAAAAATAAACTTTTATTTGCTGATTTTTTCTTCTGCAATCGCAGGACTTTGCGAGATGTTGGGACTTGTTTTGATTTTTCAATTTATATTATTTTTATCAAATTCAAATGCTCAACTTTTAAATTTACCTCTTGAAAATAATCCCAAAACGACGTTGCTTCTTGGCTTGGGGGTAATATCAATTTATGTTTTCAAAAACATTTACATGATTTTTTATACAAAATTAAATAATAATATTTTAGAAGATTTAGCGCTTAAAATGAACTTGAAAATGCTAAACAACCTTTTATTTCAAGACTTTTTAACCGTTAAACAAATCGAAAATAAGGAAAAAACAGCAATTTTTTCAAAAATAAACATTGTTGTTTGGGACTACATTAAAAAATATATAGATTTTTTTGCAAATCTCATTGTTGCAATTTTTTTAATTTCATTTTTGTTTGTAAAATTCACCCTTTGCGCAACAATAACAAGCATTTTTGTTTTAATTTTAGGATTTATTGAATATAAAATTTTAAAGAAAAAATCAGACTTTCAAAACGAAAATTTCACAAAAACTTTAAATAAAGTTGATTTTTTAATTTATAGCATTGTTTCTTTTGCAAAAGAAATCAAATTAAACAACAAAGAAAATCAATATCTTGAAAAAATAAACTCTGCTTTTAAAGATTTTTCAACCCTAAACAAAGAAAAAAGCTTCAACTCGGTTTTTCATATTTATTTCACCGAAATTGTGATTATGATTACCTTTGGAATTGTTTTATTTTCTTTATATTATTCCCTAAATTTTGATAACAAACTGCTTTTGGGTTCACTTTGCACAATTTGCGTTGTGATTTTAAGGTTTGCGCCAACAATAAATCGCATACAAAGCTCAATTTATTTGATTAATTCAAACCAAAAAACTGCGCAAGAACTTTTAAAATTTAATTCAAAATTTGATGAAAATTGCATTTTCAAAAAAACAAAAGAAAAATTAGACTTTAAAAAATCTATTAAATTAGAAAATGTTTCTTTTTCATATGACGACAATTCTAATGGCTTAAAAAATATAAATCTAGAAATCAAAAAAAATGAATTTATCGCAATTATTGGCAAAAGCGGAAGTTTCAAAACAACCCTTGCGCTAATTTTGGCTGGTTTAATTAAAGTTCAAGAAGGTAAAATTTTAATTGATGAAAAAGAACTTTCAGGTGAAAATATCCAAAAATGGCAAAATAACGTTTCTTTTTTGAGCCAAGATTTTGTGCTTTTAGAAGAAAATATCAAAAACAACGAAGAACTTTTAAAAGCGCTTGATTTAGAAAACGAAAAAATAAATGCTCTTTCAAGTGGTCAAAAGCAAAGAATGGCGCTTTTTGAAATATTGAACCAAAACAAAGATATTTTAATTTTAGATGAAATCACATCAAACCAAGATGTCATCACCCAAGAAAAAATAAACGAACTTTTAAAAAATCAAAAAAACAAAACAATAATCACAATCGCACACCGCCTTGAACTTTTAAAAAATGCAGATAAAATTATCTTTTTAGATAACAACGTTTTTGACTTTGATACATTTGAAAACCTTAAAAATAAGCACAGCGAATTTCAAAAAATGCTTGATTTATCAAATATTAATTAATTGAATTATAGGTTTCAAGGATTTTTTTAGCTGTTTTTTCCTTGCCAAGTTGCTTGTAGCAATATGCTAAATTATAATAAGCGTCTTTATTTTTTGAATCAATTTCAAGAGATTTAATTAAATTTTTCTTTGCTTGTTCATAATTTTTTAATTTCATTTGACAACACGCAAGGTTATAATATGCGGGTGCAAAATCTTTATTGTATTTAATTGCAAGTTCAAAATTATTTATCGCAAGTAAATACGATTTTTTAGCTGCAAAAATATTTGCAAGGTTATAATATGCCTTATAATAAGTGTAATCAATGTCTAAGGCTTTATTTAAATAGCGAATTGCAGAATTATCATTATTGTTTTCAAGTTCAATATTTGACATCAACAGAAAAATTTCTGCCGTTTTTTCGCTTGAAGATAAATCGTTAAAAATTTCATATGCTTCATTATAATTTTTTGTCGCATAAAGTGCATACGCACGATTTTTCGCCTCATTTTCTTCATTTTTAGCTAAAGAAAAAGAAAAAAACATTAAAAAAATTATAGAAATTATTTGAAAATTCTTTTTCAAAATCACCCCAAAATAATTACCAATAAAATAATACAATAAAATTTAGAGTTTGAGTAGTTTTATATTTTTTATGTAGTATAATAAATTTGAAAGAAGCTAAATTTAACAATGATAATTAATCAGAACGATAATATTCAGGTATATAGAATCCCTATAAGACCACAGTACAAAAGAAGACGCCGACCAAAAAGAAGAAACAATTTCCCAAGGTTTATTCTTTTTATTGCGCTGATTATTTTTGCAACATTTTATTTTATTAATAATCAAGACGGAATTGACCTTTCAAGCAAGGCAAAAAGCGGACATAGCGCACTTGATTTGAAATTCAATTTTTCACCAAGACGACAAAATATTCTTTTAATGGGGATTGACGTTGCAACAAATTCTCAAAATCCATTCAAGGGAAATCGTTCTGACACAATGCTTTTAATTAGCGTTGCACCATATGGAAAAAATGTTAATGTAATTTCAATTCCAAGAGATTCAAAAGTATATATCGCAGGCAAAAACAAAACCGACAAAATTAACCATGCGTTTTCACAAGGTGGCGCAAGGCTTGCCGTGCGTACGGTTGAGGAAACTTTTGGCGTTCGAATTAACAATTATATTGCAATATCAAACCTTGGCGTAATAAAAATGATTGATGTGCTTGGTGGTTTGCCAATTTATGTTGAAAAAAACATGAAATATGACGATTACACAGCAAAATTACACATTAATTTAAAACAAGGGCACCAAGTCTTAACTGGCGCACAAACAGAAGGCTATTTAAGATTTAGACACGACTCTTTTGGTGATATCGGAAGAATTAGACGCCAACAATGGTTCTTTAATGCGCTTGCTTCAAGACTAAAAGAGCCAACTGCAATTGTTAAATTGCCAGAACTTTTAAAGGTTTTACCTGAATATATTCAAACTGACCTTTCTGGATATGATTTAGCAAAATATTTAAGCATGGCTAAAAATATTGATACATCTGCTATTCAAGTCGCAACAATCCCTGGGGCGCCTTCAACAAAAGGCTTCATTAGCTATTGGATAATTGACCCAGAAAAAACGCAAGATTTAATCAACAAAATGGTATATCGAAACAAATCTCACATAGATATTAAAGATTTATCTATCGGGATTTTGTATGAACCAACAAAAGAAACCACCGCAAATGCTCTAAAAGCAATTTTAGAAAACAAAGGGCTAGAGGCAAAACTTCGCTCTTCAGAAGGTCTTACAAAAAATTATATCGCAATACACAATCTTGATGTCACAGGAGATGTGATGACAGAGCTTAAAAAAGAGCTTCCTGAAATCAAAGATTTACACACAATCTACGATCCGATTGGCATAAACCGAACAGGAAAAGATTTAACAATTATTATTGCGAATTAAAAATCCATTGTTTATATGAGCGCAAACAAGATAAAACTATTCTTGCGATTGATTTAATTTAATCCGTCGTATAGGAGAATTGGGTATGCTCAAAAATCAAAATCAAAATGAGAAATATTTATTAAAATTTATTTCTGACCCATATACAAACTCAAGCGAAAATGAGCTTTTAAAGCTCTTGAAAAAGCTTGGGTGTAATTTGAAATTTAAAAATTATAACCCCGTTTATCAAATAATTGACGAATTGACATATTCAAAATATTTAAGTCATAAAGGATAAGAAAATGAGAAAAAAATTAACCTATTTCATCTATATACTCATTATTGTCAGTATTTTTTCTTTCTTATTCTGGATTGGTCATTTTAAAGGTGCTCAAGAATTTTACAACAGAATTGAACAAAGCTCTTTTGATGTGCGCCAAAGCTTTATTTCAAACTATAAAAAACCAAACAAAGATATCGTAATTTTATCCGTTGATGACGCA
The DNA here is from genome assembly GCA_017402995.1 of Candidatus Gastranaerophilales bacterium. GTDB lineage: Bacteria > Cyanobacteriota > Vampirovibrionia > Gastranaerophilales > Gastranaerophilaceae > RUG14156. The sequence goes on from JAFQOV010000025.1 coordinate 11,473, forward strand.
ACATATGAATATATTATGGATAAATATGGTCAATGGCCAATCACAAGAGGGGTTTGGAGCAATATTATTGAAAATATTGAAAAAGCAAATCCAAAAGCAATCGCGTTTGATTTATTGTTTATTAAGCCCAATTTAAAAGAAGTAAAAGGCGATTTAGCGCTAATTCAAAGCGTTAAAAAGCACCAAAATGTTTATTTGCCAATGACTTTTGATTATTACAGTGCAGACATCAGAAAACCAAGCGTTTTAGACGATAAATTCAAATTAAAAATTACAAATGGCGATTTAAAAGATAACCACTATACAACATATACCAATTCAACTGCAATTATGAAAGGCTTAATGGACGCAACAGATAATGTTGGCGTTGTTAATGTCACAAGAGATAATGATGGAATTATGCGCGCATTAGCGCCAGTGTTTAAATATCACAGCGATTATTACCCAAATTTATCGCTAAAAGTTGCGATGGATTATTTAAATGTTAATTCAATAGAAATTAAAAACAACAAAATCATTTTAGATAAAGACCATCAAATGCCAATTGATAGCACAAATAGAGTCATTTTAAATTGGTATGGTTCATCTCATACATATTTGCACGTACCTGTTTGGGAAGTTTTAAAAGCAATTAAAGAAAACAATCAAGAATTTATTAAAAACAATTTTGAAAACAAAATCGTCTATATTGGAACAACCGCAATTAGCTTATATGACATTAAAAGCACTCCTGTTGATTACAATATGGCAGGCGTTGAAACACATGCGACATTTTTAAACAACATCTTAGACAACAATTTCATCAAAAAAACAGACTATAAATATGATTTCATTGTCTCATTAATTATTGCAATTGTTGTTGGATATATTGTTTTAAAAACAAATTCTGTTCCAAAAACCTTTGTCGCTTTAATCGCAATAATTGTAGCATATTGGGGAGCAAACATCTTTTTAATGCACCAATACAATTTATGGTGTTCTTTTGTTTTACCAGCAATCATAGGAATTATGACATTTGTTTTAGTTTACTGTGAAAAATATATTTTAAAAACAAAAGACTACGAGCAAACATATAAACTTGCAGTAACAGATGGTTTGACGCAATTATTCAATCATAGATATTTCCAAGAGCAAATGAGCGCAAATATCAGCAATTTTGAAAGATATGGAAATAAGTTTTCTTTGATTTTAATTGATATCGATTTCTTTAAAAAATTCAATGATACATACGGACACCAATCAGGAGATGCTGTATTAATTCAAGTTGCAAACATTTTAAAGAAAAACTCTAGAACCTCTGACATTGTTTGTCGTTATGGTGGCGAAGAAATGTCTATCATTTTAACAAATACAAACAAAAAAGAAGCAATCATCACAGCAAACAAAATCTGCTTTGCAGTCAGAAACAACCAGTTTACTTTAACAAACAATAAAAAAGTAAACGTTACAATAAGCGTTGGAGTTGCAACAGTTGGTGAAAACGGCAAAACACCACAAGAAATGATTGAATATTCAGATAAATGCCTTTATAAAGCTAAAGAACAAGGCAGAGACCAAGTGGTTTTTGAAGTTTAATCACTCAATTGAAAAGGACACTTTGAACATCTTGCTTTTGGGTGCAAAACAAGATTATCCTCAAGGTCGTATAATTTTGCAATTCTTGTAATTAACTTTTCACCACACAATGGACAATTAATTGAAAAATTGGGATTATTTGAGTTAAACAATATTTGTTCTTTAATTTCTTCTTTGATTGATTTTTTAGCTAAATCAAAATTTTCTTTTAATTCATATTGTTTAATTTCTTTGTTTTCAACTCTTAATCCTTTACCAAGTTTTTGACGAATTGTCGTTGGCAAAAATAAATCTAATCCTTGTTCGATTGATTGAACTTGCGCTAAAGTTAGCGCTGAGCGTTGCGCAAGCTCATCTTGAGATAAACCCATTTCTTCTCTTTTTGATATAACAAAATGAGCTAAAGAAGAATATTGTTTTTTTTCACTATTGCGCATTTTTCTTTGCCAATTTTTCTTTCGCGATTGATAACAATGGACCAGCTGTAAAAATTGAAGAATATGAACCAATAATTACACCAATAATGATTGCTAAAACAAAATCTTTAATTGTTGCGCCACCAAAAAGATATAGCGCAAACAATGTGAATAATGTTGTTAAAGATGTGTTAATTGAACGTGCAATTGTTTGGTTGATTGAAGCGTTAATAATTTCATTAGATGAATATTTTTTCGCTAAAAATCTCATGTTTTCTCTGATTCTATCAAACACAACAATAGTATCATTAATCGCATAACCAATTACAGTTAAAATTGCCGTTACAAACAAGCTATCCACCGCAGTATTTTGGTAAATTCCTTTAATTGCAAAAATACCAACAGTAAATAACATGCCTTGAATTAAAGTATAAAGAGCAATCCAACCATATTCAATTTGAAATCTAAATGAAATATATACAACCATTAATGCAAAAGCAAAAACTAAAGCCATTAATGTATTTTTAAGTAATTCAGCGCCCAAAGTTGGACCAATTGAATTGACTTGAACAAGGTCTGCTTTTTTAAATACAGTCAGCATTGAAGCTGTAATTTCGTTTGTTTTATCTTTGCTTTCTTTATCACCTAAAAAAGTTGTTCTAATCGATAAAAGATAGTTTTCTTCGCCAAGCGCACCTTGAGTAGTTGTTTGAATAACTGGATTATCAATTCCTTTTGCAACAAGAGCATTTCTTGCTTTAGATAAATCATCAGTTGAAGCTTTTCTATCAATATCATATTGCAAAATTGTACCACCAGTGAAATCAATACCCAATTTCAAAGGTGAATGATTTGGTTGAACAATCATCAAGTAAATAATTGCAATAACGCAAGGTATAAGCAAAATTGAAGTGATTGTAAGCCAAAGATATCTATATTTTACGATATCTAATTTATAATTATTTTTTATTAAATTTGTATTAGCCATTTTTTTCTCCCGATAAATTTATTAATCCAAAACACCGAATTTTGCTTTTTCTCTTTTTGTTTCTTGTGCTTTGTATGCGTTTTGTATTTCTTCAGGTCTAATTCCGAACAATTGAGGATATTTCATTTCACTTGTACCAAACACAAGGTGCATAAAGTTTTTTGTAACTGTGATTGCACTAAACATTGATAAGCAAACACCAATCACAAGAGTTAAAGCAAAACCTTTAACCATTGAAGCACCGAAGTAGTATAGGATTAAACAAGTCAAAATTGTTGAAACATTTGAATCGAAAATACTTGTAAATGCTCTTTCAAAACCAGAATTAATTGCTGTGTATAATGTGCGACCCATTTTTAATTCTTCTTTTGTTCTTTCAAAAATCAAGATATTTGCGTCTATCGCCATACCAATTGAAAGAATAAAACCAGCAATACCTGTCAAAGTTAATGTTACAGGAATTAATTTATATAATGCAAAATTGATTAACGCATAGATTATTAATGCAAAACAAGAAATTACACCTAAAACGCGGTAGTAGCAAATCATGAATATCATAACTGCTGATATGCCAATTAAACCAGCGATTTTAGATTTTGAAATTGTGTCTTGACCTAAAGTTGGACCAACAGATTCTTCTTGAATAACTTCAGCACCAACAGGAAGTGCGCCTGCATTTAATAAATCTACCATTTCTTTTGCTTCTGTATATTCAAAACCGCCTTCTCCGCCGGTGATTTGCGCTCTGCCACCAGTAATTTGTTCGTTAACTCTTGGCGCAGATTGCATTTTGCCATTGAAGAAAATTGCCATTTGTTTGCCAGTTAATTCTTTTGTTAAAGTAGAGAATTTTTTAGCACCCTCTAAATTAAATTCTAATTCAACCATCCATTCGCCAGTTGTTGGAGTTGAACCCACCAAAGATTTTTTCAAATCTTTACCAGTTAAACCAGTTGATTGCCAATCAATTATAACCCCAGCAGAATTTTCTACTGGTCTTTTAAATTCTAATTGTGCAGTTTGTCCAATAAATTCTTTAGCTTTTGCTGTATCTGTAATGTTTGGAATTTCGATTAATAGTCTTTTTGTGCCAATTTTTTGAACAACAGTTTCGCCAACACCAAGCGCGTTAACTCTGTTTTCAATTGCATATTGCAAGCTGTCCATAATTTCTGGTGTAATTTTTGGAACAGTTTCAGATGTTTGTGCCTCTAAAACTAATCTTGAACCACCAACCAAATCAAGCCCTAGGCTTGTAGGTTTTTTATATAAAACAACTATACTAGCTAATGCAACAGCCACAATAATCCAAAAAAGAATTAACTTATTTTTCATTAACTTTCCTCAACCTTTGTAATATTTTGAGTTGATTATAACAAAAAAACAATTAAAAGTTAAATTGGAAAACAAGATAATATATACTTTTTAACAAAGAGTTATTGTAAATTTTTGTGTATAAAACTAAAGTTTTTGTTAGTTTTTGCCGTAATTTACAAATATAGAAGTGTAATATTTATTTACAAAAAGACAATTTTTTCGTTTAACTTGTTTTTATTAAGGTAAGGACTCCTTAGTAAAAGCAAAAGGAGCTCTAAATTGCAACAAAATCTAACAATGACATTGAAAAGGTTAAAAACTTTTTTAACTTATTCAAAAAATTATTTAAAAAGAAACAACCCTATTAAAGTGTTTAAGAAGGAGTTTGTTGCAAGCTTAAAAGATGCGTTGTCTATCAACAAGAAGAAAAAAATGCTTCAATACAAACTAAGATACCAAATGCATCAATTAAGCCAAATGGAAAAACTAATCGCACAAAATAACGAGCATGTTTTTCTAAGGGGCAAAAAAATAAACGAAATGAGATAATATGGGTCTTTTGATTGCGCAAATGCGCCTCGCACAAATTAATAGTTACCGCTCAGATTTGGAATATCAAATCCAATTAATTTCGTCTACAAAACTTGACTTATCAGCTCAAATTAACGATATGGTTGGGCTTGGCTCTGATCTAACACCAGATAGCCCAGAAGCAAAAGCTTTAGAAAAGAAAAAAGAAAGATTATATCAAGCAGAAAAAGCACTTGACCAACAGCTTCAAAGGCTTCAAACTCAACTTGAAATGATTGAAGCAGAAGAACAATCTGTCAAAGAAATGCGCTCTAAAGCAATTCAAAGAGCTTACGCTTAATGCTATAAAAAATAAACCGCAACGACTGTCGCTATAATTAGCGCCAGATTGTAGTGCATAAACGTTGGGATACATGTATCTTTTATATGATTATGTTGATTATCAACATTCAATCCGCTTGTTGGACCCAAAGTCGTATCAGAAGCAGGAGAACCAGCATCACCCAACGCCGCAGAAGCAGCCAAGATGATTATTGTTGCAGGGGTTGAAAACCCAAGTTTTTGACAAATTGGAACAAACAACACTGCTAAAATCGGTATTGTACCAAAAGAAGAGCCAATTCCAATTGTAATTAAAAGCCCAATTAATAACATCACTAAAACTGCAAGTATGCGTGAATGTTCAATATATGGCAAAACAGAATTTACAAGACTTTCTATTCCGCCGGATTGTTGTAATACCAAAGCATAACCCGCACAAACAAGCATTACAAAAGCAATATAGCCCATTAGACCAACGCCTTCATTGATTAATGAATCCATTTTTTTGTGCGAAACTGCGCGAAAACCGAAAATTACCCCCAAGCCAACAAGTGCGCCAAGCGGCAAGGAGCCACTAATTAATTGAATAATTAATGTGACAATAGCACCCAAAAGAGTGATTAGATGTTTTTTTTCAAATTTTAAAGTTTCTCCTTCTTTAAAAGTTAAAATATCATTATATTCTCTTGGTTTTCGATAAGTTACAAATAGTGCAAACAAAAAAGCTAAAAACATTGCAAAACCTAATATCCAGCTATAATGCCAGATGTCTGTTTTTGCAACCGAAATGCCGTTTTGCGTCATGTTATCTGCAATTAAGTCTTGAAAAATCAAACCAAAACCCAAAGGCAATGCGATATATGGAGCTTTTAAGCCAAACGCTAAAGCGCAGGCGATTATTCTTCTGTCTAGTTTTAATTTGTTAATTAATGGAATTAATGGCGGAATTAAAATCGGAATAAAAGCAATATGCACAGGAATTAAATTTTGCGACATTATTGAAATAACGACCAAAATTCCAATTAAAATATATTTGTTATTTTTAATTAAATTTGAAATTTTAAGCGCCATAATTTTTGCTAAGCCCGTGTGTGTCATAGCAGCAGCCAATGTTCCAAGCAAAATATAGCTCAAAGCAGTTTCAGAATTTTGACCCATGCCAGAAATAAACAAATCCATGATTTTTGAAATAGGCATCTTAGCCAAAAATCCAGCGACAATCGAGCTTATCATCAACGCAAATAATACGTTTATTTTAAATAAACATAATGCACATAAAACTATGACTGAGATTACTATCGGATTTAATTCCATATCAAAATGCTAACATAAAATTAAATTTTATAAACTTTATATGCAAAGAATTTAATACCATTTCCGTTTACGATTTCTTTTATGAGATATTTTGCTTTTTGTGTTTTAAAAATGTAATCATTTTGAGATTTAGCTAATTGCATATTTTTAAAAGGACGATTTATCATGTCGTCACCTGTAATGATAATGCCATTTTTATCCATATTTTCATAAAATTCATCAAAATCGATTAATTCTTTTTGCGCTACAAAAATATCTCTCATTGAAGGAAAAGCTAATCTATTTCTATTGTGCATATCATATATTTTTATATTTTCTTTTATTAAATATCTGCTTGCTCCAGGGTGGATATCTGACCACCATTCAATCTGATATAATTTTGAATTTTTTAATTCAGGATTGTTTAAAATTATTTGACTAATTTGCTTTGCTTCTGATTTAAAAACAAGCTCAATTTTGCCATCTTCAAAAATCGAATATGGAATCATTAACATAAATAATATTGAAGGAAAAAGAAATTTTAATAATTTATCTTTTTTAAAATATTTTTTAAATAACCAAAACAACGCAATAAAATAAATTAAATATGTATAATAGTTCCAAAAATGACCACTATAATATGTTGCAAAAATATAGGTTATTGTTAAATATGTTGGCAAAATAAAAAACAGTTCCTTTTTGCAATTTTTAAATAAGTAAAATAATAAATAATAAAACGCAATTGCACAAAGTATTCGAAAAACCAAAGCAAATGGCTGGTTTGCAATTGGAGCAAGATATAAAAATAAAAGATTAAAGAAATAGCTGCTATCACCCTTGTCTGATGTTTGCAAACTTAAAAACTGTGACAAAATTAAAATTGAACACAAGAAAAAAATTAAAAAAACAATCAGTAGTTTTTTCTTTGAAAAAAGTTTTTTTCTATATCTTAAAATAAGCTCATATACATATGTCAAACCAAGATAAAAACACCCAACCAACATCATTGTATTGCAATTAGCGCAAATACAAAGAATGCTAGAGAAAAGATAGGGTCTTTTAAAGCGTTTTGGATAAATTGAACATAATAAAAAGAAGAAAAATAACCCAATACAATAACATCTTGCAAATATTGCATAATACAATAAAAATGGGGTTGAAAAGGTTATGCAAGTTTTTGCAAATGTTGAAAAAGGCGCTTTTTTCCACAAAACATACAATGCGCCCATACAAAACGCCCAGTTAACAAAAATCATTGAATATGGGAACAAATTTAGCGCACAAAAGGGCTTTAAAATGTAATACCAAAGAAAAGTATGCCCTTCAATTCTTGTAATTTGAAAAATTTCACCAAAAGATAAACAAGCAATATCATACGCATGTGTTTCATCACAAAATGGTTGCTTTAAAAATAGAGCATAGATTAATGTTATTACGCCAAAAATAATTAGTGCATATTTTTCAAAATATCTATTTAATAATTTCATCTTTCAACCATTTCAAAACAACGTTTAAAGATTTTGCTCTGTGTGAAACTTGTGCCTTTCTTTGCGCAGACAATTCTGCCATGCCCATTTTTTCGCTTTCTACAAAAAATATTGGGTCATATCCAAAGCCACCTTCGCCTTTTTGCTCTGTCATAATTTCGCCATGACAAAACTGTTGCGTTTTAAAAACAACTTCTTGTTTTTTGTTGCAAATAACCATTGCGCAAGTAAAATGAGCTTTTCTATTTTCAATTCCTTGCATGTTTTTTAATAGTTTTTCAATTCGTTCAGGAGCACTTGGTGCATAACGAGCGCTATAAATTCCAGGCTCGCCACCCAAACTATCTACACAAAGCCCAGAGTCATCTGCAAGATATAAATCTGTTTCGCCCAACAAACTTGCACATTTTGCTTTACATATAGCATTATCTATAAAGTTATCGCCATCTTCGATTGGGTCAAAATCACCTTTTGGCAAGACAAATTCGATATCATATTCTTTTGCAATCAAATTAATTTCTTCAACTTTGTGTTTGTTTCCAGTCGCCAATGTAATTTGATACATTATTTTCCCCATCTTCTTTGTCTTTGAGCAAATTCTTTAACCGCAAGCGCAAGCGCGTCTTTGTCAAATTCTGGCCAAAAAATATCAGTAAAATATATTTCACTATATGCAATTTGCCAAAGTAAATAGTTGCTGATTCTTTTTTCGCCAGATGTGCGAATTAACAAATCTGGATCAGGCATGTTTGAAGTATATAAGTATTTTGAAATCAAATCAGAAGTAATTTCTTCTTCCCCAACGCCATCTTTAATAATATTTTTAACAGCGTTAATCACTTCATCTCTTGAACCATAATTTATTGCAACGGTTAAAACAACGCCTGTATTATTTTTTGTTTTTTCTTTTGATTTTTCAATAATTTGTTGAAGATTAGGGTTTAATTTACTCATATCTCCAATGAAGTTCATTTTGACATTATTTTCATTTAATTCGTCAAGCTCTGCAACCAAAGTTGACGCTAACAAATCCATTAAAAAATCGACTTCTTCTTTTTTTCTGTTCCAATTTTCAGTCGAAAAAGCATATAAAGTTAAATATTTAATTCCAAAATCATCACATGCTCTTGTTGTTTTTTTAAGCGCTTCAACCCCTTTTTTGTGCCCCATCATTGTAGGCAAAAGGTGCTTTTTTGCCCAACGGCGATTGCCGTCCATAATTATTGCAACATGTTTTAAATCGGTTGTTTTAACCGCCTCTATAATATCTTTTTCAAAAATCTTTTCCATAGTTTTATTTTAACTTAAAAAATATTTTCTGCGCAAACTTATTCACGTTTAAGCCAAAATATGCTAAGATTTAGCTATGATTGAAATAGCAATTTTATACGTTTTAAATAAACATGACGCAACGATTTATCGCCTTGGAAAAATTATTGAAGAATATTTCTTTGCATATTTAAAAACAAGCACAGGAACAATTAACCCCGCTCTAAAACGCTTGGCAGATTTGGGTTGTGTTGAATATTTTGAAAAAATGTCTGATGGTGGAATGTTATCTAAAACATATCAAATTACAAAAACAGGAAAACTTCATCTTGTAGATTTATTATTGTCTTTTGAATCTAAAAACCCTTATCACATTGTAAATGACGCTAAAATTGCACTTTGTGCAACAGATGTTTTAAGCATTAATGAACTTGTTGAATTTAAAGAAAACTTGCTAAATCATCTACAATTGCACAAAATTAAACTTGAAAATGGCTTAAAAAATGAATATATAAATATTACCGAAATACAGAAAAAAACAGTCGAAATCACAATAGAAGAAATAGAAAAACTAATTAAACTTTTATAATTATGGCAAAATTTTTAATGCAAGTCGAAGATATTATCCCTAATTCAATTGCTGATGAAATCGGCATTTTAAAAGGTGATAAGATTTTATCTGTTAACAAACAACAACCAAAAGATATTATTGAATATAGTTTTTTAATCAATGACGAAGAAATTGAGCTTTTAATTGAACATGAAAATAATGAATTAGAAGAAATTGAAATCGAAAAAGATTTTGATGAAGACCTTGGAATTGTCTTTACATCAGCTGTTTTTGATGGCGTTAAAAGATGTCAAAATCATTGCATTTTTTGTTTTGTTGACCAACAACCTGATGGCTTAAGAGACAGTCTGTATGTCAAAGATGACGATTGGAGATTATCTTATATTCAAGGAACTTATGTCACTTTGACAAATTTTAAAGAAGACGATTGGGAAAGAATTGAAAAATATCATATTTCACCGCTTTTTATATCTGTTCACACAACAAACCCAAAATTGCGCGTGGAAATGACCAAAAATCCACATGCTAGTGAAATTTTAAACCAATTAAAGCGATTGAAAAAAATTGGCACAAAAATCCATGCGCAAATTGTTTTGTGCCCAAATTATAATGATGGCGAAGAATTAAAAAGAACCTTAAACGACCTAAAGACAGTGAAATCTGCTCTTAAATCAGTTGCGATTGTGCCTTTGGGTATTTCAAAATTTAGAAAAGAAAAATTCAAAAAAGTTGATAAAAAAATTGCTCTTGAAACAATTAAAATTGTAGACGAATTTAATTCATCTATCAAAAAACAAATCGCTATGGTTTCAGACGAATTTTATCTTTTAGCAGGTTTAGATGTGCCAGAAAAGAAATATTACGGGGATTTTTTGCAAATCGAAGATGGCGTTGGCGCAATAAGATTAATGAAAGATAGCTTTAAAAAATGTCTTAAAAAAACAAAGAAAAAACTAAAAAACAAGGCTAAAATCACGATTGTGACAGCAAGTAGTCCTTATAAAATGTTTAGGGAATTTCAAAAAGAAATTAATATTGAAAACTTAAAATTTGAAGTTATAGAAGTTAAAAACAAATTTTTTGGCGAAGATATCAACGTTGCAGGGCTGATTGTTGGCTCAGATATAATTGAAACAATTAAAAATAGGAAAATAGATAATCTTTTAATACCTTCTGTTATGCTTAAAAAAATCGGCGAAACCTATGAAGAAACATTTTTAGACGGCTCAACAGTTGATGATATAAGGGCATTAGACAAAAATATCAAAGTTCATATTCAACAAGACTGTTATAGCTTTGAAGAAATTACAAAACTTATTAATAATCTTTAATTTTGGCAATTTTTTACCTTAAAATGTTTTATTATAGTATGGATAAAATTTCTTTTAAAAATAACGTTATTCCAAACCAAACAACACAGACTCCTGAAATTCAACAAAGAATGCAATCTCAGGAGAATTTTGGTGCTATTGATAAGGAAAAATTAAAACAAGATACAGTTGAACTTGCAAATAAAACAAAAGAAGGCGCAAAAGAAAATTTTGTATTCAGAATTATGCGCAAAATGGGTTCTGAAGACCCTAAAAAAACTCTAAAATCTATCATCTTGACCCTTGGAACCGTTGTTGGTCTTGCGGTTTTGGGCAACAAAATGTCTAATAAAACTGCCTCTTGGGGTTTAAAAGTAGATGAAGTTGTTGGCAATTCAAATTGGTATAAAAAATTATCCAGTGGTTTAAGTGGCGCAAAAAATAAAATCACAGGCTTTTTTAAGAAATCAAAAACAGTATCAGACGTTGCAAACACATTAACAAATGAAGCAACAAAAGCAAAACCAAAAGCTGACATGTGTCGTGGTTATGGTCGTGGCTTTGTTTCAATCTTTTCTTTAACCCCTGTTGATATTTTGAAAAAAGGCTTTAAAGACACAGACAGTGCAGAAAAAGCTCTTAAAAAAATTGTAGGTGACGACAAGGCAAAAACTTTTGCTGCTCAGCTTTTTGCAACAGAAAAAGGTAAAGGAATTGCAGACAATAGAAAATTCTGTTTAGAATTATCAAATGCAATTAGAGAAAAGTTTGGTTGCGTTAATGACAATAAAAAATTCTTAGATATTTTAAAAGAAATGCAAACAGGCAAAATTGGTGATGTTGATGTTTCTGAATTTAAAGATGTCATAATGAAGGAAAAAGGCTTCATGGGCGCAATTGGCTCTTGGTGGCCTGTTAATATAATTGAAAAAGTCGGTAAAATATTTAAAAAAGACTTCAAATTTTGCAGAGGAAACCTTGGCGATTCCTTGGTGAAATATAACGCAGTTAATGGCACATTAGCTAAAACTGGCTTAGGAAAATTAACTCAAAAAATGATTACTGTGCCAACAGAATCAATTTCAAACTTTGTAAACGATAAATCTGGCTTAGGCGTATTTTTATGTTCTTCAATTATTGCAATGTATAACAGCATGCAAGATGCACCAAAAGGCAAAAAAGCAGGCGTTGTAGCAGATGATTTTGTTGGAACAATCGGCTCAATTGCAATTGCAACACCATTAGCTTTTAAAACCACATATGGACTTGCATCTTTAGCAAATCTTGAAGGAAAAACTTTTGGCTCGAAAATCTTAAAAGGAATCGGCAAATTCTTTAATATGGGCTTAAAAGATGGTGCCGGAAAACTTGCAAGATTTGGCGGTGGCGCATTAAGATTTGGTTTAATTATGTTCGTTTTCTCATCAATGTTTAGAAAACCAATTGATAAAATTGTTCATAAAATCTTTGGAAAACCATATAACAAAGCGGAAGAAGAACAAAAGAAAGCTCAAGAAGAGCAAATGAACCAAATTATTCCAGAGCTTGGAGTTTCGCAAGCGCAATTAATGGAAAAAATTCAAAAAAATCCTGCTGCAATTGAACGCTTGCAATCTGACCCGCAATTATTAGCAAAAGCTCAACAAAATCCAAAAATTATTATTGATTTACTAGATGGAACATATAACGAAAATGCTCAAACTACACCTGTTGTTAGCCCAACAACTCCAAAAGCTCCACAATTGAGCCCAGCGAATAGAGCATTATTAAACGGCACATCAACGATTAATAAAACTCCATCTCCAACAAATAATCAACCTCAACAAAAAATTCAAGACACTGTAACATATATCCCTTCAAGCGATTTTATTGCAAAAGATGAATATATGTCCACAGAGCAAAGCAATGAAATTAATTCTGCTTTAGCAAGAGCAGACAAAGTTTTAGCACAAGCCGAAAGATTTATTTAGCCTAAATTTTTGCGCCTGTTGCTTTGTATAGACCAATTTTGTCAACAAAACAATCCATCTTTGATTGGACCAAAAGTTTTTGCGTATAAACTAAAGACTCTTTTTGTTGTAACAAATCAAGCTTTGAAATTACCCCTTGAGCATATTTCAATTCAGAATATGAATAGTCTTTTTCTTGCAAATCAAGAGCTTTTTGATTGTTTAAAAGCTTTTCACTGTCAGATTTCAAATTATATAATGAATCGTTGACTTCTTGTGTTGCAACTAAATTTGTTTTTTGATATTGCTCTAAAAGTTGAGAATATACGTTTTTGTTCATTTTCAAATTTGCAACTCTAGCAAAGCCAGTGAAAATAGGCAACATTGCATTTGCACCCAACAAACCAAGTGCATTTTCAAAACTCATTGAACTAGCGCTAGATGTTGAAACAAAAGTCAAAAGTCCCAAAATATCAATTGTTGGCAAAAATTCTTTTTTTGCAACGCGAGTATCTAAACCTTTTGCTTCTAATTGTTTTTCCATTGCCTTGTAATCAGGTCTGTTTACAATAATTTCAGAAGAAATTGACTCTGGAATTGAAATATTTGTTTTTATATCATCAAATGCAATTCTTTTATATTCATTAATATTATTTGGGCTATCGCCAATCAAAACAGCCAATGTTGTCAAAGCTGTTTGTCTTGCTTTTTCGTAATCTAAAAGCTCATTTTGAGATAAAACATATGCTTTTTCAGCTAAAATCAAATCAGAAGTAGATGCAATTCCTTCTTCGTTTGATATTTTCATCATAGAGTAAATATTTTCTCTATCTTTTACTAATTCTTTTTGAATTTCAATTACTTTATCTAGTTTTACAAGGTTATAATATATTGTTCCAACCATTGAAACAATTGAAATATTAGCACTTTGAGCGTCATATTTTGTTGCTTCTAGTGCTTTTTTTGCAGATTTTGTTTTATCCCAATTTTTACCAAACAAATCAAGTTCATATGAAGCCATTATTGGAAGGGCAAAAGAGCCCATTGTTTTTGTTTCGCCTGGCAATTTCCCTAGAACAGGACTAGCCCCAACAGAAACTTGTGGCAATTGTTTTGAGCGAACAGCTGTAACGTTAATTTTTGCTTGTTCAATTTTTAAAGCCGCCGTTTTAATATCGTGGTTATTTTGAATAGCTTTTTCAATATATTCATTTAAATATTCATCATCAAACTGCTTCCACCACTCAAGGTTAATATATTCTGTAATTTGTGTTTGAACAGTTTCTTGATTTTTGTTTTTATCTAAAATCGCACATGCTGGATTTACTATAAAACCAAATGCGAAAATTGCTAATAAGCTAGTTGCTAGTTGTTTTTTCATATCTTCCCCAAAAATAATATTGCATTTTTAATAATAAAATGTTAGCATATTAATGTTGCATTTGCAACATGTAATTTATACAACATAACTTGGGGATTATGAAAACAAAGTATGAAAATTCTATAATTTATCAGATTAATTCAAGCGCAAAGCACTTTGATAAATTATTTGAACAATTTTTTAAAGAAATAAACATTGGCGTCACTGCCGCAGAACATCTTGCTTTGATGATTGTTCATGATACTAAAGATTGTTGTCAAAGAGACTTAGCAAGAATTTTACTAAAAGACAGAGCAAACACAGGAAAACTTGCAAAATCTTTAGAAGAAAAAGGGTTAATTAAAATTGAAGCGACAATTAAAAATAATCGCGCTGTAAAAATTTTAACCATTACAAAAAAAGGCAAAGAACTTGCAAAAAACTCTATTAATCTTTTTGAGCCTTTAAAAAATCAAATTGAAAAAGAATTTTCAAAAGAAAAATTAGAAGAAATGACAAAAACATTGCGCGATTTTACGCAATTAATATCAAAAACACTGAAAACAAAAATATAAAAGGAGAATAAAATGGCTGAAGATATTAAAAACGAAGAACAACAACCAAAAAAAAGAAAGATTATTATCCCTATCGCAATCATTGCCGCAATTTTAGCCGGCGGATATTTCATTAACGAAAGCAAATATCAATCAACAGACGACGCATATGTTGAAGCAGATATCATTCAAATCACACCAAAAGTATCTGGACATATTGTTGAAAGCTATATTGAAGATAATAAAGAAGTTAAAGCTGGCGATATTGTTGCAAAAATTGATGATGAAATGTATAAAGTTCGCTATGAACAAGCTAAAGCAAACTATCAAAAAGCGCTTTTGAACCAAAAAAATGCAAAAGCAAGCTTAAAAGCAGCAGATTCTGAAATTAATCTTGCAAAAATCGACCTCGAAAGATATAAAACCCTATATCAAGAAGGCGCTGTTTCAAAACAAGTTTTAGACAAAGCTCAAACAAACTACGATAATATCGTTGCAAGACAAACACATGCAAAAGAAAATGTTTTTGCAAATGGTCAAAACGTTGCTGACGCAGATTTAAAAGCCTTAGAAGCAATTATGAACCAAGCAAAACTAAACCTTGAATATACAAACGTTAAAGTTCCAAACACAGGTGTTGTTACAAATAGACGCATTGAAAAAGGAAGCTTTGTTTCTGTTGGTTCGCCACTTTTTGCAATTGTTCCATCAAAAGTTTGGGTGGTTGCAAACTTTAAAGAAAACCAAGTTGGAAACATGAAAGAAGGACAAACTGTTTCAATTAAAGTTGACGCATATAAAAACAAAACTTTTAAAGGCAAAATCGATTCAATCCAAAGAGCTTCTGGCGCAAAATCTAGCCTATTTCCACCAGAAAACGCCGTTGGTTCATTTGTAAAAATCGTTCAAAGAATTCCTGTTAAAATCGAATTTGACGAACCAATTGACACAACAAAATATACAATCGTTTCTGGCATGAGCGTTATTCCAAAAGTAAGGGTTAAATAATAATGTCGCAAGAAATCGCAATGGAATGGAAACCAAAGCACAATCCTTGGATTGTTTGTATTCCAATTATGCTTGCTGCTTTTATGTTTGTTTTAGATGAAACAATCGCAAACGTAGCATTGCCATACATGGCTGGAAGCTTTTCTGTATCAAGGCAAGAGAGCACTTGGGTCTTAACAAGTTATTTAATTGCCTCAGGTATTGTTATTCCATCTGTTGATTTCTTTTGCAAATTAATGGGAAGAAAAAACTTTTTTATCTTCAGTATTATTCTTTTTACCGTCTCTTCTTTTCTTTGCGGGATTGCAAATAGCCTACCTATGATGGTTATTACAAGAATTTTGCAAGGCTTTGGCGGGGGCGCTGTCTTACCATTATCTCAATCCATCACTCTTGAAATGTGGCCAGTTGAAAAACGCGCACAATCAATGGCTTTATTCGGCATGGTTGTTGTAATTGCGCCAATCATTGGTCCTGTTTTAGGTGGCTGGATAACAACAAATTGGTCTTGGCCATTTATTTATTTTATCAATATTCCTATTGGGATATTTTGCGTTTATTTATCTAAAAAATTAATCGAAGACCCACCATACGCGCGCAAACAAGAAAATGTCAAAATGGACACAATCGGTTTTTATATGTTAATCGGTTGGCTAACTTGCATGCAAATCGTATTAGACAAAGGAAACGACGCAGATTGGTTTGGTTCAACTTGGGTTTGTTGGATGACCTTTTTTGCAGTTTTATTCGCTTTAATCTTTTTTGTTGTTCAAGCCAAAAAGAAAGACTCTTTGATTGATTTAAGCGTTTTTAAAGACGGCAACTTCTTTTTTGGCACACTTGTTCAAATTGTAATGCACGGCGTTTTATTGGCGTCTTTGGCAATTTTACCTCAGTTTTTACAAGGTTTAATGGGATATGACGCATTTTTATCTGGGCTTGCAATGATGCCGCGCGGTATGGGTGCAATGTTGACAATTGTATTTATCGGAACAGTTGGCGCAAAAATAAATCCTAAAATTTTAACTGTTGCAGGGCTTGTTGTTTTAAGTATTTCTGGCTTTATGCTGTGTAATTTAAACCTTCATATTGCAACTGTAAATATCGCAATACCTAATTTTCTTATGGGTATTGGTATGGCAATGTGCATGATTCCAATTATTACACTTTCAACCGCAACTTTGTCTCAAAAGCAAATGACAAACGCATCAGGCGTTCAAAATTTGTTAAAAAACCTTGGTGGTGCGATTGGAACATCAATTGTAACAACTTTAATTTCAAGAAAAGCACAAGCTCACCAAAGCTTTTTAGTTGATAATATGACAATGTTAAACGATAACTTTATTCAAAGATTTCAAGCTTTTCAAGCGCAATTCCAAGCAACTTTTGACAATATAACAGCGGGAAACCTAGCAAACAATCTGCTATATAAACAAATGCTCCAACAGGCAAACATGGGTGCTTTTAGAGATACCTTTGAATTTTGCGCAATTGCTTGCGTTGTAATTATTCCTTTAATCTTTTTAATCAAAGGAATAGAGAAAAAATCTTAAAATATATACTTCATTTCTATACGCAAAGGGTTGCTGTTGCAACCCTTTTCTTTCTCTTATTGTCTTTAGTTTATATTATTTATCATTTTTAACTTTTTTCAACTTAGTTTTTTGAAAAATCATGATATATTCATGTTCAAAAATGTTAAAACCACCAGATAACGCACGATAGCGCCATAGGTTTGCGGTTTTTCCTTTTGCTTTTTCGTTACCTGTAATGTTTTTAACAATAACCGCTTTAGTAACAAACCCCAATTCTTCCATACGTCTTTGGCATTCAAAACCAAGAGAAATATAGCGAGAATTTGCATATTTATCACCAATAATTAACGCAGCAAAACGATTTTGCTCAAGTAAATCATAACCATTTTTTGCAACTTTTTTGAATAAATCATAAAATTCTTCAGTTGTTGCGCAGTTAGATAAATCTTCTTTTTTATCTGAAAATTTGATAATGTCATCATATGGTGGGTGCAAAACCAAAAATTGTGCGTGTTTTTCACCCATGATTTCCAATCTTGCTTGGACTTTTTCTTTGGCTTCAACTGATGCGCTGTCGCCTTGAATAATATTTACGTCAACAACAAGTTCTTTTGGATTGAACTTAGATGAAACGTAATCTACCATTTCTTGTTTCAATTCAACGCCAATGCAACGTCTTTGCATATTTTTTGCTTCAATACCAGAGGTGCCTGAGCCAAAAAACAAATCTAATACGATATCATTTTTCTTGGTATATCGCTCAAAAAGTTGTGTTGCAATTTGAGGAATGTAGTTGCCATGGTAATCATAGCTGTGTCCGCGAGATTTGTCACGAGACGCAAACTCCCACCAAGTACCTGTTTTGATATTTTCATATAATTTCCAATTATTAAGGTCAATATCGTTATATGGCTTGGTTTTAACAGGTTTAATTACAGCTAAATCAGCTTTTTGTTTTTTAATCTTTTTTACACTAGCTTTTGTGCTTGGCATTACAAAATCCCCAATAGTACTATTGTTAAAGTATATGTTAAGTACAAAATAATTAAATCAACCTAATATATTAATTTGTGTTATAATAATCATGTCAATTTTTTTTATTCAGCTGTTTTATGTAAGTATGATGAACGTAACTCCGTATAATTTAAATAGCGGTATAGTTTCAAAGGCAACAACAACGCCACCTAAGACATCTAAGCTGAATATTTTTTACTATAACGATACCCATGGCAATTCAGACCAAATGTCTGGCTTAGTTCATCATGCCAAAAATTTCAAAAAATTTGCCTCTGGCGATTCTGTTAATTTTGTTTTATCAGGTGGAGATAACTATTCAGGCGGAGATTGCGCAAAAAATCATTATATTTTAAATCTAATGCAAAATATGATGGGGGTTGACGTTTCGGCTGTTGGAAACCACGAACTTGATGGAAGTTGTAAAGGTCTTTTTGAAACAATGAAAGACAAAAAAATTCCATTTGTCGCAACAAATGTTGAGTTTGAAAATAATAACCCCGCAAAAGACATTGTTAAAAAATCTCTAATCAAAGAGCAAAACGGTGTTAAATATGGATTTGTTGGCGCAATGCCAATGGATTTTGAAACTTGCACAAAAAAAGAAAATCAAGAAGACATAGAAGTTATGGATTTTGAAGATACAATCGAAGAAATCCAAGAAGAAGTTGACAACCTTAAAAAACAAGGTGTAAATAAAATCATTCTTTTATCTCACAATGGATATGAAGAAGACAAAAAATTAGCGCGTGCGCTTGATGGCGTTGATATTATCATTGGTGGACATTCACACAGTGTTGTTGAAGGCGCAAAACAAGGCGAAAACCTTGTGATGTCAAAATCTAATCAGCCTGTAATTATCACACAAGCTGGTGAAAATGGAAAATATTACGGCGTTTTAAATGTCGAATTTAACGAAAACGGCGTTTTAACCAAAATTCAAAACAATCTAAATCTAACAGATTCTAACAAAAAAAGCCCAACATTAGAATATATTAAAAACACAGACCTTGGAAAAAGCCCACAAGTTGCTGTTATCAACGAAATTGAACCAATGGCAAAAAACAGAAGAACTGCTCCAAGCGCTTGGGCAAATTTAATGGCGGATTCAATGCGTCAAGAATTAGGCACAGATATTGCTCTAATTAACTCTGCAAATATCAGAAAAGTGCCACAAGCAGGCACCCTAACCGAACGCGACATTCAAGAATCTGCGCCAATGAAAAATAGATTAATCAAAACAACAATCACACAAAAACAAGTAACAGAAGCAATATCATCAGCAGCTAAGCGCACAATGTCATCTCCTGATGGTTCTCCTGGGCTTTTACAAGTCAGCGGTATGACATATAAAATTGATGACAGAGGAAATTTATTAGAATTAAATTTCATTGATAAAAAAGGCAATTCGCAACCAATCGACATTAACAACCCATCAGATAAAATCAAATACAGCGTAACATATGACAGTTTCGTAGCTCAAAAAGATGGTGAATATCCGGAACTTGCGCTTCAATTCCCACATCAAGAATTTGATTTTGACAAAGATACAACAGCGATTAACTATATTTCAAAATTACAAAGCAAAACAGGTTTGAATATTATTGACGATAAAAGGCTTCAAATACAAAAAACATCAAAGGTGAAATTACAAGACAATAGTATGCAAAGCTTTTTAAGGTTAACTTGCCCAAAAGTTTCATAAAATATTTAATACACAAATAACCAACAACAAAAGAAACCAAAAAGCCTATTGCTATTGCTTTTAGATTGAATGTTGTAATCAAATTAAAATCCAAAGACATCAATGGATAAATCATTGACGCTAATAAAATCACGGGAATGCTCATTAAAAAAGAAAATCTTGCAGCTTCAACTCTATTCAAGCCCAAAAACAAACCTGTTGAAATTGTTAAACCGCTTCTTGAAAACCCAGGGAAAATCGCCAAACCTTGCGCTATTGCAATCAAGATAGAACTTTTTAAATTAATTTCCTTATTCCCTTTATACATTTTTTCGCTAAACAATAAAATTAAACCTGTTATAAACAAAAAGAAACAAATATATTTTGGGTTTTGAATAAAATATTCAACTTTTTCTTTAAAAATCAAACCGATAATACCAGTTATCACAGTTGAAAGCAAAATATAATTTGTTAATAAAAAATTTTTATTTTTGTAATCTTTTTCTTTTATTGAAACAAAAAAATCTTTCAAAATAGCTTTTAAATCATTGAAAAAATAAATTAAAACCGCAAACAAAGTTGCCAAATGCACCATAATATCAAAGAAAATTTCTTCTTCTTTTGATGTAATGAAAGCTGTTTTTGTGATTAATTCATATAATTCATTTGAAAAAACAATGTGTGCAGAACTAGAAATCGGCAAAAACTCGCTCAATCCTTGCATGGCACCTGTAATCACAGCTTGCAATGTTTGCATATTACTCCTTAATTATTCTTCCCAATAACTTGCACGAGAAGTCGCAGTTTCCCAAACGTTAACCCTTTGAACTTGCGGAATTTGTTCTTTTACTTTATAAAAAATGAATTTCGCAATAAATTCGGAACTTGGGCTTTCGCCTTTGAACTCTTCTAATTCATTTAAATCTTTATGGTCTAAATAATCTATTACCTGATTGACGCATTTTTTTAACGTTTTAAAATCAACCAAAATATTAGATTTGTCTAATTCATTGCCTCTTGCATAGACTTCAACTTTCCAATTGTGTCCGTGTAAATTTTCGCATTTGCCTTTGTAATTAAGCAAATGATGCGCTGATGAAAAACTTGTCTCTACTCTTACTTCAAACATAAAGTTATTTTAACACAAAATAAAAAACGTCAATTATCAATATGTTTGTGATAAAATTAAAAAAAGAGCATGCTCTTGTTAGGAAATAATTTAGCGAAAGCTAACAAAATAAGTGGAAAAAGAGGGGTTTATCTAAAACTGAATATTATGTTTTAGAAATTAAGGCGCTATATTTAGCGCCTTAATTAATTTCTATATAAATCTTTTAAATCTTCATATAAATATGCAAGTTTTTCAACAGTTTCCTCGTCTAGCGGTTTTCTTCTGTCGCAATCTTTTAAAATATTATAAAAACTATGCCAAGAATATGTCCTATTTGTTCCAAAATCGCAACCATAATAAACAGGCATTGGATAATCTTCATGGACACCATTTAAAATATCGATTAATTCTTGTGCGTCTAATATATTTTTATCTGCATTGTTTTTAATTTCGCCATTTTCATCTTGTGTTGCCCAAACTTCAGGATAGTCCATTAATCTATTTAACAATGGTGCGTCAGACGCTGTTGGAATTACAGCAAAAGTATGCAACGTACCGTAACCAATATCTCGAATTGCAACCAGTTTCATGTTGTTTTCTTTTGCTTCTTTTACACCATCTTGGGAATATCCAAAATCAATTGGCTCCAAAGAAACAATTGAGTTAATTCCAGCTTGTTTTGCGGCTTTAATGCCATCTGGATATTTATTTAGCCTTGGACCAGTATATAGTTCATTATCTCTTTTTGCGCTCACAAAACCACTGTTGCCAATTGCGCTTTTCAACATATGATAATCAACTTTTAAATTACTTCTGTGTGGGTGAATTAAATCTTTTTGATGTCTAGTAGATTTTGCCACTCTAACCAAGCGAGAGCGCATTTGTTCGGCCGTTAGGTTATCCATTTCAGATAGATAATTATATGAAGCGTCAAGATTGCCTTCAATTCTATCTCTTAAAACGTTTCTAACCATAACATCATTTTCGTTTTGAACGTTTCTTTTTGCACCAAATGAGATTTTTCTTGCTGTTGGTTGAATACAATATCCAATTTTGTTAATCATCATACACCCTTTTTTAATACTCTTTTATAAAGAAAAAACAAAGAAAAAATTGCCCCATTTAATAAAATTTAACAAAATTATCAATTAATTTTACGTTTTGTTTTTGTTGATGTATGAAAATCAATTCAATCTTGCCAACATATCAAAATAATGTCGCTTTCGGCGCAATGAAAAAAAGCCAATTTAATCCAATTGACTTGTCTTGCGTCAATTTATATAAAGCACCGATTGAAAAATTTAATTCAACGCAAGATTTTTACACTTGGGCAGATGGAAGAACGCAAGAAATCTTATCTTCACAAAGATTAAAAACCCCTTGCGATACTGACGAAGTCTTTGCCCCAAAATTAAGAATAATCAACGATTGGACAAATGCTCTTTTGAAAGAAAACAAAGGAAAATATTCGCCCGCGCTTATTTATATGATTTTAGATTCAATGTTTAAAAACCTTGAATTTGACAAAGGCGAACTTCCATTTGAATATGAACAAGACATTTTGGATATGACAATAGATGAAATGAAGGCTAATCTTGCAAAAAATCCAAGAGAAGTTTTCAACTTTTCAAAACTATATTATAAAAACTTAAAAGCAAAATATATCAACGAAGAAAAACAAAAACAAGGCTACGATATAAGCTATGATAGACCTTTTTGGGTTACAATTCCAGCAAAACGCCACGACGCTGAACATTTTAGAGAAAACGTCAAAAAATTAAAAGCAATGAGCAGCCCAAATTGGTGTACAAGATTAGATTTTAAAGCAGAAGGCGCTCTAGAAGATAATGACTTTTTCATTTGTGTTAAAGGTGATGAAGCAAAAATCGGAATCAGAAGCATTGAAGATGGCGTTTTTGACGTACAAGGCAAATTAAACGACTTCTATTTCCCATTTAAATATGTTGCAATGGTTGATGAAAAAATCGAAGAAGAAGGCTTGAAAATTTCAACTCAAAGCAAATTTCCAAGATACGAAAACATTGCAAAACGCACAAAAGATATTTGGGACGAAATTCCAGAAGCAATTATCAACCGCGATTACTATAAAATATTGGACTATCTTGGCTATGAACCAGAGCTTTTAGAAAGCGGTTTGTATTCAATTAAAAATTTTTATGGCTGTCCTGCTTTTATGAAATATTTCAAAAAATTTGGATATAGCGAAGAAGATTTCTTGTCTCAAATTCAAATCATCAGAGGTGAAGCATATTTCAGAGGTAACGAAGCAAAAGACACCGGTAATATTGAATATATTGGCGGAAAAGCTAGTTTTTATGAAGGTGGTATTGAAAGATTAAATAAAATCAAAAAAATTGACGGAAGCTGTACAATATATGGCTCAAGCGTTTCTGATTTAGGCGAGCTTGAAGAAATTAATGGCGGTTTAACTGTTTCAGACACTCCATTATATAACCTTGGAAAATTAAAAAGAATTAATGGTTTTGCGGCAATAGATAATGAATTATTGGAAGCAACAAAACAATTAGAATATGTTGAAAATCGCGACTTTTTAAATGAAAGATTACAAAAACTAAAAGACGCCCAAGAATAAATCCTTGAGCGTCTTTTTTTAAATAACTTTTTACAGTTTTTCTAGAGAGAAGTCTTGTTCAGCAGGTAATTTTGCTTTCAATTCTTCTACCCATTTTTTAGCTTGAGGTGAAGCTTTTGTCCAGTTAACACAAGTTAAACCTCTTTGTACCCATAACAACTCTTTAAAGAAATGGTTTTGAGAGTTGATTGCTGCAAGTTTTGCTGATACATATAAGTGTTGAGCGTCAACAACTTGAGCGATAGGCACTTTGCCAGCTGCATATTTAGCTTTAACAATTTTGTAGTTTTCAGCTTGAGCAAACATAGATTTGTAGTTCTTTTCAATTGTGAAATATTTTGCTAATGCACGGTTAACTACTTGTCTTACGTTTGTTTCGATTTTGAAGTTAACTTCTTCTAAATATGCTTTAAGTTCATCTAACTCTGCTTTGCAACGAGCGATTTCAGCGATTTTTGTACCACCTTCAAAAGGTTTCCATTGTGCGCCAATGAACATTCTTGCAGAGTTTTTATCAAATACAGAGTCTACTGGATGTCTTTGTAATTGTGCCATGCCTGTAACACTACTTGTAGCTAGGCCATTTGTAATAGGATTATTTACATATGGTAAATATCTATCAAATTGGCTACCATATTCCAATGAAATTTTTGCACTTGGTAATACAAATTTTTGAGCATAGTTTGAAAGTTCTGCTTTTTTCATTGCGATAGCAGCTTTTAATTTAGCAGTTTCAGGTGCAACATCAATAGCATATTTAATCAATTCATCTGTAAATATTGCTAATTTTTGTGGTGTTCTAACGTGATCAATAACATGCATATCAGATGTAAAGAACGCAGGGTCATCTGCTGTTAATGGTTTTAAATTAAACTGTGTTCTTTGGTTTTGATATAACATATTGTTAATTGCGATTTGTAAGTTGCTATATTCAGCTTTCATATTTACAAGTCTTTGTTCGCAATCTGATAATTCACCGGCCCAACGAAGAACTTCTTCTTTACCAGAGAAACCTTGTTGTGCTCTAACACGAGCGATTGCAAGATTTTCTCTTGTATCTTTAACAAATTCTTCTTGAATAGCAATTGCATTTCTTAAAGTTAAAACATCAACGTAAATGTTTGCAACTTCGTGACCCATTGTTTGTTGAGTCAATAATTCTTCTGCTTTTTGGAATTTTAATCTTTTGTTTTTAACAATGATATTTGTTACCAAATCAGGAGAATAAATTACTTGGTCCATACCAATAATGAATTGACCAGCTCTTTGCGGAACGTCTGTGTATGAACGAGCATAGTCTTCATTATATGTTTGATAACCAAGGTCAATTCTTAAAGTAGGAAGATATCTAAGAACTGCACTAGTAGCGCTTCTTCTAGCAGCTCTTACTAAGTATTTTTGTCTTTCGATATCTTTGTTTTTGTCATCTAAAGTATTCAAAATGTATGACAAGTCATATGTTGGAACTTCTTTAGAAGAAACAACTTCAGCTGAGTTTAACAATCTTAATGGAACAACATATCCGATTGTTGCAGCTGTATCTGTATTAACGAAGATAACTTTATCTTCAACATAGCCAATTTTTTGGCTTTGAACTTTGTTACCTTTGATTACACCTTGAATGCTGAAAGATGTAGCTTCTGCTAATTTTTTATCAGCATTAAGAGCAGATGTACCAATCAAAGCGCCAAGTTTAACATCTTCTTGACCAATTGAAGAGAAAGTTGGTAATTTTTTAGCGCTCAATTGAGCGTATAAATCTTTTCTTTGTTCAGCCGTTAAGTTGAATAATGGTGTAACGAAAGCTGAATCGATATCAGAAGCTAAACCTGTAATTTTTTCTTGATAATTGTTTGCATTAACAGGAACAAAAACTACATCAGCATTGATGTTTTTAGCTTTAAATCTTTCTGAAACAATTTTGTTCCAATCAGCTTTTGTTTTATAGAAGCCTTCATTAATGAAAACTGCAATTTTCTTTTGTTCTGGGAACAATCTGTTGAATAATGCAAAATCGCTAAATGCTTGTTCAACAGGGTTGAAAATTGAATTTTCCATACCTTTTAGGCCATACTCATCCATTGTAACTGTGATTTTTTTCTTGTCTTTTTTGTGTTCTAAATAAGAAGAAGACATGTAACCAAGAGAAATAACCATTCTTGCTGATGAATTCAATGCTTTTTCAGAAGCAGCTGCTGCACCTTCTTTAGTCCAGTTTCCGACAAAAACTAATGAATCATCAAATTTTGCTACTAAATCACCTTGAAGTGATTTTTTAATTTCTGTTTTAAACGTTTCTAATACTTGTTTGTTTTTGTCACTTGGGCCGTCAAAGACAAAAGCAAACTTCATTTCACTAGTAGTTTTCACACTGCTAGCTTTTTTTGCCTGTGTTGAAGTAGCAGCTAAAGCAGGAGCAAAGTTAAATAGCCCCATAGCCAATACTAACAACAAACTCGTAATCTTTTTCATAAGTTTTTCCTATTTTTGTAATACTACGATTTTTTCCTCAAGTCATAAAAACATAAACTCAAAAAAAAGGCAACCCCTTTTTACAAATGTAATAGTTTTATTTGTTTTCAAAAATTGGTCTTTCCGCACAAAGACAATGTATTCCGCCACTGAATTTTTTCAAATATGACATTAAAACGTTATTTCCATCTTTGTAATCTCCCCCTTTTACAAAGTAAAACCTGTCAATTTTAGGGTATTTTTCCCTTAAATCTGCCTCAAATAATCTTTGCAAAAATTCATATTTCTCATTTTCACATTCCGTTGAATTAGTGATATAAGAGAGTTGTCCGCTTGCGCGTTTGTTTACAATTGCGTTCATAAAGTTTACTTTGCAAGCACCAAAACCACCGCCAATAAAAATTGGAACAAAACCTTTTTCTCTTAATTGTTTTGCTGTCTTATCGCAAGAAACATAGAGGTTTTTTAATCTTCTTTGTTCTTTTTTAAATTGTTTTGTAAATTTTTCTGCGTCATGCCCAAATTCTTCTTCTAATAGCATGAGATTTTCTTTATCTAATTCCATATCGTCAACCAAAACATATGGATATTCTAAAGGACGAATAGCTAAATCTATATGGTAATTTGGTTGGGAAATGACACAAAAGTCATCTTCTTCTACGTCAAATTCTTCTAAAAACATTTTTGTAGCAATATTTTTCCAATAATCTTGCTCATCATAATATTCTCTTGAGCGAATTAATTGCGCGTCAAACCCAATAGATGTATAGACATGTCCAGACATTAAAAAATCTGTCAATTTATCATCATTTAATTTTTTAACTCCTCTATCCTTTAAAAATTGATATACAGCACTTGTTTCAAGAGTATCTTCCCCAACTATTAAATAATTTTTGCCATCTGGCTTTTTACCTAAAAACATGTTCCCACCTTCAAGAATCAACTCACTTTCTTTTGTGGGCATGTTTTCTTCTTTTGCAAGTTTGATTGCTTCAAGGTTTTGAGAATCCCTAAAAAGCTTAGGGTATATTACAGTATCGACGCCATTTTTTTGAATAAAAAGTTTATTATCTTGCGACCAATAATTATAATCGCCCTTTTTGGTGTCATTTAAGTTAGAAACGTCTGTTTTTAAGCCATCTTCTGTATGGACAAATACATCAAAATGTTCCATTTTTGAAATATCGGACAATTCGCGAAAAATCATTTGTTGCGTTTTTGTTTTGCCATTTTGCATGTAAAGTGCGCGCAAGGGTTGCGCGTCATATCCTTTAAAAGCAATATTTTTTACAGGGGATAATTTCATACTTTTTAAAAGTATGAAAATATATTTTTTTGCTTTTTATAAATCCCCTGCCATAAACAAACCTTTTGGCAGAGTTGTTTTTGGCTTTTTATAATATTTATCTGTATTTTCGCTTAATCTTGTAATATCTTGCGGATTTATAATAGTTTTTTTAGCATCTGTTTTTAAAATTGGAATATCATAATCATGTGCAAAACGCGCAATCCTTTGTGATATTTCCATATCTTTTGGCAAATAAATCGCTTCAATATCAGGACGCATTATGCCTTCAAACATTGAATAATCTTGCGGAATTTTTTTGATTAATCCATATAATTCTGGGTCAATTTTTTCAACATCTTCTAGATATTTTGCGCCATTATCAATTAATTTTTGCATTCTTTTTGAATATTCTTCATCAGATAAATTTAATTCGCCTTTGATAATGTTTGGGATATATTCGTTATCTATATTTCCTTGTTTTAAAAATTTATTCTCTATATTATATAGATTTCTTGTCGTGCCATAGCCAGAGCTTGCGTCTTGCGGAGCTTGGACAAGCAAATCTTTGGCAGTTTTTGGAGAAACAATGACACCCATTCTATCACCACCCTTTAAATAACCAGCACCACCTTTAAAACCAGTGCATAATACAGCATCTGGATCAGTTAAAAGCAATGCTTCTAATCTTGTTAGGTTATCTTGGGTCATGTTATGGACATAAAAAGCTTGATTTTCTGGCAAATCACCAACTTTAATTTTGTATCCATGGATATTTATATCATTTGTTTGAATATTTTTTACACTATTTGTCAAAGGTGGCTTAATTACGTGTGCGCTACCTTCTTGTAAATTTAATGGAGAATTTAAAATTTCTTTTTGTCCACGCGGAACGCTCTCCATCAAATCATCTAATAATTTAAAACGTTTTTTGTTAATTTCATCAATCGAAGCATTATCTAAATCAATTTCTTTTAAAGATTTAAATAATGGAATATCCGCCAAACCCTCAACGTGAGCTTGCGCTGAACCACTAAAAGTTGAAATATATTGATTAATGAAGGCTTTTTTATCTTCCAAAGGTAAGTCTTTAAACGTTTCAACTGTTACTTTTTTATATTTTTCAATATTTGGAAATTCAAGCCTTGCTAAAACTTTTTCATCTATCTTTGTTGGCTCTTTTAAAATTTTTGCCATCATTTGCGGGCTATATTTTCTGCGCCTTACGACATCATTAAACCCATCAAGCATGTCCTGCGAGGTATTTTCTTTAACAAAATGTTCAACGCCTTTTGGGCGATTATTAAAATTATTTATTATTTCATTAATTTTTTGCGAAAATTGAGTTGTAAATTTTTTCTTTTTTAAAACTTTTTTAGACGAAATAAACACATCTTTTGGCGCTTCTTTGCGCAAAAGATTGGTACTTTCCCCAATAGCTGCGCGCGCTAAAGACGTCGCCTCTTGGGATATATTTTTTAAAAAAGAAATCCTCATGTATATATAAAGTGTTTTTTAAAAAGAAAATTGCCCTAATGGGCAATTTTCTATAAATCTCCAGCCATTTTGAAACCAAAACCAGTTTCAGTTTTTGGTTTTTGATAATATTTATCTTTATTATTCATTGCAGCTACAACATCATCTGTATTTGCTTGCACTGTTGTATCACAACGTAAAATTGGGATATCGTAATCATGTGCAAAACGCGCAATCCTTTCTGATATTTCCATATCTTTTGGTGTATAAATCGCTTCAATATCAGGACGCATTATGCCTTCAAACATTGAATAATCTTGCGGAATTTTTTTGATTAATCTATATAATTCTGGGTCAATTTTTTCAACATCTTCTAGATATTTTGCGCCATTATCAATTAAATTTTGCATTCTTTGAGCATATTGCGCGTCAGATAAACCTAATTCACCCTTAATAATATTTGGGACATATTCGTTATCAATATTACCCGGTTTTAAATATGAATTTTCTATATTATATAGATTTCTTGTTGTGCCATAGCCAGAGCTTGCGTCTTGTGGAGCTTGGACAAGCAAATCTTTTGTAGTTTTCGGAGAAACAATGACGCCCATTCTATCGCCACCTTTTAAATAACCAACACCGCCTTTAAAGCCAGTACACAATACAGCATCTGGATCAGTCAAAAGCAATGCTTCTAATCTTGTTAAGTTATCTTGTGTCATATTATGGACATAAAAACTCATGTCTTGTGGCAATTCGCCAACTCGAACATCATAGCCATTAATTGTTAAATTCATTGTTTCAATGTTATCAACAGTGTTTGTCAATGGTGGTTTAACTGCTAGATGTGCTTCTGGACTTAATTCTAGTGCTGTATTTGGAATATTATTTTTGCCTCTTGGAACACCTTCCATTAAGTCATCTAAAATTTCAAATCGTTTTGCATCAATCACATCAGCAGTTGTATTTGACAAATCAATATCTTTCAATGATTTAAACAATGGAATATCTGGTAAACCATTAACACGTACATATGGCGAACCACCAAGAGTAGAAATATATTGATTAATAAATTCCATTTGATCTTCTAAAGGTAAATCACCAAAAGTGTCGAGTGTTACATTTTTATATTTTTCAATGTTTGGAAATTCAAGTCTTGTTAGAATTTCATCATTCATTTCAACTGGTCCGTCTAAAACCTTTGCAAGCGTTTCAGGGGTATAATTTCTTCTTCTTAAAACATCAGAAAATCTAGCAACATCTGAAGACGCGGTTTCTTTTGTAACATAATCCATCATTACATCTGTTGGAGTTTTCATTTTTGGAGTTGGAATATTTTTAGAAACAGCAGCAATGGTATTTGGGAAATATTTTGTTAACAGCATTGCTCTTGCGCTAATGACATCAGCATTTCCATAGCCTTTTAAAAGCATGTTTGTTTCCGCAATTAATTCTCCTAAACCGCCGTCATTTCTGGGGAAATTACCAATCATGCCATCTCCAGCATTACTTGTTGGAGAAAAATATTGAACAATACTTTCTGTTTCAGGAGTATTACTTGCTTTAAAAGCAGCCCACTCTTTATTATATATATCTATAATTTCTGGATTTTCTCTTAATATAGTTGAATAATCAACAGCATGTCCAATTTCATGTGAGAATGTTGGAATATCGCCACCGCCGATAAAAATTTGATATCCAGAATCACCCGTCATTGGTGAAATATTTGAATTTAAAAAGCTTCCACCGGTCATCAATTTTTTAACATCAGTATTTTTTAGCTGTAAAACAGTATCTGCAGGAGTATTTTTAACTAATTTATATATAGACTCTGCTTGTATAACAGCATAGTCCTTCGCGTTAAAGATTTCTATGTTTCCAAGTTCATCTTTAATAGTAATACTCAAATCGCTATCGTTGAAACTCATTGTATATTTTTTGCCATCTACAGTTGTTGTAGTTGTGCCATCAGGATTTTTCATATAGCTTCTTTTTGTATCCAAAACAACGTTGCCATCAGAATCTGTAATTTTATAGCTATAATCACTTGCAATGATATTACCATCATTGTCTAGTTTTTGAGTGTAATTTCTTGAAGTTTTTGTTCCGTTTGAATCAAAAGAATCGACATATGTTACAGAACCATCTACATTTTTTGTGACAAATGATGTTTTATTTCCGCCTTCAATAGTGCCGTCTTCAATAGCTTTTAAGACGTCATAGTTTTCGTCATAGTCACTTAATGTATAACGCGTTGTTTCATATGCGCCATCTAAGTCTTTTGAAAGTTTAGTGTGAACAACTTCAATTGGTTCACCAAATTCATTGTTAATTACTTCTATTTGGCTTTCCATATCATACATTTTTGCATCTGTATCATATCTATAACGTGTTGTAGTAGATTTATCGCCATCACTTAACCAAGACAATGATGAACCATCTGTATATTTTTCCGCTCTAGATATTCTTGGAACGCCATCATTTCCAAAGCGAATTTCAAGATCTACTTTTGTTCCTTCCGGAGTAACAAAACTTTTCTTGGCTACATTTTCAACACCGCCGCCTAATTGTAATTTATCAGTTTCGAAAGTGTATCCGCCAGTATCTTTATTTCCATTGCCAATTATATCCATTGCTTTTTGGAATTTTTGCATACCAGCTTCATCCATATTTGACAATTGTTCAAAAATATCATCTTTTCCATAGATAAAATATTTTTGATAATCATCAATATAACTCATGACTTTTGCATCAGAAGCAATTTTAAAGTTTTTTGCAAAAGTTTCACTATCAAGCTGAACAAATTTGTTTATATCTTCTAGAGAGATTTTTCCAGAAGTAAACATGTCTGCCATTGTATCATTAGACATTATTTTTGTGAAATTTTCTAATTGTGTTTCACTTAGAGTAGATATTGTACTATGTAATGAGCTTATCTCAACATTGCCATTTAAGATGAATTTTGTCGCAGTGTCATTATCAAAAATTTCTTTGAAAAATTTCGATTGCGCAGGAGGTAAAAATGTCAAAATACTTTCTAACTGATAGTCGTACATTTTTCCTTGCTTTAACAACATTGAAACATTGTCATTTTCCAATAATTGTGAAGCTATTTTATATTCGTTTTCAGGCAAGTTTGTTTTAAACCCTGCTAATATTTTTTCTTTTGTTTCATTGTCTAGTAATATATCAGAATTTTTTACCACAGGACTTGTATCGACAGTAGTTTTAGTTGATATTTCAATATCTGCTTGTTTTACAACGGTACCATTAGGCACAACATCAGAAGCAGGCATGTATACTGCTGCATATCTTTGCGGTTCAACCTGCACACCTTTTGGCATACTATTTGGATTAGATGGATCAAAATTTGCCCAAATGTCGTCTTCTGGCGTCATATCATCTGCTAAATATTTTCCAGCGCCACGATTTGCATCATATCTTTGATGATATGTTTTTAAATCATCAGGATCTGCAAGGTCTAAAATATCATTTTTATAGGCGCCTGAATTAAATTCATAACGATAGAATAATCTTCCTGAATCACCGAGATTATTATCGCCAACAATATCAGAGCCTTTGATTTCTAAACCGTTATTTTTAATAATATAATCTAAATCTTTTGCAATTTGAGCCATATCGGCATTATTTTTAGGATAAATCGTAAATGCTTTACCATTTTGTACGCCACCCAACATTTCAGGCGTATGAGTACTATTAAACGTTTTCCAATCAACGTCATTATCTCTCAAATATGGGATAAGTTTATCTGACATATTTTGCCAATCAGCTTCATTAGCTGAAAATATGTGCATTTTCCATGGTCCATGGCTTTGATCTGCTGGAGTATATTGCGCCCAAAAACCACCAGTGCGCATATCGGAAAATAAGTCGCTGCGCGACATAGAAAAGCTCATGTGTTCAACATAATTATTTGTATTATTCATGGCAATCTGTTCTATATCAATATCAGCTGGGATTTTTCCAGAATTTTTCAAATCAAGCAGTCTTGTAATTTCACTATTATAGTAATCTAGAGCTTGTTGATTAACGTATTCTTGAGCAGACTCAGGCAAAGGATATTTTTTTGCAGAATTACCAGGGTCAACATATTTATCTAATTCTGGTCTAGAAACAGTATTTGCTTTAGTTGTATTCATTGAAACTGTTTGAGGTTGCTCGTTTGCAACTTTTATATCATCAACATTTTTTCCAACACCTGTATTTGTGCCAGCTTCGACATCAGCTTTTGGTCCAGATTCGATATCTGCACCAGATTTAACACTTCCATCAGGCATTATGACGTCGCCATCACTCATAACAACATAGTCATCTTTATAATTAACATCAGATGCAGCAGCTGTTGTGCTTGTTGAATCAACGTCAGGTGCAACGTCTGACGCAACTTTTGCGCCGTCATCAACAGGCGTATCTTGAACAATTTTCACATCTGCAATCGAACCTTTTTCGTCAAATTGCAATGAAACTTTTTGCCCATTAGGCGCATAAGATGTAATCTCTTCGATTGAACCGTTTGCTCTTGTTTTAACTTCATCTAAACCAGACAAGAAATTTGAAGCTTTATCAGCGTCAATTTTGCCATCGACTCCTTCAAGGCCCAATTTAGCCATATTATTTTTATTGGTCAACAACGCTGTGACATCTGCAACATTAGCATAATTGTCTGTTGAAATATTATTTAAAACATTAAGCGTATTCTCGCCCAAGCCAGCCTTTTGCAATGCTTTTTGTGCACCTTTTGCGTCTTGAGTTATTTGGTTAATTGCCCATTTATTAACTTTACCATCAGTAATATATTTAGGGTCAAGATTATTTGCAATTACGTCTTCCAGTTTCAAATCTGGAATTTCAGCCAAACCATTTGTTGGAATTAAATCTGTACCTGCGTTTGGATTTGCTTTATAGTTGATTACACTTGTGCCATCATCAAGGTCAATAACCTCTTTCATGCCACCCATAGTCAATATATCATCAACTTTGCCTTTCATGATTTTACCGTCAATAAGGTGTTTTGCGCCAGAGAACAACTCTCCTGCTCCGCCCATACCGCCACCAACAACAGCACCCATTGTGCCACCTTGTCCTGCTGCTTTGAACATATCAGTGACAGAAAACTCACCTGTTCCTGCGGTACGATATGTATAATCTGCCGCAGCTGAAACAGAACCGTCAATGAAACCTTCGACAGCTTCTCCAAACACTTTTCCGCCAACTTTTGTTACGGTTTGTTTGAATGCTTCTTTTCCTGACGTTGCAATTGCAGTTGAAGCTTTTGATGTCACCGCGCCACATACTTTATCGCCAACGCCCATTGTCAAACCGCTGACACCACCAGTTATAGCGCCTGTTATTGCGTCACCTTTTAAATCATCTAAAGTGTAATTGAAATCCCAGCTGCCATTTCCATCAGCGTCATAAATGCTATCAGCCATACCTATCGCGATACTAGCACCAGCACCAGCAGCGGCTCCGACCGCAACTGCGCCTAATAAAGCTAATGAACCACCACCTGTGAATGGAGATGCTGCAACTGCTGCAACTGCTGCAAGACCGACAAGGACACCTTTTGCACCTTCAACGATATTTTGTTGAGTTTCTTTATAATCATTAATTGCTTCAGCGCCTTTTGAGTTGCCTGTTTTTCTTAAAGCATTGGTATTAACCTTGCCATCTTCACCCTTACAAGCTTCAACTACAGAATTAACATGTTCGCCTAAATCAATTTTATTTCCTGCTGGCACCTGCGGTGCTTTGCTTGTTGTTGGAGAAGCAGGCATGTTATTTGCTTGTCTATATGCGCACAATTCAACAACTTCACCTGCAGAGAAATTGTTTCCTGTAACTTGTTTATATAAAGCAGCATATTGAGTTGGATTTTTGCAAGTTTTTAACTGTTCAACAAGCTCTTTATAACGTTGAACTTCAAATTTCGCATCTTCGCCTGTTGTACCAATACCTAAAACATTATTTATGCCACCAACACCCTTAGAAAATAGACCTTGAGCGTCCATTGTTCTTTCAAGTTCGGCGATTTGCTCTTCTGCTTGTTTAATTAACGCTTCATTAAGCTCTTCTTGGCTAACTGGCTGACCATTAACAGCAAAAGCGCCATCTGCAAGCATTTCTGCCATTTGTGCAGATTCACCTGCTGCAACCGTATCCATTGCAACTTTGTTTGTTAAATCGCTTGCGCCAAGCTCGCTGACCTTTTTGGTTGTGCATTTTGCACGTTCTTCTTCAGATAATGTTGCAGGGTCAACAACTTTACCTGACGCGTCAACAACAACTTCTTTGTCGCCATATAAAGCTTTATATGCTTCTTCTAATGCTTTTGGATCGCCAGACATGATTGCTTGTTCAAGCTTTTGACGATCAGACCAATATTTATCTTCTGCTTCTTTTGTATCATAACCATTCATATCGCTTCTTTCAGAAGTTAATTGGGTTAACATTTCTTCTTGAAGCGCAAGTTCTGCTTTCTTTTGAGTGATATCTTGTTGAAGGGTTTGAATTTCTGTTCCTAATTGTTGGATTTTTTGTTCATCACCCTGAATAACTGCTGTTGTAGTTTCCAAAACTTGGTTATATGAAGCTTCTGTTGTTGTTTTTTGAGTGCTTAATTCACCGACAAAAGTTTCAAGCCCTTGTACGATTTCTTGGCAAGAAACTAAATTACCTTGTTTATCAACAAGATTTCCATCAGCGTCAGCTTTATAGCCCTGTGCTTCCATAAACGCATCTAATGCGCCATCATGTTCTGTTACAGCGCCTTCTTGTGCCATCATTGCATCAGCCAAGTCTAATAATGCGTCTGCTAATTCTTGATCGGATACTTCTCTTGCGCCAGTTTTAGCGTCTAAAACAACTTGGGCCGCATCTGCAACTGATTTTGCCGTATCTTGCTCGTCTTGCCTTTTTTCAAGTTCTCTTTGGGCTTCTTCGTCAATTACGCGTTTTTTATCTTCATCAGTTTTTTTGTTTTTATAATCTTCTTGAGCTTCTTTTTGCTTATCTTTTGCATTAGTTAAAGCGTTCCAAGCCTTAGAACATTGTTCGCAAACCCAATTCCAAGCGTCACAAAGATAGTCAATGACATTTTTCTTCTTTTTATTTTTTTGCGCTTCCGCTTCTTTATATGCTCTTTCTTTATCTTTTACATCTTGGTCTCTTTGAGTTTTGACGTTAAATGCTGTTTTTGTTTTTCCAACAGCGCAATCTAAATCAGAAGCTGTTGCTTGTTTTTCACTAGAAGCCGCATTTGTAGCGTCAGTTGCAGCAGATAAATCATTATTTGCGGCTGTCGAATCAGCTTGTGCTGCTTGCTCCTCTGATACTGCTGCTGCTTGGTTTGAAGCCGCTGTTTGTTGAGCACATTGTGCTTGATTTGCCGTATTTGTGGCGTCATCTAAGGTAGCTTGTGTTGAATCAACTTCGCCTTGTGCCGAATCAACCCCTGCTTGAGCTTGTTCGCAAACACCTGTTGCTTCATCTACTTCGCCTTGCGCTGCTGTTTGCTCTTGCGTAGCAGAATCAAGGTTAGTTTGCTCTGTTGCAATTTGACTATCCAATGCGCCAACTTCTTGTTCTTTTTGCGCATTAGTTTGGTCATATGTCGCTTGTTGACAAGTTAAATCTTGTTGCGTTTGTGTTTGTTCTTGTTGCAATTGAGCCAATTGCGCTTCATCTGCTGCAATATCATCATTGGTTGGACCGCCAACATCACTAGCACCACCTGTTACCATTGCACCATCAGAAGAAGGATTTTGATTTAAAGTTTGTGAAAATTCCTCATCTTGAGTTACTTCGCCGGTTTCTTTATTTTTTATTTCAACATTTGTAATGTTTGAATTTTCATCTACGCTAACAATTTTTTGTGTTTTAGGGTCAGCTGTCGAATCAATTGTTTCTTTATAGCTGCCATCATCATTGTGTTCATATTTTTCAACAACCGTTACATCATCTTTTTTATGATCAACATATGTTGAAGATTTTAATCTATCTTGTTCATCATAAACATCAAAACCGGTTTTATATTCATTATCGTATGTTTGAATAATTTTGCCACTTTCAGAGGTCAAAATTGAACTATCGTCGGTTGTTAAAATTTTAAAAGAGCCGTTATCTAACACTTCAAGAGATTTAATTGAGTTAATATCTCCCACTTTTTTCATAACTGACTCACGCGTTTTTTCGCCTAATTCGCCGAGTTTTTCTTCAATATCTTCTGCATTATCAAAAGTTTCTTGAGTTTTTGGCTCTTCAAGTTCAGAAACCATTTTTTGCAATTCTATAATATTTTCCGAATTAACCCCACCAGATAAAACTTCTTCAATTTCTTCATATTTTTCCGGCGTAATCTTTCCACTGGCCATCATTTTTGTAAGCTCAACAGTCATTTGAGAGCTTAGTGCTTTAAGTTCTTCTTTAAGGGCAAGTTCTTGCAATTTTTCATATGACAAATTAGAATTTTCTAGATATTTAAGATTTTCATTACTATAATCGACACTAAAAAGCTTATTTGATTTTTTTGCACTTGAAGAAGTTGTTCCAGCTGTTTCTTTGTTTTCAAGCAGTTCCAACATTTTCGAAATAAAATTAGAAATTTGCATAGTTCACCCTTAAAATTCCATATTGTTATGAACAACGACATTTAAGAAAGAAACTTTAATTAAAATGGGGGATAAAAATATTATTTTAATTAAACTTTACAATTTTTTTATTCACTTCACACAAAGCTTTATCAAGCCCAACAATTCGGCGAAATTCGTCAAATTCTTTAACGTTTCTTATTTCACGAATTTGCATAGCTAAATTTTTTGCTTGTGCGCGTGTAACGCCAGGCAATAATTCAAGCACTTGCCAAGGTTCCTTGTTGATATTTAAAAATGGTTCAAATTGAATATCATTTCTAAAATCTTCTTGTGCTTTTGCAATTCTAATTTTCATGTTTTTAACATGTTTTTCTTTAAGAATTTTTCTAACTATAAAATATATAAATATTGTTGGCGCAACAATAAGAGCAAGCAAATAGTTGTGTGTAATTAAAAAATAAAGTACTAAAAAAGTATATATAGCAATAATTGTTCCCATAAACCTAATATTACCACTTTTAAGCGCGAATATAACAAGACTAAAGATAAAATACATAATTTATATTATTTAATGTTACTATTGACAGTAACAAAACAATATGTTAATATGTTACTATGAATAGTAACATATTTTTAAACAAGTTGAACAATTTAATCATTTCCGTAAAAAATGAAAAAGAGGCGCAAGAGCTTCTTTTCGGGCTTTTCACGCAAAACGAAATTGAAACTCTCAAAAAACGATGGCGTATCTTGGAAATGTTAAACCAAGGTGCAACCCAAAGACAAATCGCACAAGATTTAAACGTTAGCCTTTGCAAAGTCACAAGGGGTGCAAAAGTCTTAAAAGAAAAGTCAATTTTAACAGAATTTTTAACGAAAGAAGGAAATAATGAATAATACAATATGTAAAAATGGATATTTTGGGGAATTTGGCGGAAGATTTATCGACGAAAAACTTGCGCAAGAATTTGAAAAAATTGAAAAAGCATATGAAGAATTTAAAAATAATATTGAAATTCAAAAAGAATACGAGGAAATTTTAAAACATTACGTTGGTCGCCCAAGTCCAATGTATTTTGCAAAAAATTTATCAAAAAAATATGGTGCACAAATATATTTAAAAAGAGAAGATTTAAACCATACAGGCGCTCACAAAATCAACCACGCGCTTGGTCAAGCTTTGTTTGCTAAAAAAATGGGCAAAACAAAATTAATTGCAGAAACCGGTGCAGGTCAACACGGCGTTGCAACAGCAACAGCTGCAACTCTAATGGGATTGAAATGTGATATTTATATGGGCGAAATTGATATCATTAAAGAAAAGCCAAACGTAGATAGAATGAGAATTTTAGGCGCAAATATTATCCCTGTTTCAGAAGGCACAAAAACCCTTAAAGAAGCGGTGGATAAAGCACTAGAAGCCTATACAAAAGAATATGAAACAGCGCTTTATGCAATCGGCTCTGTTGTTGGGCCACACCCTTTCCCAACAATGATTGAAGATTTCCAATCTATAATTGGAAAAGAAGCAAAAGAACAAATTTTAGAAATGACAGGCAAACTCCCAAATCATATCGTTGCTTGCGTTGGTGGCGGTTCAAATTCAATTGGCTTATTCAGCGCCTTTTTAAATGATGAAAATGTCAAAATCCACGGTGCTGAACCATTAGGCAAAGGTCACAAACTTGGCGAAAACGCAGCAAGTTTAACCTATGGCAAAAAAGGAATTATCCACGGATTTAAAAGTCTTATTTTACAAGATGAAGAAGGTAATATTGCACCAGCATATTCAATTGCAAGCGGACTAGATTACCCGTCTGTTGGACCAAAACATTGCTATTTAAAAGAAATTAAAAGAGCAACATATGAACTAATCAACGATATTGAAGCAGTTGACGCTTTTTATGAATTATCTAAAGAAGAAGGGATAATCCCAGCGCTTGAAAGTTCACATGCCGTTGCACTAGGTATTAAAATTGCAAAAGAAGCCAAAAGCAATGAAATTATCGTCATTAATATTTCAGGCAGGGGCGATAAAGATATTGAATTTATTATGAAAAATTACCCAAAAAATTAATACCAAAGCAAAATTTTTTATTTTCGCGCTTTTTAAACAAAAAAAAGCGCGTTAATATGATTAATCCTATTTCAAAATTTTCAATAAGTTTTCTTGGAAACAAAACCTATGTCGTCGGACACAAAAGACCCGACACAGATTCAATTTGTTCTTCTATTGCGCAAGCAAACCTTGAAGAACAAATAAAAACCGATACAAAAAAAGAGTTTCAAGCAATTGCCCCAGGGGACATTAACACAGAAACAGAATTTGCGCTTGCTTATTTCAATATTAAAAAACCACAAGTGAAAGATGACCTTAGCCTAACTGTCAAAGAAGTTATGGATACTCGCGCAAAAGAAGATGTTTCAATTCATAAAGATGCGCCTGTTAAGGAGTTTGGCAATTTAATTGTTGAAAAAAATTTAAAAACAGTCCCTGTTTTAGATGATAATGGAAAAGTTGTCGGAGTAGCTTCAAGAAAAGCTTTAGCAGAGTTTTATTTAAGTTCTGATGACCATCTTGAAAGCTTAAAAACAAAAAATATCCCCTATGAAAGAATTGCAAAACTTTTAGAGGCAAAAGTTTTAACAGGTAGCCTTTCCTTAAATGAAACAATAAAAGGAACAGTGCGCTCAGGCGCATATTCGCTTGATACAACAGATAATTTTAACCTTAAAGATGCAATTATCGTCATTGGCGATAGAGATGACATTCAAGCAAATGCCATCAGAAACGGTGCAAAATGTATTATTGTGACAAAAAATAAACCTGTAAATCCAAGCATTTTAGAGCTGGCAAAAGAAAATAATGTTATTATTATGTCAACAAAATATGGCGTATCTAATTCAACAAGACTTTTAGAACAAAGTATGCCAATTTCAGACATCATGAACAAAGACGTTGTTTCTTTTGATTCAACTAAAAGCATAGATGAACTTAAAAATATTGTTAAAAACACAGAATTTCGCTATTTTCCTGTTATTGAAAAAGGGAAATTTATTGGCGTTGTAAATCGTGATGATTTATTAACACCTGATGACAATGATTTAATTTTAATTGACCATAATAATCCAAGTCAATTTATCAAAGGGGTTAAAAAGGAAAATATCGTTGCAATTTTAGACCATCATAGACAAGAATTTCTTGCAGATTTAAAAAGAATACCAATGACATATGCACCTGTTGGCGCAAGTGCAACTTTGGTTGCAAAAAACTATAAAGCAAATGGGATTGAAATCCCGCAAGATATTGCAGGCATTTTATGGTGCGCAATTATTTCAGATACCGACAAATTCACATCTATTACAACAACAGCTGAGGACAAAAAAATCGCACAAGAGCTTGCTCAAATTGCAAAAATTGAAGAACCAGAAAAATTAGCAAACAAACTTTTGGCGCAAAGAGACGTTAATTTGGAAAAATTAACCCCACAAGAACTTGTAAACTACGATTTAAAAACCTATAAAACAAAAAATAATTCTAATTATTCCGTTGGACAAATTGTCACTTTCCAAAGCGAAAAATATTTGCAATATGAAGATGAAATTAAAAAAGCGCTAAATGAATTAGATAGCAAAAACAACTCTCTAGGTTCAATTTTAATTATCACAGACTTATCTCAAAGCGTGTCTTATTTGATTTGTTCAAATAATTTTATTGAAAAAGCAAAAGAAGTTTTGGAGCAAAACGACGAAGAATTTTTAGACACTTGCATTAACCAAAGCGAAACAACTCAACTTGAAGCCTTGGTCGATATTACCCACGAAAGTTTAATTCCAAAGTTAATCAACGTGCAATCAAGAAAAGAACAGGTTGAACCATTTGTCAAAAAAATTATTGAAATAACAGAACAAAACAAATAAAAAACTCCCAAAAGGGAGCTTTTTATTATTGTAAACCTTTTAAGTCTTTAACTCTGAGTGCGAAATATGGGTCATTTTTTCCTTCATCAACCAAAAACATAACATATGGTTTATCGAAATCAAAATGACGAGGTTTGTTTTCATCTGCGATAATTAAAGAATTTGTTTTCACTAAAATTGCAGCTTCGCTTTTAATTTTTCCACCTTTTTCATCTAAAACCAAATCGATTGTTTCAAGAACTTCGGAAAAATAAAAATCTGTTCCTGCAATCGTTTTGTTGCAAAGTTCTGGATATTTTTTCATTTGTTTAATTTTTAAATATGGAACTTTTAGGGTGTCTTTTTCTGCAAAATCGCGGTTTCCTGTATAGTCGTTTGATTGTTTTATCATTTTTTTGTAGATTTTTTCAAAATCTTTGTCGCTATCTGTACGATATAAATATACAAAATCATTGGTTTTTGTTGGTAATTGAACAGCAAAATCATTTTCATTGTTATAGAACAATACTCTGACTGCTTTTCTTAGTTCTTCTTTGCTTTTTTCGTTAATTCCAAAGAAACTATATTTTTCTTTGCTTTTGTTAAAAGAAAGTTTGTCTAATTTATCAAATGGTATGAAAAATTCGAAATCTTTTTTCAACATTGCATAAGCGTAATATTTGCCTTCTTCTTCTGACCAATCTAATAAATCAAGAATATCGCTATTTGTGTTAAATTTCTTTTTAATATCTTTTTTGATTAAATCTCTTTGTTTGATTGTAGTTTTACCCCAACTTGTGTAATATGATTTTTCATTCAACATATCTTTATTAAAAAGATTTTGGTTTAAACCAATTAAATCAAAAGTTGGTTTTTCATCTATAAAATATATATCACCTTTGACAATATTTTCTTTTACTTCATTAAAAGCAAGTTGCATTGTTCCAACCCAAAGTTTGTTTTGAGCATTTGATTGAGACTGAAACAAAGTCAAAATATCAATCGCTGAAGATTCTTGCGGTTTTTTGTGCAGTGTGCAACCGCAAAACAATATCAAAGATAAAAACATCATTAAAAACTTTTTCATTATTATTTTCTCCTTTGTATTAAATATAACACATTTAGAACTTTATGATAAAATAAATTTATGAACGAATTATTAATGCCCGCAGGTAGTATTGAAAAAATGAAATATGCGTTTAGCTATGGTGCTGATGCAGTGTATTTAGGTCTTGTTGATTTTTCGCTTCGCGCTTTGAGAAAAGGCGAATTGATTGACGAAACAAATTTAAAAACAGCAGTTGAAATTGCAAATAATTTGAATAAAAAAATTTATTGCACGCTAAACATCTTCGCATATGATGACGACATTAAAAAATTAGAACAAACTATTGAAATAATCAAAGACGCAAAACCTCATGCGCTCATTATTTCCGACTTTGGAATTTATCGAACAATAAAAAAATATATTGATGATATCGATATCCATATTTCAACGCAAACAAACATCTTAAACTCTGAAACTGTTAAATTTTGGCGCGATTTGGGCGCAACTCGTGCAATTTTGGCAAGAGAATTGTCATATAAAAAAATCGAAGAAATCAGAAAAAATGTTCCAGATATGGAGCTTGAAATGTTTATCCACGGCGCTCAATGTATGGGTTATTCTGGAAGATGTTTATTATCTGATTATATGACAGGTGGCGAACGCCAAGCAAACCAAGGCAACTGCGCTCAAGCTTGCAGATGGAGTTATAAATTACTTGAAGAAACTCGCCCTGGGGAATATTTTGAAATAGTTCAAGATGATAAAGGTTCGCACATTATGTCCACCAAGGATTTATGCCTTGTTGAACATATTAAAGAACTTTGCAACCTTGGAATAGACTCATTTAAGGTCGAAGGAAGAACAAAAAGTCTCTATTACGTTTCTGCTGTTGCAAAAACATACAGACAAGTGATAGATGGAAAATTAGACACAAAAACAGCTTTTGAAGAATTAAAAAAAGTTGGAAACAGAGGCTATACAAAAGGCTTCTTCTTTGACAATAACGATTCTTCAACATATTCATATGACATTTCAAAAGGTCTTGCAGGTTCTGATTTTCTTGGAATTGTTCAAGGGAAAAAAGAAAACGGCTATGAACTTTTAATTAAAAATAAAATTTTATTAAATGATGAAATTGAAATCATCACGCCAAATTATTCAACTTTAGCTACTGTTGAAAAAATAACTCACTCTAAAAAAGGCGAGGTTGATACCGCAAATACAAATGATGTTATTGAAATTCAATTCAAAGCAGAAAATAACGAATGGGAAAAAGAGTCCGCTTGGGCACTAGCAAGAACAAAGGGAATGAAGGATTTATAAGATGTTTTTAAGACCTGATTATAATATTGAATCTATTTATGATATCGACATTAAAGAGCTTAAAAAGGGCGGAATACAGGCGCTTTTTTTTGATTTAGATTCAACCTTGATGAAGTCAAAAAGTGGCAAATTTTCTTTTAAAACACTCCAATATCTTGAAGATTTAAAAACAAATTTTAAATTAGCAATCATCACAAATAACAAAAAAATTAGCTACATTAATAAAGCAAAATCTCAAACTGATATTCCAGTTTATTTTGAAGCTAAAAAACCAAGTACGGAAGTTCTTTTAAAAGCTTGCAAAGATTTAAACGTTGAACCACAAAGAACAGCCATGGTTGGAGATAGACCCTTGAGCGATATTTTGGGCGGGAAAAATGCCAAAATGATGACTATTTTGGTTGATTCAATTTCAAAAGATGAAGAAAACTTCATTGTTAGATTTGCAAGATTTATTGAAAGACTGACAATTGAAAAATAAATAATTAATTTTTTGTTAATAAAATTAATTATTTTAAAAAATAAATATATTATGGAGAAGTAGAATACAGAAAAATGGAGGATATTATGATTAAACCTTTAGCAGAT
The DNA here is from genome assembly GCA_017402995.1 of Candidatus Gastranaerophilales bacterium. Lineage (GTDB taxonomy): Bacteria > Cyanobacteriota > Vampirovibrionia > Gastranaerophilales > Gastranaerophilaceae > RUG14156. The sequence goes on from JAFQOV010000025.1 coordinate 56,084, forward strand.
AGAATTGTTATCAAAGTTATTGATGACGCTCAACAAACTTCAGGCGGAATTTTTATTCCTGATAGCGCAAAAGAAAAACCACAAAAAGGCGAAGTTATCGCAGTTGGCGGTGGTAAAACATTAGACAGTGGCGAAAAAGAACCAATGGAAGTTAAAGTTGGCGATATCGTTTTATTTGCAAAATATTCAGGAACTGACGTAAAAGTTGGAAATGACGAATATAAAATCATTTCAGTTAAAGATGCTTTAGCAATCCTTGAGGACTAAAATCGTAGTGCGACGCACTAGATTTTAGCCGAAAGGCAAAAAAGTGTGAGCACGACGGCAGCCGCGAAGAGCTGGTGCCAAGTGCGAAACCGTTCTAAGGCGACGTGGAAATCTTTGATTTCCTCAGGAGCCAAAAGGTACAAGCCGGTACTAAATCGGCAAACCACAACCTAGTTAGTACAAAAAGAAGGAAATAAAAAATGGCTAAAAAAGTCGTATTTGATACAGAAGCAAGAGAAGCGCTTTTAAAAGGTGTAAACGCAGTTGCAGAAGCTGTAAAAGTTACACTAGGACCAAAAGGTCGCAACGTTATTATTGAAAAAAAATTCGGCGCACCTCAAATCGTTAATGACGGTGTTACTATCGCAAAAGAAATCGAATTAAAAGATGGCTTAGAAAACGCTGGTGCGCAACTTTTAAAAGAAGTTTCTTCTAAAACAAATGATGTTGCAGGTGACGGCACAACAACAGCAAGTGTTTTAGCACAAGCAATCTTCAAAGAAGGTATTAAAAACTTAACAGCTGGCGCTAACCCAATGAGCATTAAACGCGGTATTGCTTCTGCCGTTAAAGTTGCACAAGAAGAAATCAAAAAAATGTCACGTCCTGTTGATTCAAAAGAAATGCGCGCACAAGTTGCAGCAATTTCTGCTGGAAATGACAAATTTATCGGTGATTTAATCGCAGATTGTATGGAAGTTGTTGGAACAGACGGCGTTATCACTGTTGAAGAATCAAAAACTTTCGGAACAGATAAAAAAATCGTTGAAGGTATGCAATTTGATAAAGGTTATATTTCACCATACTTCATCACTGACGCAGAAAGAATGGAAGCAGTTTTAGAAGACGCTTATGTTCTTTGCGTAAACAAAAAAATTAACCTAATTGCAGATTTAGTTCCAATCTTAGAACAAGTTGCAAGAGATGGTCGTTCACTTCTTTTAATTGCAGAAGATGTTGAAGGCGAAGCTCTAGCTACATTAGTTGTTAACACAATGAGAAAAGTTTTAAGAGCAGTTGCTGTTAAAGCTCCTGGTTTTGGTGATAGAAGAAAAGCTATGCTTGAAGATATCGCTATTTTAACAGGCGGTCAAATGTTTACAGAAGAACTTGGCATTAAACTTGAAAACGTTACTGTTCAAATGCTAGGTAAAGCAAAACGTGTTACAGTTACTAAAGATGAAACAACAATTGTTGTTGACGAAACTACAAAAAATGCTGTTGCAGAACGTGTTTCTTTAATCAAAAAACAAATCGAAGCATCAGATTCTGAATATGACAAAGAAAAACTTCAAGAACGTGTTGCAAAACTTTCTGGTGGCGTTGCAGTAATTGAAGTAGGGGCTGCTTCTGAAGTTGAATTAAAAGAATCAAAATTAAGAATTGAAGACGCATTAAATGCTACTCGCGCAGCTCAAGAAGAAGGTATTGTTGCAGGTGGTGGCGTTGCATTGTTAAGAGTTCAACAAATTCTACAAAACGAATTAAATACAAGAACTTTTGATAATGATGATGAAAAAACAGGCTTCAAAATTTTAACTGCAGCTCTTGATATCCCTGTTATTGCAATTGCAAACAATGCTGGTGCTAAAGGCGAAGTTGTAGTTGACGCAGTAAGAAAAGAAACAGGTGCTTTCGGATATGACGCAATGAATAATAAATTTGTTGATATGTTCGAAGCTGGTATCGTTGACCCTGCAAAAGTTACAAGAAGTGCATTAGAAAACGCAGCTTCAGTTGCTTCAATGTTATTAACAACAGAAGCAGCAGTTGTTGAAATTCCTGAAGAAAAAGCTCCAGATATGCCAATGGGTGGCATGGGCGGCGGAATGCCAGGACTGGGAATGATGTAGCGTGCGCTAGCCGGTGTTCAAACGAGCTTTCGTTGAGAAAGCGAGTTGAACATTACGATGGCGACGTAGGATAATCGAGTTAACGAACGACAGCGCTAGCGATAGTGAGTTTAACGAGATACCCACAGGAGCATAATGACACGAATGACCCGAAAGTGTGTTAAAAAAGACTCGGCAAGCGAGGAGCTTGGCGGGTCTTTTTGTAACCGTACTAAGCCATCGTGGGCGGAACGCCCTCAGATGCAATGGGAATGATGTAGCGGATTTTGACTAGGGCGGAACAGGGCTTCAGCCCGTAGTGAGCCCGTCTGTTCGAGAAAACCGACGTAGCGATTTTTGCGCAAGCAAAATAAAGCGAAGTTCAAGGTTTTTGAGTTGTCAATAATCCAAGATGTAGGCGTAAAACAAAATAGAAACGTTAAAAATGCCGTCGCTTTATGCAACGGCATTTTTAGTTAGAATCCTCCCTCAAATCAACGATAAACCCCTATCCATCTTGAAAACCCAACACAATATGCTATAATTATAGTAAATACAAGAATAGCAAATAGGTGTTAAATGTCATTCGATTTTGGTCCAATGCAAAATCTATCTAACGTGCAAGCAAGTCACAAATCCTGCGCTGGTGGCGGTGGAAACACTGGCTATTTTCAACGAGGAAAAAAAGACGAAGATGAAGCACTTTTGAACTTTAACACAGAAGAATATCCGCCAGATTCCTTTGAGCATATGGAGCTTGACCTTGAAGAAGAAAAGAAAGACTTCTGGACAAGTGTTAAATTGCTTTTCAAAAAGATTTTTTCTGCTTTAAAAAGATTAATTTCTAAATAAGTTGTGAAATATTTTTATTTATTTTAAAATTACCTTATATGTGTAAACAAATAAGGAGTTTGACATGAAAAAATCTATTAAAGATTTAGGGGATATTCAAGGAAAACGCGCTTTAGTCCGCGTTGACATTAATGTTCCTCTTGATGAAAACAAAAACGTTACAGATGACACAAGAATTCAAGCAATTCTTCCAACAGTTAAATTTTTAACTGAAAAAGGCGCAAAAGTTATTTTAATGGCTCACCTTGGCAGACCAAAAGGCGAATGGAACACAGAATTTTCTCTAGAACCAGCTGCAAAACATTTAGCTAAAGTTTTAGGCGAAGATGTATTATTCGTTAAATCACCTGTTGGCGAAGGTGCAGATAAAGAATTAGCTGCTTTAGAAGCTGGAAAAGTTGCTTTATTAGAAAATATCAGATTTTATAAAGCCGAAGAAGCTAAAGATGACGACATGACATTTGCTAATGAATTAGCAAAACTTGGCGATTTCTATGTAAACGACGCATTTGGCGCAGCACACAGAAACCACACATCTACATCTAAATTAGCTCGCGTTTTAAAACCAGCTGTTTCTGGTCTTTTAATGGAAAAAGAATTAAAATGCTTAGGCGCAGCTCTAGACAACCCAACTCGCCCATTCACAGCAGTTGTTGGTGGTGCTAAAGTTTCTTCTAAAATCGGTGTATTAGAAAACTTAATCGACAAAGTTGATAACTTAATTATCGGTGGCGGTATGGCTTATACTTTCGTTAAAGCTAACGGTGGTAAAATCGGTAATTCAATTTGCGAAGACGACCAAATCGAAACAGCAAAAGCTATTGAAGCAAAAGCTACTCAAAAAGGCGTTAAATTAGTTATGGCAACAGATGTTTTAGTTGCAGATGATTTCTCAGGCAATGGCACAAACAAATTTGTTGCAATTAACGAAATTCCAGACGGTTTTGAAGGCGTTGACGCTGGTATGGATTCAAGAAAAGCATTTGCTGAAGTTTTAAAATCTTCAAAAACAATTTTGATGAACGGACCAGTTGGTGCTTTTGAAAATCCAAAATTTGCAGACGGTACAAAAGCTGTATTAGAAGCTATTGTTGAAGCAACAGCAAATGGCGCAACTTCAGTAATCGGCGGTGGCGATTCAGTTTCTGCAGCGAAAAAATTCGCTAAAGCAACAGATTTCACACACGTTTCAACAGGTGGCGGCGCTTCTTTAGAATTTATTGAAGGCAAAGTTTTACCTGGTGTTGACGCGCTAGATGAAGTTTAAATTAAATAACAATATTTAAAAAGCCGAGGGTAAAACTTCGGCTTTTTGTTTTAATTTTCTTTATTTATTTGCCAACTTAAATTAAAAAGAGTAAGATTAATATACAAAATACTAAAGGGAGAAGGAAATGAACTATCACAATATTACACACGACGATATGTTAAATGGCGACGGCTTAAGAACAGTTTTATGGACAGCTGGTTGCACGCATTTTTGTGATGGTTGCCAAAATCCTGAAACATGGGACGTTTCAGGCGGAATTGAATTTGACGAAGCAGCAGAAAAAGAGCTTTTTGACGGCTTAAAACAAGAACACATCTCAGGCGTTACTTTCTCTGGTGGCGATCCTTTGCATCCATTTAATAGAGACGAAATTTTTGCTTTGGCAAAAAAAATCAAAGAAGAATTACCTTCAAAAACCGTTTGGCTTTATACTGGCTTCCTTTGGGAAGAAGTTAAACAATTAGAAGGCATTAAATATCTTGATGTTTTAATTGATGGCGAATTTAAAAAAGAATTAAATGACAATAATTTATGTTGGATTGGTAGCTCAAATCAAAGAATTATTGATGTTCAAAAATCATTAGAAAAAGATGAAATTGTTTTATTTCTAGAACAATAGCCAAAGCTACTACAATTAATTGATTAAATGGATATACCCGACTATTTATTTGACATCTCTATTGGGAAACTTGTATTATTAATGTATGAATATTGATTACAATGCAGATGTCATAGTTGTTGGCGCAGGTCCCGCAGGGGTTTCTGCCGCTTTAGAAGTTGCGCGCGACGGCAGAAAAGTTGTGCTGATTGAGCGTGCAAAATATCCTGGCTCTAAAAATATGTATGGCGGAGCCGTTTATACAACTGCATTAAGAGAAATTTTCAAAGAAGATTTCAATTCAATTCCATATGAACGCGTTATAAATTCACACACTTGGTCATTTTTAAATGATACAGGTTCTTTTGATATCACATATAAAAATTCATCTGCAACAAGTGCTTTGGCAATCAAACGCTTTGACCTTGAAAAATGGATGATTAAAGTTGCAAAAAAACAAGGGGTTTTGTTTGCGCCAAATACTTTAGTTGAAAAATTAATCTTAAAAGAAGGCAGGGTTGTCGGCGTCGAAACAGAACAAGAACAATACTTTGCGCCGATTGTAATTTTGGCAGATGGAGTTAACTCACTTTTAGCTCGCCAAATTGGCTTAAGAGCAGATTTTAAATCAAAAGATATGATTTTATCTGTCAAAGAAGCGATAAAACTAGATAAAAAAACAATTGAAGAGCGTTTTAATTTAAAAGACGATTGTTCAAACGGTGTTAATAAACAATATTTTGGCTCATATTTTGGCAATTTAAAAGAATATAAAAATTTATTTATGATGACATTTTTATATACCTTTAAAGATACGATAATGCTTGGCGTTGGGGCAAATTTAGAAGATTTAAACAAAAACAAATTAAACTTAAATCAAATCCTTGAAGAAATTAAACTTCACCCAGATATTGCGCCATTAATCAAAAACGGACAAACTGTTGAATATAGCGCGCATTTAATCCCAGAAACTGGTTATAACAAAATGCCAAAATTAACTTCTGATGGCGTTATTGTCACAGGAGATGCAGCAGGATTCATTAATAGCGTGCATTTTGAAGGTACAAATTTTGCGCTAATTTCTGGCAAACTTGCTGGTGAAAGCGCAATTTGCGCATTAGAAAAAAATGATTTTTCAAATGCGACATTATCAATCTATCGCAAAAAACTTGAAAAAACGTTCATTTTACAAGATTTATACACATATAGAAACATAATTGAAAAATTATACGAACGTTCTAATTCAATATCAATATATTATCCAAAGAAAATCAAAGAACTTTTTGAAATAATTGTAAGTGCAAATTGCATTTCAAAATCTTCTCAAATAAGAAAATATGCAATGAGTTATTTCAAAGACAGAAAAATATCTGAATTATTTAAAGATATATTTAGCGCCATAAAATGCGTTATAGATGTATTTTTTGGGAAATAATTTATGGGGAAAGAGGAAAACAAAAAATCAATAGACAAAAAAATATCAACAGTTAAATTTGAATGCTCGCAAAATTCGCATTTAACTGTTAATCAGGCAAAATGTGCAAAATGCAAACAAAAGCCTTGCCTGTTCATTTGTCCTGCAAATGTTTATATTCAAGACGAAGAAACAAAAGAAATCGTAGTTCAATACGAAAACTGTCTTGAATGTGGCGCTTGCAAAATTGTTTGTCCTAAAAAAACAATTGACTGGAACTATCCAGCGTCGTCGTTTGGTGTTGTTTACAAAAATAGCTAGATTAAGGAGTAGGATATGGAAAATCAATATTTTTCAAGATGGTATGATAAAGACCCAGTGTTATCAATGTCTATGAGAACATTGGCAAGTTCAAACGACGAAAAACAAATCGCGGTTGCGCTAAATTTGATTAAGGTAATCATTGAACATAACATTCAAGACAATCAATATGAAAATGTTGAAGATATTATGACTGCTGTTGAAGAAGGAAGAATTCAACGCGGATATTGTCGTTGGTATGACATTGATTCAACTGTCAGAACAGCTATTCAAATGCTTGAAAAATGTGCACCTGAAACAAAGAAAAAAGTTGCGCTTGATATGGCTCAAATCGTAATTGAAAAAATTATTCAAGACGACGACAAAGAAGAGCTTGAAAAAGAAGAACAACAAGCACAAGAGCCAAAAACTCCAAGCAGAGAATTTGAAGGAAAAGTGATAGATTTAGATTTAGACGAAATTTTAAAAAACGAAAATGAGTGATATTGAAAAGTTTGAACAACTGCAAACAACCATCAAATTAAATCCTAAAAATTTTCAAGCAAGAAGAGAGCTAATTATGCTCTGCTTAGATTTAGGGTTTGAATCTGCTGCTTTATCACACATCAAATATCTTTTAAATATTTTCCCTCAAGATGCTGATTTATACTTTAACACTGGTGTTTGTTTTGAAAAGCTAAAAGAAATTGATAAAGCTTTAATCGCCTATGAAAAAGCTGTCGAATTAAAACCAGATGAGCCTGATTTTTTATATAATCTTGCTCTTGTTTATGAGCTTAAAGGTCAATTAGATCTTGCAATGGAAAATTTTAAAAAAGTTATTTTTTACAAAAATGAAGATGCAAACGCCTTTTTTTCAATTGGGATAATTTACTCTAAAAAAGGCGAGCATCAAACCGCAATTAAATGCTTTAAAAAAGCAATAGAGCTTAATTATAGCGATTATTTTGCACATTTTTATTTAGCTGGCGAATACAAAGCAATTAATCAATATGACTTTGCTCTTGTTGAATATCGAAAAGTTTTGGAATTGTCTCCTGACTATTCTTGGGCATATTTTAATATTGCGCAAATTTATTGGGAATTAAACAGAATTGATGATGTTATTGTTATGCTCCAAAAGACGATTGAAAAAAACCCAAAAGACATGGAAGCATACAAATTAATGACACAAATTTTTGTCAAAGATAACAAGATTGAAGAAGCGCTAGAGTTGCTTTTGCCAATTGCGCAAGAGTACGAAAATGGCGACATTTATTATCTTTTGTCTAAAATTTTTGAATTAAATAATGATACTTCATCTCAAATAGATACACTGGAATTAGCGCTAGAAAACCAAAACAGCTTGACATTTGATATCAATTGCGTGAAATTTGAATATAATAACTTGAAAAAAGAATTGGCAAATGCAGGAAAAAACAAAACAGCTTAAATTTAACACTTCAATACAAGAAGAAGAAATAAAATATTTTACGGCGTTTAGTTTCCTTTACTGTGACACATTTTTTAAAGCCAAATTATTAGAATACTTTAATTACAGTGCTAAAATGGCTTTTTTAGCAGATGAAAAAGATCTTGAAGGTTTTTCATTGCATTATGATATTACAGTGCCAAGAAGTTTTATTTCAAAACGCAACAAATTAAATGTTGATAAGTGTTTTGAAAAAGCATTTCAAGATAAAAATATTAAAATTGTCACATATAATGATGAAAATTATCCGCAATTTTTAAAACATATCCCCGATTTTCCTCTTGCACTTTTTTACAAAGGAAACCTAGAAAACATTGACTATAACTACTCTTTAGCTGTTGTAGGTTCAAGAAGAGCCTCAACTGACGCACAAAATGGCTTATATAAAATATTGTCTAATTTTAAAAATTCAAACATAACAATCGTCTCAGGACTTGCATATGGAATTGACGCAACAGCACACAAAGCCTCTTTAGATAATAATATCAAGACATTAGGCGTCATTGGCTCGGGGCTAGATTTTTATTATCCTGCTCAAAACAAATATTTATATGACAAAATTGTCTCAGAAAATGGTGCAATAATCAGTGAATATCCAACAGGAACCGAACCAATTGCAAGAAACTTCCCAATGCGAAATAGAATTGTTGTCGGTATGACAAAAGGAACGCTTGTTGCAGAAGCACAAATGAAATCTGGAGCAATGATAAGCGGAAATCTTGCTCTTGAATATAATAAAGAATTAATGTGTATTCCTGGAAATATTTTAAATCCAAACACTCAAGGAATTTATCATTTGATTAAACAGGGGGCTGGAATTGTCTCTACAAGCGAAGATATCCTTAATATCATGGGTTGGGAAAATAAGTGCAAATTATCAAAAAATGATGAAAATGAAAAAATCGGCGAATTAAATGATACACAAAAAGCAATAATTAACGAAATAGCACTTGAAGCAAAATCTTTTGATGAAATAATAAATAATATAGAACTAGATACTCCGTCTTTGATGGTTAATTTAACGGAGCTTGAACTATTAGGTTTTATAAAGCAAGTAAATAATAGATATTATAAGTTGTAGTGAGTAAAAATGGCAGTCAATTCAAAAGTGAATGAAAAAGAAAAAACGTTAGTTATAGTAGAGTCTCCAGCAAAATCAAAAACCATTAGCAAAATTCTTGGACCTAATTATTTAATTCATGCTTCAATGGGTCATGTGCGTGATTTGGCGTCTAAAGGGCTTGGTTTTGATATTGAAAACAATTTTAAACCCACTTTTGAAATTATTCCAGAAAAGAAAAAAGTTATCGCGGAGTTGAATAAAATCGCTAAAACTGTTGACCGTATCTATCTTGCATCCGACCCTGATAGAGAAGGAGAGGCGATTGCTTGGCATGTTAGAGAATGCTTAAAATTTCCGCAAGATAAAATCTTTAGAATTGTCTTTAACGAAATCACTCCAAATGCAATCAAAGAAGCTGTTGCAAACTATCACGATATCGACATGTTAAAAGTTGAAGCTCAAAAAACAAGACAAATCTTAGACAAACTTGTTGGTTTTAAAATTAGCCCACTTTTATGGGAAAAAATGAAAAACTATAAACTTTCTGCAGGTCGCGTTCAATCAGTTGCGCTTAAAATGATTTGCGAAAGAGAAGATGAAATTGAAGCGTTTGTTCCAAGTGAATATTGGTCAATTGACGCGCTTTTAAACAAGTCTGATAATCCAACTTTTAATTTTATTGCCGAATTATCTCGTGTTATCAAAAATGGAAAAGATGAAAAACTTGAGCTAAAATCCAAAAAAGATACAGATGAAGTCTTGGCAAAATTAAAAGGCGCAAAATATGTCGTATCAAAAATTAATTCAAGAGATACAAAAAGAAATCCTCAACCGCCATTTATCACTTCAACTCTACAAAGAGAAGCGAGCTCAAAATTGGGCTATGGCGTATCTAAGACTATGCAAATTGCTCAAAAACTTTACGAAGGGATTGATTTAGGTGATGGCTCTGTTGGTTTAATTACATACATGAGAACGGATTCAACTCGTATTTCAGACGAAGCTCAAGCAACCGCAAAAAGCTATATTGAAGCTAATTTTGGAGAAGAATATTATCCTAAAACTCCAAATAATTACGTGAAGAAAAAACAAAATGTTCAAGACGCACACGAGGCAATTCGTCCATCATATATTGAAAAAACACCTGAAAGCATTAAAAAATATCTAACAAGCGAGCAATATAAACTCTATAAATTAATTTGGGAAAGATTTATGGCTTCTCAAATGAGCTGTGCTAAAGTTAAAAACTTAACTGTTGATATTGAAGCTAACGGCTACATTTTCAAAATGGGTTCTTCTAAAATTATGTTTGATGGTTTCACAAAAATCTATAACGACGAAGAAACTCAAAGTGCAAAAATGTTCCCAAGCCTTGAAGTTGGCGACGAATTAAATTTAAAAGATTTAATCTCTGAACAACATTTCACGCAACCGCCAGCAAGATTTTCAGAAGCAACGCTAGTTAAGCAACTTGAAGAATATGGAATTGGCAGACCATCAACCTATGCTCCAATCATCACAAAAATTCAACAAAGAAATTACGTTGAAAAGGTTGATAACAAAGCGCTTAAACCAACTCCTTTAGGAAGAGTTGTGTGCAAACAATTAGTTGAACACTTTGTCAATATCATGGACTATAAATTTACTGCAAGAATGGAAGAAAAGCTTGATGAAATTGCAGAAAACAAAGAAGATGGTCCTAAGACATTAAACATGTTTTGGTCATTATTTTCAAAAGCGCTAGATCAGGCGTCTAAAAACATGAAAAGAGTAGATGTTGAAACAGATAAAGTTTGTCCAAATTGCGGAAAAACAATGGTTGTTAAATTATCTCGTTATGGCAAACAATTTTTAGCATGTTCTGGCTATCCAGAATGCAAAACTGCTCTGCCAATGGAAGGAAGCAAACCTGTTGAAATTCCAGAAGATGAACCAACAGATAAAAAATGTGAAAAATGTGGCGGCGATATGGTCATTAAAACGGGTCCATATGGCAAATATTATCAATGTTTAGATGATAAATGTAAAAAAAGATATTCTATTGTAGAATCATCTGGCGTTAAATGTCCGGAATGTGCCAAAAAAGGCATTGAAGGCGAACTTGTGAAAAGAAAATCTCGCTATGGCACATTTTTCTGGGGCTGTTCAAAATATCCTGATTGTTCTTTTGCGCTTTGGGCAGAACCAAACGGGGAAAAATGCCCCGATTGCGGTAGTTTATTAGTCAAAAAATATTTAAAACGCGGTAATAAAATCGCATGTTCAAATAAAAATTGTAAATATTCTAAAGCAATGGATGAGGAATAATGGAAAAATTAAAACTTGGTTTAATCGGTTATCCTTTAGGGCATTCTCTAAGTCCTATCTTGTATCGAGCTGCTTTTAAAGATTTAGGAATTGAAGGCGAATATGAACTTTTAGAAACGGCTCCCGAGGATTTAATTAATCAGATTAAAAATTTAAAAAGAAATAAATATTTTGGATTTAATGTCACAATTCCGCACAAAGTCCCTTTGACATTGTTTTTATCAAAATATGACGAATATGTTAATATGACAGGGTCTGTGAATACTGTCAAAATCGAAGAGGATTTGACATTATCTGGCTATAACACAGACGTATATGGCTTTTGCGAGGCTATTCCAAAAGATATTAGCTTAAAAGGAAAACACGCAGCCGTCATTGGTACAGGCGGCGCTTCAAGAGCAATCTGCGCAGGATTATATAGTCTTGGGGTTGCAAAAATTGATATCTATACAAGAAATGTCATAAATTCAAAAGAAACAATTGAAACATTAAGAAACCGTTTCGATAAAATCGAAATTAAAGCAATTCAACTATCTTTAATGGAAAGCCTTGAAGATGTGGATATCTTGGTTAATACAACCCCAGTGGGCATGAAAAACTTTAAAGAAGATTTATCTCCTGTTTCAGACAAAAATATTGAAACAATGAAAGATGACGCAATAATATATGATATTGTTTACAATCCGTTACGAACTGCGCTAATTTCAAAGGCAATTAAATACAACAAACGCTATATTACAGGTCTTGACATGCTAATACACCAAGCAATCCGCGCAAGCGAGATTTGGTGCGGTAAAAAGCCAGATTTTAAGACTTTAAAAATTGCAGCTTTGGAAGAATTTTTAATCAACAAATAATAATTACATCAACTATTTAGATTATTTTTGAATACCTACTAGACAACAATTATTTTTTTATATATGATTATTGTAAAATGTATTATAGTGGTTTATGGAAAATTTTAAATTAATGAAAAGCGGCACAATTAAAAATAAGAAAAAAGGCTTTACACTCGCTGAAGCACTTGTAACCTTGGTTATTATCGGTGTAATCGCTGCATTAACTATCCCTGCTATTTTGGTTAACACAGAACAACACGAATATAAATCTGCTTTGAAAAAAGCTTTATCTGCACTTAACCAAGTTATTGAGTTAAATATCGCTTTGGAAGGCTTTGGTCCATTGGAAACAACCCCAACTCCAACTGCAGAAGATAGTTTATTTGAACTGTTTAGAAACAGAATGAACGTAATTTCAACATCAGACGCATATGACTGGGGTAACACTTCAAATTATGCTTTCTTCACAGCTGATGGTATGAGATATGAATTCCCAACTGAACCTGCAATCACAGGTGCAACATTTGCAACAGGCAACGCAAAATGTGCTTTCCCTGGCGCTAGAGTTCAAGACGAAATGGGTGACGAATATAACGATCCTTGTTTGATTATCGTTGACGTTAACGGTCAAAGAAAACCAAACCCAAGAAAAACAAAAGGTTCTTATAAAGTTCCAAAATCAACTGGTAGATCAAAAATCCTAGACGTATTCCCAATCATTATCACAGATAGAAACGCATATCCTTTCGGTATCGTTGCTCAACGTGCAATGTTCCAACACGACTAAGGATTATATAACATAGATTTCAAAAGCCCTCTTGTGAGGGCTTTTTTAAATAAGAAATATTACTTTTTTGCCATTTCAAAAAACAAAAAATATAATAGAAATATGAAAACATTAAGCTTAATAATACCTGTATATAATGAAGAAAACACTTTAAAAAGCCTTGTTGATGAAGTTTTAAAGATTGAAAATCATCAATTTTTTAAAGAAAACTCAATCGCTCTTGAGCTTGTTTTAGTTGACGACTGTTCAAAAGATAACAGCTTAACTATTGCAAAAGAAATCGAAAAAGAAAAAAACAACGTTAAAGTTTTTTCTCACGACATCAATAAAGGTAAAGGTGCAGCACTAAAAACAGGTTTTCAGGTGGCTAGTGGCGATTTTATCGGCATACAAGACGCCGATATGGAATATGACCCATTTGACTATATTAAGCTAATAAAACCTTTGTTAGAGGATAAAGCAGACGTTGTCTATGGTTCAAGATATTTAACTCAAGACACAAGAAGAGTATTATATTTTTGGCATACATTTATGAACAAAGGTTTAACTCTTTTGACCAATATGTATACTAATCTTGGCATAACAGACATGGAAGTTTGTTATAAGCTATTTAAAAAAGAGGTCATTAAAGAAATCGCCCCAAAATTAAAAGAAAATCGTTTTGGTTTTGAACCCGAAGTCACAATACACGTTGCAAAAGGCAAATATCGCCTTTATGAGTGTGCAATAAGCTACAATCCAAGAAGTTACGAAGAAGGTAAAAAAATCGGCGCAAAAGATGGTCTAAGGGCGCTATATTGCATTTTGCACTATGGTGGTTCAACAGCACCATTACCAATGCAATTTTTATTATATATTTTAATTGGCGGCATATGCGCCATTATTAACATCTGTGCATTTTTGATTTTGGCAGATATTTCAACAAATTTATTGTTTAACGTAATTTTTGCGTTTTTAATCTCTGCATTAGTTAACTATTTATTATGTATTACATTATTGTTTCGCCATAAAGCACATTACAACTCTTTTGGCGAAATTGTTGCCTATGCTATTACGCTATTAATTATGGGTGCAATGGATTATTGGGTGACAGCAGGGTTATTGTTCATTGGCGCAACAAACTTTTGGGCAAAAGCAATCTCAAGCCTTGTTGGTTTAATTGGAAACTTTGTTTTAAGAAAATATTTTGTTTTTCTTGAAAAGAAAAATTAATTATTTAAGCTATGCAAAGGTGCAGGAACTCTTCCGCCTCTTTTAACAAATGTTTCTGATGAATATGGATTTACTTTCATAATCGGTGCTGAACCCAATAAACCACCAAATTCTGCGCTATCTCCGATTGTTTTTCCAATAACTGGGATAATTCTAACGGCAGTGGTTTTTTTGTTAATCATGCCAATTGCCATTTCATCTGCGATAATACCAGCAATGGTTGAGTTTGGAGTGTCACCTGGAATTGCAATCATATCAAGACCAACAGAACATACACTTGTCATTGCTTCAAGTTTATCTATTGTCAAGGAACCAAGTTTTGCCGCTTCAATCATGCCAGCATCTTCTGAAACAGGAATAAACGCGCCAGACAAACCACCAACATAGCTTGAAGCCATAATTCCGCCTTTTTTAACAGCATCATTAAGCATTGCAAGAGCCATTGTTGTGCCGTGCGCACCAGCTTGCTCTAGACCCATAGCTTTAAATATTTCAGCAACACTATCGCCTTTTGCTGGTGTTGGCGCTAAAGATAAATCAATTATTCCAAAAGGAATATCTAATTTTTTGGCTAATCTTCTGCCGATAAGTTCACCTGCAGTTGTAATTTTAAATGCCATTTTTTTAATTAAATTCGCTACTTCACCAAAATCTGCGGCTTTATCAAGCTCTTCAATCGCACTTGAAACAACCCCAGGACCAGATACACCAATATTCAGTGCACATTCGGCTTCGTTTATTCCGCAAAATGCGCCAGCCATGAATGGATTGTCTGTTACAGCGTTACAGAAACATACAAATTTAGCAGCGCCTATGCTATCAAAATCTTTTGTAAGTTCTGCGGTTTTTTTAATAACATCTGCTGTTTTTAAAACAGCGTCCATGTTAACGCCCGCTTTTGATGTACCAAGATTTACAGAAGAACAAAGTTTATTTGTTGTTGCAAGCGCCTCTGGGATTTGTTCAAAAAATCTTAAGTCACCTTTTGTAAAGCCTTTGTCAACAAGTGCCGAAAAACCACCGACAAAATCAACCCCAACTTCAGCCGCTGCTTTGTCTATCATTTGCGCAATATAAACATAATCAACATTGTCGCAACTTTCACCAATTAAAGATATTGGTGTCAGTGCAATTCTTTTATTTACAATTGGAATTGAATATTCGTTTTCAATTTCTTGCGCTAATGGCACAAGTTTTGTTGCATATTTTAAAATCTTATCATAAATTTTATTTGCAGTTGTTTTTGTGTCTGTACTTGCGCAATCTCTCAAGCTTAAAGAAAGCGTGGTTGTTCTAATATCAAGATGATGTATTTTAATCATTTTGATAGTTTCTATGATTTGTTGTTGGTTAAAATTCGACATTGTAATTCCTAAATAGTGTGCATTTTATCAAAGATATCTTTCTTTTGAACCCAAATTTCCATTCCGAGTTCTTCGCCAAGAGTTTGCAAGTTATCTTTGAATTCTTTAAAAGAAACTTCCATTTTTTCGATATTGCAAAGCATAATCATGACAAAATTATCTTGCATGATTGTTTGTTTAATATCTTCGATATTTACTTTGTGATTAGAAAGCGCATTTGAAACGTTTGCGACAATACCCGTTTTATCTTTACCAGCTACGGTAATAATAATTTGATTATTTTCTTCCATTATTTCACATCTTCCTTAATTACGATTAAATTATTCATAATTTTCATTGCGACTGTTGGGAAAACAACATTTTTAAGACCATCAGCAACTGATACAACACTTCCAGCCTTAAGAGTCACTTCTTCGCCTTTATACATAAATGTGTAATCTGTTGCCCTATCTGAACGGATTGTGATTTTGTTTTCTTCTTTAGACATTTTATTTATTTTCTCCCATTATAATTTCAACACCTGATGACGTTCCAAGGCGCATAGCCCCAGCTTCAACCAGAGCTTTAGCTTTAGCATAATCTTTTATTCCGCCGCTTGCTTTAACAAAAAGCCCATGTGGCGAAACAATATCATACATTAATTTAACATCTTCAACTTTAGCACCAACCCCACCTTTTACAAAACCGGTTGAAGTTTTAACGCAATTTGCGCCTGCGTCAACTGCGCATTTGCAAGCGATTTCAATTTCTTCTTTTGTTAATAAATCAGTTTCTAAAATAACTTTTAAAACATATTCGCCACAAAGCTCTTTTGTTCTTTTGATGTCATATGTGACTTTTTCATAGTTTTTGTTTTTTAACTCAGCTAAATTAATAACTGTGTCGATTTCTTGCGCGCCATCAATCAAGGCTCTGCCTGTTTGCAAAAGAATTGTGTCAATTGTATTATTTGCCAAAGGAAAATTCACAACCGTAACAAGCTTTGTATTTGAATTTTCAAGTAATGGCTTTGCCTCTTTAACATGATTTGGATTAATGCAGACCCCAAGGAAATTATATTCAAGAGCTTCTTGAATAACTTTTTCAACATCTTTAAACGTAGCGTCTGGCTTTAAAATTGTGTGCTCAATATATTCATTAATTGGTTTCATAATACGTTTATTATAGCAAAATCAGGTTTTGAGTGCTAGTATTTTTGTTTTTTACTTGTTCAATATTTTCTAATGTTATTTTGATTATTTTTGATATTGCTTCTTTTGTATTATAGGCGTTATGAGGCGTTATAATCACATTTTTTAACTGCATTAATTTTTGAATAAAGAAATATTTTTTTAAACAAAAGTCACTGTTTTTAGCTCCATTTTTGCAAAATTCATAATTAGTACAAAGAATTTCTTCGCATTCGACAACATCAAGCCCAGCTCCGCGAATTTTTTTGTTTATCAAAGCTTCATATAAAGCTTTTGTATCTACAATTTCACCACGCGCAACGTTGATTAAAAGAGCATTTTGTTTCATTTTTAAAAACGCTTTTTCATCAATTAACCCCCTTGTTTGTTCTGTCAAAGGGCAAGTTAAAACAACATAATCTGCTCTTTCAAATAACTCATCTAATTCAACAAAATCATAGGCACCTTTTGGTTTAATATCATAAACTAAAACATTCATATCAAACCCATGAGCGATATTAATGACTTTTCTACCAATTGCACCTGCGCCAATAACGCCGATTGTTTTTGAATTTAGCTCGTAACCCATTAATATTTCACTATCAATCACCCCATCTTGAATAGCAATTTTTGAAGCCAAAATTTTGCGCTCTAAATTTAAAATCAGCGCAAAAACATATTCTGCAACGGTTGAATTGCCGTAGTTTTTAGCGTTATATACCTTAATATCATTTTCCTTGCAATAATTTAAATCAACATTTGAATAGCCAACACATCTTAAAAAAATATATTTTAAATTTTTAAACTTAGATAAAACGCCTTTATTTAAACTTGAACCAACAAAACAAGAAATTGCTTCAACATCTTTAAATTTTTCATCTATATAGGTTGAATTTAATAGAGAATTTTTAAAAAAATAACCTTCAATATTTTTGGGAAGATATTTTATTAAAAGCTCATTTTCATATTCTTTAACGTCATAAAAAAGTATTTTCATAATAAGAAAATAACTTTAATATACTTTTTTTAAATTCTTTAAAAGTTTAATCAAATGGGACAATTATAATGTCTTTAAAAAAGTATTCATTTTATCATGATCAAATTCGTTTTCCCAACGAGCCACAACTGCTGTTGCAACGCAATTTCCAATTAGGTTAACTGTTGTTCTGCCCATATCTAGTAATTGATCAATACCTAATAAAATTGCGACACCAATAACTGGCAAACCAAAACTTGTTAAAGTGCCTGTTAAAACAACGAGTGAAACCCTTGGAACGCCCGCAATACCTTTTGAAGTCAACATAAGCGTCAACATAATCATTAGCTGTTGCTCAAGCGTTAGGTGAATTCCCGCAATCTGTGCGCAAAACAAAGATGCTAATGTTAAATACATTGTTGTGCCATCAAGGTTAAACGTATATCCCATTGGCATTACGAAACTGACAATACTTTTTGGAACACCAAATTTTTCCATTAAATTCATTGCTTTAGGCAACGCTGCTTCAGATGAAGCGGTTGTGAAAGCCAAAAGCGCTGGGTCTTTGATTGTTTTTAAAATGCCAAAAAATGGAATTTTAACAATTTTACAAACAACAACCAAAACCAAAATTACAAAAATTATCAATGAGAAATATGTGATTGAGATAAGTTTTGCATAGCTTGCCAAAATCCCAATGCCGTTTTGTCCAATTGTTGCAGAAATTGCCCCGAAAACCCCAATTGGCGCAAATTTCATGACAAATTCTGTGAATTTAAACATAATATCGCAAGTGCTTTGCAAAAAGTCTAAAACAGGACGAGCTTTTTGACCAACGGCACATATTGCAAGCGCGAAAAAGATTGCAAACACAACAATTTGCAACAAATCTCCATTACACATTGCCTCAACAACGCTTGTTGGAACAGCATTTACAAACATTTGAACAACATTTCCGCTTTGAAAAGTTGTTTGCATGTTATCAACTGCCTGCATTGAAATTGAATTTATATCAATATTAAATCCTAAACCAGGCTTTAAAATGTTTCCCATAAAAAGCCCTAAAATCAGCGCAATTGTAGTTGCAATTTCAAAATAAATAATTGTTTTTAAACCAATTTTACCAAGGTTTTTGACATCACCATGTCCTGCAATCCCAACAGTTAGAGTTGCAAAAATTAATGGAGCAATAATCATTTTAACCATTCTTAAAAACAAATCGCCCAATGGTTGCATTTTTGCAGCATATTGGGGACATAACCAGCCAAAAATAATGCCCAAAAATAGCGCCAAAAATATATAAAGCGTAAGATTTTTAGAATTTTTCAATTAAATACTCCAAAGCTTGAAAATATTATAATATAAACATGGGAAATTATAAATCTATCAAGACGTCTTGAGGATAAACCTCGTTAATTAATTCATTGGAAGCGTCTAAAATAAAGAAATTAAAGTGTCTGTTGATGATTTGTAAGTCTTCAACAGATATTTTTATTTCAATAACATCATTTTTATAATTTGCTTTTGATTTTCTTGCTGCAAGCTGGCTCCAAAGCCCATATGG
Source organism: Candidatus Gastranaerophilales bacterium (assembly GCA_017402995.1). Classification (GTDB taxonomy): domain Bacteria; phylum Cyanobacteriota; class Vampirovibrionia; order Gastranaerophilales; family Gastranaerophilaceae; genus RUG14156. The sequence goes on from JAFQOV010000025.1 coordinate 75,390, forward strand.
AGCAGATTTATTCATAAAAATTCGAGAAAGTCTTGTTTTGTTAATTACAAATCTGACTTCATTTGAAAATTGATTTTTTGCAATAGGATAAATATTTTCATTTTTGCTGACAAAACGAATTGGTGAAAAATATTCAGATTTTTCATCTGCAAAATAAATCGCAATTTGATTTTCGATATTACCATCTTGCAGTTTTCTAGAGTTTTTGTTTAATTCAAACCTGAAATAGATGTTATTATCATCTCGACCAAAGCGAATATTTTTAATTAAGCGCGAAATATTTGCCGTTGGACCATCTGGAATAAAGATATAACCAGCATTTTCCCATTCATCATCTGTATCTTCCATATTACATTTTAAACTTGGGGTAATTTTGCTAAACGGATTTCTTAAAGGTCTTGTTGTAGAACCAGCCAAAGGAATTGTTAAATATTGAGGAACATCTAAGCCCAAAATTCGATAGACATTCATCAAATGACTTCTAAACAAATAGTCAAATACTCCGTCGCTTTTTGATTCATTTGGCTCACCATACCACCAATACCAATCGCTTCCTTGCGCAATCAAAAGCTCATATTGAGCAAAATCTATTTTTTCTTTTGCAATTAGGATTTCTTTTTTGTCTTTTAATTTTTTAATATCGTTTTTATATTTTTCAAAATCTTCTCGAACACTCGCCAAATAAAGCCAAGCAATGTTTTTGGTTGGTTCGCCAATCCATAGGTCAAAATTTCTGTTTATCCAAGAGCCACCTTTAAGGGTTTCTAGGGCTTGTGGTTTATTTTTTTCAATATAATCGCTAACTAAAACGGTTTCTAGAGTATCATCAGATGAAATTAGGAAATATAGCGCACTTAAAAACTCTTCGCCATCATTTTGATACATTTCCCAACAATTTTCACCATCTAGCGCGATTGTTAAAACATGATTTTCCAATGGAGAAGTTTGAAGCTTTGCTTGAACAATTTTAATTTTTTCATAAAGGTCATTTGCAGCGATTTTAGGGTCATAATTACCATAACTAAAGTTAATTAAATGTGCAAAAAATGCGTCTGCAAACATAAGATTTAACGGATTTTTGCCTTTTGTAATATAGTTTTGGTTAAGATTAAACGGATTTTCAAGGTTTCCCTCGAAGTCTCTGATAAATTCCGTTTTTGTAGATTTAGATAATAAACCTTCATCTAAAACTGTCCATTTGATGCCATATTCTGATAACAATTGTGCTGTTTTTGGACAAATACATTGTTCTGAAAGCCACATACCTTTTGGATTACAACCAAAAATGTCGTGATATTTATCTATTGCTTTTTTAATTTGCGCTTTGGCGTCTTCTAATGCTGTGAAGTTTTCAGGCAGATTTTCATGGTTTTTAATTTCTTTACCTTTAAAATCCAATAATAGTGGCAAAATTGGGTGGTAATATGGACTTGTAGAGATTTCAATCCTGCCTTCATTTTGATATTTTTTATATTCTCTAAATATTCTTCTAATGATATCAATTTGAATATCGCAAATTTCGTTTCTATCTTCTAAGCTGTATCCAATTTCTTTATCAAACAAACGCGAAAGCTGAGGATAATCTTTTTTGAAAATTTCATCTATCCAACAAAGCGTGTAATTCGCCATAATGTCAGAATATTCTTGTGGAGTGAACATATCGAGATTTAGCTCTTTTGCGTTTGCTCGTCGGTTATAGAGCTCTGTAAAATATGGTCGTTTCAAAACCATATTTTTATAATTCAAATCAAAATAATTATTTAAAACAAAAATCTTATCTTCTGCGCTAAATTTTTCGGTATCTTTCAACAAGAGTTTTTGGTGCAAATCCATTTGCCCTTTAAGATATCTTTGCATTGATTTCAATAAAATTGGTGAAAAATTGAAGTTTAATTTTAAATTATCAAATTCTTCAATCCTTAAAAGCATATCAAGATAGTCTTTTGACGCATGAAGCCTAACCCAAGGCAATAAAAAATCATCATCATACGAACGTTGATAATTTGGTTGATGAAAATGCCATATAAACGCTATATTCAACTTTTTCATGCTTAACTTAAATTATACCTAATTTTTTTCTACTATTCTACCCTGATTGATTTTTATTATATCAACATTTTTTAAAAATTCATAGTCAAAAACTAAAGTATCCACACTTGTGATGACCATTTGAGTATTATCATCAATCGCACTTAGAAGGTAATTTTGACGTATATTGTCTAATTCCGCCAAAACATCATCTAAAAGCAAGAGTGGAGTTTCATTAATTTTTTCTTTAATAATTTGCAATTCTGCAAGCTTCAGCGCCAAAACAATCGTTCTTTGTTGACCTTGAGATGCAAATTTTTTAGAATCTATGTCATTTATAAAAAAGTCAATGTCGTCTCTGTGCGCGCCTATAAGGCATTGTTGTTTTCTTTTTTCTTCTTCTTTAATTTCACTTAATTTTTGATAAATCTTTTCGCTTAAATCTTGAATAGTTGAATATTCATCTACAATTGTTTGATATTTTAATGTCAAATTTTCGTTTTGCGCCATATGTGCGTGTTTTTTATTTGCGATTTTTTCAAGTTCTTTTAAATATTTCATTCTTAAATAAATCACATTTGCGCTCGCAATTGAAATTTGTTGGTTAAATACATCAAGCATAGTGTTATCAATTGTCGAATTTTGCAAAAAGTTTGCTTTTTGAAGACGAATTTTGTTGAATTTATTTAATTTTTCGCGATACAAAGGATAAACTTGAAAAATCGCCATATCAAGCCATTTGCGCCTGTTTTGCGGTTCGCCCCTTAAAAGCAAAAGATCATTAGACGAAAAATTAACACTTGATAAAACCCTTAAAAAATCGCTAGATTTCGCCTTTTTCAAGCCATTTACTTTCAAAACTTTGTTTTTTGGTGGGTTAATTATTGTTTCAAGTTCAATCTCTGTGTCTGTTTTTTCAATTTCCGCTTTGATTGAGGTGAAATCTTTTTCAAACATAATCAACTCAGAATCTTTTTTAATTCTATTTGAATCAAGCGCGCAAAGGTAATAAATCGCTTCAAGGATATTTGTTTTTCCTTGGGCATTTTTTCCAATTATTAAAGTTTTATTTTTTGAAAAATTATACTCAAAATCTTCGTAATTTCGATAATTTTTCAAAATTAATTTCTTTAATTTCATATGATTATAGTATAATAAAATTGATTAGTTAGCAAAATAAGGCAATAAATATGTACGATTTTATAACCATAGGTTCAGCAACCCAAGATGTTTTTATTCAATCTGATGTTGCAAGCATTGTAACAGTTAGTCAAATGGCGAAAAAAAGCGAATTTATGTCATTCCCATATGGCGCAAAGACAGAAATTGCCGACTTTTCAAAGAATTTGGGGGGTGGTGCTGTTAATACGGCAACAAATTTTGCAAATCTTGGTTTAAAAACTTCAACAATAATTAAATTAGGCAATGATGAATTAAACTCAATTATCAAATTAAAACTTGCGCAATCAGGAATTGATATTATGAATATTATCGATTCTAAAAAAGATTTAACAGGTTTTTCAATAATTCTTGTATCATTCCAAGGGGACAGAACCGTTTTGGCGCACAGAGGCGCAAACGCTCACGTTTCAGAAAAAGAAGTTAACTTTAACGCAATTAAAAATTCGCGCTGGGTCTATGTTTCACCATTGTCTGGCGACAGCAACAAAATTCTAGATAAAATCGCAAAATTTTGCGAAGAAAATAAAATCAACCTTGCAATTAATGCCGGCACTACCGCATTAAAAAAAGGTGCAAAATATTTTTCAAAAATTTTAAAAACTGCACAAATTGTTGTGATGAACAAAGAAGAGGCGACTCTTGTCACAAAAATTCAAGTCAGACCAGACACAAAAGAAGAAAAATATTCAAAAGAAAAAATTCACCCAGATATCGTCTCAATGCTTAAGGAATTAAAAGGGGATTCAGAAGCCATTGTTGTAATCACAGATGGTAAAAACGGTGTTTATTGTTATGATGGCAAAAAAATCTATATTTGCCCAATCTTCCCTTCTCCTGTTGTTTCAACCTTAGGCGCGGGAGATGCTTTTTCATCTACTTTCTGTGCAACATATGACAAATTTAATGGCAACATTGAAAAAGCTTTAATGTATGCTTCAATCAATTCTGCTTCAATTTGCGGACATTTTGGCGCACAAGATGGCTTTTTAACTTTTGATGAAATCGAAGCAAAATTAAAAGAAACTCCAGAATTTAAGGCAAAAACAATATGCGTCTAGATAAATTTTTAAAAGTTTCAAGATTAATCAAAAGAAGAACTGTTGCAAATGAAGTATGTGATTCTGCAAGAGTTTTTGTGAACAACAATCCTGCAAAACCCGCAAAACAATTGAAAGTTGGGGATATTATTTCAATTGAATATAAGAACTTAATTAAAACATACAAAGTTTTAATTATTCCAGAAAAAAACGTGCCAATCTCTGAAGCAAATACTCTTTATGAAGAAATTAATTAAAATTATAGGTCATCAACAAGCTTAGAGTCTGATTCCATATCAGATTTAAGGGTTTGTCTAACGATATCTGCTTGTGTGTCTAACATTTTGCAGATTGTTTCAATGTTTCTGACTTTGTCCTCTAAAATCGCATCTGCGTTATTTGTGATGTTACCTGTGATATTTTGATAAGCAGATAAAGCAGCAGAACCAGTACCCTGCATTAAGTTACCAGCAACAATTGCGCCAAGCCCAAAGCTTCCAGCATATGGTGCGATAGATTGCAAAATGCCGCCCCAACCAGAAACCAAACCTGCGATTGGTAATAAAATATTTTGTCCAAAACCAACACCAGCTGTGCTTCCAGCGGCATATGAAGCGCTATTTAAGGCTGCAATACCCGCAGCAGATACTGCATATCCTGTTGCCATGCCAGCTGCACCACCAGTTGGAGCGCCTTGTGACCCAAAACCAAGGGTAATACCTGCAGCGCCAGAAGGGAAACCAGAAAAACTAGACAACCCAGAAACACCAAAAGAATTGGTGCCTGAATCCCAATATGAATTTGTTGAATAATTTGGTGACCAATAAGAAGTCCCTGGAATATTCATCATTGAAGTACCACCAAGAGTCGTCATGAAGCTTGATGGAGAAAAAAGGTTTGCCAATTGCCACAAGAAACCACCAGCAGAACCAAACCCAGAACCTGTTGCGGTTGAACCAGAAACCGCCAAATCTCTTAAGCGGTCATATGTTTCATAAAGCTCTGCTTTTGCTGCTGAGCTTGCTGAACCATATTTATTTGCAATTGTGAGCGCGTGGTCGTTTTTATATGACATAGTTACCTCAATATATAGTTTAGTTGATTAAAGGGATAATTTCTATAATATAATTTGCGTATTTTTGCGCTAAAAAAGGCAAAATAGAACTTTATTTTGCCTTTAATGATTATTTTTTAATAGTCAACTATTTTGCATTTAAAAATGTTTGAACATTTGTTGTCATGCTTTCTTCAGAGATTTTCCAAGAATTTCCCGATTTAGTGAAAATAAAATGAGATGGCAAACCAACTTTGTCGTTTCTTGGAATTCTTGTTGCGCTAACTTTGTAACCGTTTTCAACTTTTGATATTTTTCTATCTTCATATCTATTTTTATAGCCTGTTGCTTTTGCAAGTTTTGAATGTGTTTGCAATTCTTTTAAATATCTATCATATGGAATATAAACAGATTTTTGACCGCCTTGTTTTTTGTTAACAACACGAATGATTTTAGCATTAGCTGTATAATAATTTGGAATTGAAGTTGAATATGCGTTTGCATCATTTACATATTTATCAAATGTTGCTAAAACGTCAGCTTTATCGTCTGCTTTAGCTATACAAGTTAAAGAAACCACGCAAACTAAAAGTAAAATAATTTTTTTCATAACTAATCCTTTTTTCCTATATATAGATTATACTATAAAATTTTTGTTTTTAATTGCCAAAAAAGATAACTTAAAAAGCTCCCTTAAGGGAGCTTTTAATCTGTGATTAAACAATTAATCTATCGGCAAGCATGCTTTGAGATTTTATCCTCAAGGACAGTCACTTGCAACAATATAATAATTCCCAATGAGCAAAAGTTTATAACAATTCTTTTAATTTTGAAATTACAAACTCTAGTGCACCTTGTTGGTTATTAAAACAATTTAAGCTGTTTTCAACGCTTTTAGCGTAAAATGCTTCATCTGTAAATAATTTTTCTAAAATTTTATTAAACTCTTTTTCGTCTTTAACAACAAAACTTGCGCCGTCACGACAAAGAATTGAATAAATATCTCTGAAATTTTTAATTGATGGACCAGAAACAGTTGGTTTTGAATAAATCGTTGCTTCTAGTGGATTGTGTCCGCCTGTTTGGTTAAAACTTCCGCCGATATATGCAACATCAACTATTTCATAAATTTTTGATAATTCTCCAAGAGTATCTAAAACAATTAAGTCATTATTTTGGAAATTGTCGTTTTGAGTTCTATATCCAACTTTAAAATCAAAATTTTTCAATATTTTTTTGATTTCGTCTAATCTTGTTAGGTGTCTTGGAGCCAAAATCATTTTAATATTTTTATTTTTATTTCTTAAATTTTCAAAAGCGCGAAAAGCAATTTCGTCTTCGCCTTTATGGGTTGAAGCAGCAATAAAGACTTTTGAATTTTCTTTTTTTAAATCAATATCACAAACTTTTTTTTGAATTTCAAATTTCAAATTTTTCATAACTTGGCAAGTTTCTTGCTCTGCGCCAAGCTCAATGAAACGAGATTTGTCTAATTCACTTTGGCAAAAAATCCCACTATACAGATTTAAAACAAACTTAAAAAAGCCCTTTAACTTCAAATAGCTTGGATATGAATGGTCAGAAATCCTGCCGTTTATAACATAAATCGGTATATTTCTTTCCTTGCAAGAATATGCAAAATTTGGCCAAAGCTCAGTCTCTGCCATTAAGACAACCGAGGGGTTGATTTTATCTAAAAATGTATTAACTGATTTATAGATATCAAGCGGAAAATACGTAATGAAATCAGCATATTCGCCATATTTCTTGTGCGCTTGTTCTTGTCCTGTAACTGTTCCTGTTGTAATCACAAGAGAACAAGACGGAAATTCTGTTTTTATTTTTTTAACTAAATTTTCTAATGATAATACTTCACCAACACTGACCGCATGGAGCATTATTGTTTTGTTTTGCAAATTTGGAGCGTCAAATTTTGCTAATTTTTCAAACAACGGAATTGGAGGTTTGTTTTTAAATTTTCTAATTAAATCAACAACAGGGATAATCACCTCTGCGGTTTTTGGGCTAATTGATTTATATAATTCAAAACAAAAATTCTTTTTCAAAACTTTTCTCCAAATTTAAATGTCGGTGGGGGGACTTGAACCCCCACAGATTTCTCCACACGCCCCTCAAACGTGCGCGTCTACCATTCCGCCACACCGACATTTAATTATTTACTTTTCAAATTTTTTAAATAATAAAGAAGCATTTTGTCCGCCAAAACCAAATGAATTTGTTAAAGCGTAATTAACTTCTTTTTTAATTGCCTTGTTTGGAACATAATCCAAATTAGCAACTTCAGGATCTTGATTAACAAGGTTAATCGTTGGTGGGATAATGCTTTCATTAATTGCTTTAATACAAACAATCGCTTCAGCACCACCTGTTGCGCCAACCATATGACCATGCATTGATTTTGTAGATGAAACTTTCAAATTCTTATTAACTGAAAGGTCGCCAAAAACTTTTGCAATCGCATTTGATTCAGCAATATCACCAAGATGTGTTGATGTGCCATGAGCGTTAACGTAATCTACATCACTTGGTTTGATACCTGCATTTTGTACAGATAATTCCATAGCTTTTGCAGCACCCACGCCACTTGGGTCTGGCGCTACCATGTCATATGCGTCTCCTGTTTGACCATAGCCAACAATTTCAGCATAAATTTTAGCACCACGAGCAAGAGCATGATTTAATTCTTCAAGAATTAAACAAGCACCCCCTTCGCCCATAACAAAACCATCTCTATCAATGTCATATGGTCTTGAAGCGTGTTCTGGGTCGTCATTTCTTCTTGATAAAGTTCTTGCACATGTGAAAGCACCAACACCAAGATTTGTTAAAACGGCTTCTGAACCACCTGCAATAACGATATCCGCATCATCAAATTGAATTGAACGGAAAGCATCACCAATACAGTGAGCGCTTGTTGCGCAAGCAGTTGTAACGCATTTGTTAACCCCTTTTGCCCCATGGCGCATAGAAATTCTGCCTGCTGCCATGTTATTAATCAACATTGGAACAGTAAAAGGAGAACATTTGGTTGGTCCTCTTTGAATCATGTTTTGATGTTGTGTTTCGAAAGTATGAAAACCGCCAGCACCAGAGCCAAAAACAACCCCGACTCTGTATGGGTCTTCTTTTTCTATGTCAAATCCGCTGTCTTTAACAGCTTCATCTGCTGCAACAACGCCAAATTGAGTAAATCTGTCCATGCGTTTAAATTCTTTTGCATCAATCAAATTATTTTGTGCCACTTCGTCATCAAAAGTTGTTGCTTCGGCGCCAAAAGTAACCAAATGTCCTTCTAGAGGAATTCTTGTTAAATTACGAACGCCAGATTTTCCTTCTTTTAAGGAATTCCAAAACTTGTCTACGCCGCAACCGTATGAGCTAACTATGCCCATGCCAGTGACGACAACTCGTCTTTTTTCCATGTTTACCTCGATTCTGGTTTTTAAAAAAGACTGCATGGGAAAACCAGCAGTCTTTTAAGTTTTTGTTTTAAGCTCTCTTTGTGCCCTCGTTTGTTCAGCTAGTGCATCGCACTACGCTTCACAGCACTCAGGTTTACTGATGAGCTTCGATGTAGTTAACTGCGTCTTGAACTGTTGCAATTTTTTCTGCATCTTCATCAGGAATTTCGCAACCGAAAGCTTCTTCGAAAGCCATTACTAATTCAACTGTGTCTAATGAATCTGCACCTAAATCAACTGTGAAAGAAGCGTTTGGTGTAACAAGGCTTTCATCAACACTTAGTTGATCTATAACTACTTTTTTTACTTTTTCTAAAATTTCTGTACTCATTTTTACCTCAATTTTTTGTAATAATACTATCTATTTACATGCTCAATTATATAAGCTAGAAAAATTTTTTGCAAATTTATTTAATTTTCACTTTAAAATATTCCCCAAAAGGCTTTAAAACAATAGTTTTACAGGTGTTTAGTTTTGTAAAGCCTAGAACGTTTTTAAGCCAGATGTTGTTGAATCGAGAATTTTTTCCCCATGCTTTCCAAATTCAATAACGTAACTTTTTTCGTTATTATTTTCAAGAATTTCTTTCACTCTTCCAACTCCAAACGTTGTATGGAAAACTCTTGTTCCAACAGGAAATAACCCTGTTCCAACCGCAACTGTGCTTGTTTTGGAAGCTTGATTTTTTGCCTTTTGAATCATCTCTTGAATGCTCATTTTTGGCTTTTCTTCTTGATTTTTTTTCACCACATGCGCATTAACCGTTTTATAGTCAACCTTTTTTGGCGCTTGAGTATCTGATTGCACACTCATTTTTTTAATTTTTGCCAACGAACTTGCTAAATTGTTTGTTGCCTGAGTTGTTGATTGCGCTTTTGCACTTGATTGTTTAATTCGCTCAATTGAACTCAAAAGTCCGCTAGATTTTGGGGCTTGAGCTTGGTTTGAAGAATATGAATTATAAGTTTTCTTTTCTTTAATTTTAGAAACGGTTGATGAAAAACTAGATTTTGAACCGCCAAAAGTCCTTGAAATACTTTCTTCTTCAATTAAATTTTCAGGAATTTCTTTTAAAAACATACTCTTTGGATTTGTTTGGTAATGTCCCCAAACTTTTCTTGATTGTGCATGTGTTAAATATAATTTTTCTTTAGCTCTTGTAATCCCAACATACATCAAACGGCGCTCTTCTTCTAATTCTGCTTTGTTTGCGCCAAAACCAATACTTCTGCCATGAGGGAAAATTCCATCTTCTAACCCCGCCATAAAGACACAAGGAAACTCTAACCCTTTCGCCGCATGCAAAGTCATTAAAGTAACAGAGTTTTCATCATCTTTCACTTGGTCAATATCTGAAACAAGCGCCACTTGAGATAAGAAATTTCCCAAAACACCAAGGTCATCTTCTGGGTCTAGCGCAAATTCATCTTGCTCAAATTCTTGTGCGACATTGACAAACTCTTGCAAGTTTTCAAGACGAGATTGGTTTTCAATGCTGTCTTCTTGTCTTAAAAGCGGGGAATATCCCGTTCTTTCAAGGATTTCTGTCACATATCCACTCAAAGTATAATTATTTTGCAAGCTTGTAATTTCTTCTATTGTCGCAAAAAAGTTTTGAAGCTTTGCTTTTGTGCCAGAATTAATTTCTTCAATTTTATCAAGATGTTTTAAAGCCTCATAAATACTAATTTCATACTCATCTGCATATTGCGAAAGCTTATTTATCGTTGTTTCGCCAATCCCACGCTTTGGCTCGTTAATAATTCTTTTAAGCGCTTGAGAATCGTTATGGTTATAGATTAATTTTAAATATGCAATAATGTCTTTGATTTCTTTTCTTTCGTAAAACTTCAATCCGCCAACCATTTTATATGGAATTGAATAGCTCATCATTGCTTCTTCAATAGAGCGAGATTGCGCATTTGTGCGGTACAAAACAGCAACGTCTTTTCTTGCAAATTTTCCATTTTCGATTTTTTTTGCAATATAGCGACTTTCTGAAAAATCATCTTGCGCTTCAAAAAGGCTAATTTTTTCACCTTCGCCCTTTGTTGAATATAAGTTTTTTTCTAATCTTTCTTCGTTGTTTTTAATCACTTCATTTGCAGCATTTAAAATGCAAGCAGTTGAGCGATAGTTTTTTTCTAATTTAATTAATTTTGTATTTTCATAATCTGATTGAAAATTTAAAATGATTTTAAAATCCGCTCCACGCCAAGAATAGATTGATTGGTCAACATCTCCAACTGCGCAAAGCGAGCCTTTTTTCTCAGTTTCTGGCGGATACAACATGCGAATTAAGTCATATTGGGCTTTATTTGTGTCTTGAAATTCATCTACCAAAATGTGTTTAAAGCGAGCTTCGTATTTTTTTCTAACTTCTTCATTTTCTTTTAGCATATTAACTGCAAGCATTAACATATCATCAAAATCAAGAGCATTGTTTAAAGCCAATTGGCGCTCATATTCGTAATATATTTCAGAAATCTTTTGGTTGTAGTAATCACGAGCATAAGTCGCAAAAAGATAAGCATCTTGCATTTTATTTTTAGCATTTGAAATTGCCGCTTTAACAGCTTTAATTTCAAAAGATTTTTCATCTATGTTTAATTTTTTAAGCGCATTTTTAATTATTGTTTTGGTATCTGTATCGTCATAAATTACAAAATTATTGTCCCAATGTCTGCCATCTTTTGTTTTGTAGCTTTCCAAATCTCTTCGCAAAAATCTGCCACAGATACTATGGAAAGTGCCTACCCACATTTTTTTGACAACTTCTTCACCCAAATATTTTGCTAAACGTTCTTGCATTTCTTTTGCTGCTTTATTGGTGAAAGTCACAGCCAAGATATCATAAGGATTTGCGCCGTTATGGACAAGGTTTGCAATCCTTGAAGTCAAAACTTTGGTTTTTCCAGAGCCTGCGCCAGCTAAAACCAAAATTGTTCCTTCTTTTTCAATTACAGCTTGATTTTGTTGTTCGTTCAAACCTTGTAAAAACTCTAAATTATTCGGCATAAATAATTGGACACTCCCCTTGTATTACGATTTTTAGTTGGATATTTTGCTTAGATATTTTCAAAATGTGGAAAATATGTTAATATTATATAGCAAAAAAATAAAGGAAAAAATAAAAAATATGCAAGAAAACGAAAGACAACAACCTTCAATCGTAGTTCCAATGGACGATTTGGACAAAGTAGAACAAAAAGATGGAGATGATGTTGACGCATTAGCGCAAGAATTAGCAACAATTCGCCAAAGTGCAAAAAGAATAGCTATCATTGGTTCAAGAAACCTTACAATTACACACCAACAAATTATTGAAACTTTAACTACAAGCCTTGTTATGCAAGGAAATACAATAATCACTTCAGGTGGTTCTTCTGGTACAAATGCCGCTGCAATCAGAGGGGCATTGAAAGCTAATCCTGAAAAATTAAAAATTATTCTTCCACAAACAATTGGTCAACAACCATCAGACGTTCAAGACCAACTTATCGGCGTTCCAAACATTGTTGAACACCCAGACAGAGCAATGATGACATTGGCTGATGCAAGTAGAATTTGTAACAGAGAAATCATATCAGAATGTCAACAATTGATTTGTTTCTTGTCGCATTCTTCAAATACATTACATAAAGCAGTTGAATTTGCTGAAGAATCACATAAAGTTGTTACAGTATTTTATTTAGATTAATAAGTTTTTAAGTAAAAAAAGACTCCTGTGTTGATAGGGGTCTTTTTTTTATTATTTTTTTGGATAGAATATATTGTTTTATTCAATTTCAAAAAGTTCATTTTTTAAAAAGCTAAAGCTTTTGTACTCTTTTCTTTCTTTTTCTCTCAAACGCCGAAATGAAAAGAAAGAAAAGAGTACGAGAAAAGAAAGAAACCTCGGGCTTGGTTAAATTGTTTTGCTTTTTTGCAACGCTTCAAAACTTAACTCCTGAATAAAACAGTCGAGGTTTTGAACACCTTATACAATAATTTCTATACAATGAAACATAAAAAGCTTAAAACGTTCAAATTCCTCTCCGGTTTTATTTTCATACGTCATTAAGTTTCTCGCTTGTGGAAAAGCACACGCACTTAATGAAACGGCAATGCGTAAGGGTTGTCTGAGCGCTAGCGAGTTCCCGTAAGCATTGACGTTGAATTTAGTGCGTCACTAGAAACCCACATGAAACCGAGCCGTGTTTTCTTTTCTTTTTGCTTCGTTTTTCTTTTCTTTGATCGGCGATTGAAAAAAGAAAAGAAAAACGAAGAAGTCTGAAGGACTTGACGAAAGAAAAAGAAAATGAACAAGAACTTTAGTTCTTTATAAAAAATCAAAATTGAATAAAACAATATATTTTATTCAAAAATCAAATTAATCTATTTCTTCCTCAAAAAGCTTATCTGCAAGCTTTTGTTCCGTTTTTCCATTTAATCTTTTTGAAATTTTTCTCAATTTTTGAGCAATAACTTCCATCTCATCTGTCCAGATAAAATTATCCAAAACATATTTCTCGCCTGCTTCAAAGTCGCCATTCATTTGAATTTTTACAATTTCAGACAACATTTCATATGCTGTATCTACCATTTTTTCAATATGAACTGTTAAAAATCCGTCTTTTGAAATTTCAATTGCGCCTTTTTGAAGGAAATAATAATTTTGCATTACAGAGCGAACCCTATGCGCCTGAGACAATGTTGGCTTAGATTTCAACATGTTATCTGTCGCATATGTTACAATGATTTTTTCTTTTTCTGCTTGTGAATATAAACCAGCTTCAGATAGTTTATCTAGCATTGAAAGAGCAACCATATCAGCCTTATTTTCTTCAATAATTGATTTATATTTTCCTAAAGCTTCACAACCCTCTTTCGGACCAAGGGAATGTCCGTTTTCATGCCCAATTGTAAAAGGATGGTCCATTTTATCGTCGTAATATTTATGCAAAGATTTTTCTAAAATATTATCTAATCTTTCTTGGATTTTTTGTTTGGCGTCGTCTGATGTCACAAAGCGAATTTGTCTATGATATACGTTTCTTCTGCCACCGCCAATAGTTAAAGATAATTTATCATTATTTGGTAGATTTTCTGCTAATGTGATACCTGCACGAAAAGCACCAACATCTCCTGCAACTTCAATTAAATCAACATCTACCATTGTTTGAGATATTTCATTTTCATCACTGATAACTTGCTCATATTCGCTATTATATGGCATATTCATAGCCATTAAAGGAAGGAAATCTTTAACTTTTAAAATGTAATCTGTTCCTTCTTTGTTAACTATCCCAACGCGCGCGCCAAGATAATCTTTTGAAATGACATCAATATTATTTTTGTCTAATAATGCCTTTAATTCAGCATTTTCCAAAACAGTTTCTGTCATTTCATCTGTATAATTTTCTCTTGTGATTGTAAATTCAAGTGGAGTATCTTGCAAAGTTGCCCATTTTTTATCAGCATATGCGTCTTTGATTGGGTCAGCCTCTAAAAATGCGTCTGCTTGAAGTCTTAAATATTCGTTGAAATCAACGTTTGTAGATAAACAACTCGCTTTTAAAAGATATTTTGCAACTTGTTTAAAATCTTCTTTAAATTTATCAACAAAATCAATCGCAACAAGCTCGCTGCCTTTTCTTTCAACAACACTTCTTTGATTTAAGATTTTTTTAACTTCTAATGCCTTATTTTCTTTTAACATTTTAATTAAAATATCGTGAAATTCAGATATTTCAAGGTCATCTGGATAGAGACCTCTGCCTTTTTTTAATTCTAAACCGCGAGCCAAAACAACAAGATTTGATTCGCAATCAAGCGCAAAAATGCCCTTTTGAGCGTCAAACAATATTTTTGTTAATTGCGCTTTTTTATTTCCTTTTTTGATTTCATCTTCTAGGTATTTTTTAAAACCAAGATTATGATGAGAATCAAGTTGCATATTAATTTTTTCAATTATTCTTGCCGCTTTAACCAAATACGAAAGAGCGCCTTTGTCGCCGTCTTTAAGTGCTGCAAATTCGCTTGAATCCACATCAAGCATTTTTTTAGTCACAAGATAGTCCTTGTGCGTTCTTTTTTCTAGTTCTTCTTGCGTCAAGTTTAATTCAAAATTCATTATTCTATCCTTATTTCTGATAAAAATATAATATCAAAAATTAAGCCCCTTTAAAAGAGGCTTTAATTATTTATTTTGATATACAACAACTCTGTTTCTGCCGCTTTCTTTTGCTTGATATAGCGCTTCATCAGCGTTTTTATAGAGCATTTGCGGTTCTTTCATTGATTTATTAAATTCTGAAACACCAATTGAAATAGTAACAGAAATCTCTTTAACGTTTTCAATATTAAACTCTTCAATATTAATTTTTTTCTTTGCGACTGCTTCGTTTAACCTTTGTGCAACAATTTTTGCCTCGTCTAAATTTGTATGCGGCAACAAGAAGATAAACTCTTCCCCACCGTAGCGAGAGGCGATATCCTCTTCTCTTAATTCTTTTTTGATTGTTTTTGCAACAGCTTTTAAAACACAATCGCCAACTGCATGTCCATATGTGTCATTAACTTTTTTGAAAAAGTCAATATCAGACATAATGCAACATAAAGGTTGATTTTGTCTTTTTGCACTTGCCGTTGTTTCTCTTAAACGTTTTTCAAATTGATGGCGATTATTATAGCCCGTCAAAGCGTCAAGCGTTGCATATTCTAACACTTCAACATATGATTTAGCGCGTTCTAGGGTCACTTGTGCTTGAGATTTGATTTCATCTAAATATTCAATTTCTTTTGTTGTAATTTTATCAAAATGATTGTATGCAACAATTGCACCATAAGGCTTTGAGTCAATGATAAGAGGGAAAATACCCATTTTACCATTTTGTTTTATCATTGTTTTAGATTTTGAATTTATCTCTTCTAAATATTCATAAATTTTGTCATCTGAACATTTTTTTGGCCAAATTAATTTATATTCTTTTTTGTTTTTGTTTTTAATGAAAATATAAATCAAATGGTCATAAATGAACCCGTCAATCATTTCGCCCATAATCGGCAAAATATAATCTAGTTCATATTGAGTTTCTGTGATTTTTGCAATGTTTCTAACTGTTTGATGAAATTTTGATGAAGTTGATATCATTTCATTATTTTTTAAATTCATACAAAGCAAAGAAATTTGCGAAATTGCCAAAGGCAAAATTGAAAAAAAGTCATTTTTAGGTGAGATTTTTTCTCTTGATTTCAATTTTAAAAACCCGAGAGTTTTGTGCTTTTGAATTATTGGAAAATACAAAACGTCGTTAGAGATTTCATATTGGCTTTTTTGAATTAAAAAATTATCAAATCTGTTTCTAATTTCATCTTTACAACCATTCAAAGACAAGCTCTCCCAAGGCTTTTCAAAATCCTTCAAAAGATAAGAATATTCGTCCATTAAAAAAATTTTCAACTCTTGCACAGGAAAAAAGATAGATAGCGCCTCTTTAAAAGCTTCAATTAATGTGCTTCTATCTGGGATATCGTCTGTTTTTGTTATTGTATAGATAAAATCATATAGTGTTTTAAAATCCATCTAAGCGCCTTCTCCCACGAAAATCTCCCTGTTTGAACATTGACTAAAGCTTTTGATTAAATCTTCGTCTTCAAACTCGTCTAAAATTAATTTTCCTGCTTTATATTTCATTAAGCTATTTTTTTCATCTGCCTCTCTAAGTTTTTTGAAATATTCAGTATTATCTGATGCAGAGATTTTTTGATTAACTTGGGTTAAAACGTCGTAAATATATTTATGTTTTGTTGTATCTGCTTTTGAATCTAAAATTAAACCTGCTTTTTTAAATTCTGAAGCAGCACCTGTATAATTTTTCATGTCCATCAATAAAACTGCCAAGTTGAAATGTGCTTCATATTCCATTGGCTCAATTTCCATGGCTTTGCAATAGTAATATCCTGCTTGGTGCTGGTTTTTTAAAAGTTGATTAATCAAAGCAAGATTATAGTTTGCATTGTAATTGTTCAAGGTTTCAAGCGCTTTTTTATATGAATCATCTGCTTTTTGAAGATATTTCTTTCTTTCAGCACGATTTAAACCTGCAAGCAAAGATTTTGTGCGATATGCAAGCCCCATATTATAAAAAGCTACGCCACGATTATGATTATATGATTTTTTGTTATCTACCAAAAATGGAATTTTGATGAATTTAGGTTTTGTTTCTGTAACCTTTTCGTATTCTCTTATTGCTTCATCTGTTTTATATGTTTCAGTCAAAATTATTGCATAATTAATTCTTGCAACTTCGTAATCTGGCTTGATTGCAAGAGCTTTTTTATAGTTTAATAATGCAGAATAATAATCTTCATATGCAACATAAATATTTGCAAGGTTATACATTGCACGATAATGTTTTGGGTGGAGCTTTATGGCATATTCGTAATAGTTAATTGCTTCTTGAAGATTATGATTTTTATATTCCTTATCACCACGATAAACCCAATAATAACCTTTCATGTGGCTATATTGTCGCTTATAGAAATCAAAAAAGAAAAAAACAGAGGCGCCGAAAATCAAGATAAGCAACAAACTTACCACTTTAGCAACTGTTGATTGAAATATCTTTTTTAATTTATACATATTTTCTGGTATTTATTTGGCCTTACTTCGCTTTGCCGACTTAGCACCGGCTTGCGCCTTTTGCTCCTGTGGGTATTTCGGCTTTGTTCGGCTAAGTCGCCTCGCAACCTCAATTATCCTACGTCGCTATCGTTATGCTTCAAACAGTTTATAAAGTCTATTTTCAATCAATGCAGAGTCCATCTCTTCTTTAACTTTATTAATGTTTAAAGCTTTTTGATATTGTTTTGCTGCTTGAATTTTTTCGCCCAATCCTTCGTGTGCTCTTGCAAGATTAAAATGCGCCAAAACATATTCAGGACTGATTTCAACAGCAGTTTTGAAATATTCCATTGCTCTTGGCAAATCGCCAAGACCGTCCATGAAAACTACTCCAAGATTATTATATGCTATATCGTATGTTGAGTCTAGCTCTAGCGCTTTTGAATAGAAAATAATCGCCTTTTCAATGTAATCTTTTTCCCAATATGCCATTGCTAAACGAGAATAGATTTTTGGATTTTCACTATCATCTTTAAGCGCATATTCATAATATTCAATCGCTTTGTCTAAATCTTCAGTATCATAATAGATATCTGCAATTGCTTCGTGGATTTGTGATTTATTTTTTGTTAAAAGCAAGCTATTTTGAAGCATTGAAATTGCAGCTTCAGAATTACCTTTAACTTGGTGATAAATTGCTGCTAAAGCTTGCGCTACAATAGCAGACCATTCGTTATTTGGATTTGCCTCAAGCGCTTTTTGATATAATTCAATAGCAGAATCGTACTGTTCAAGTTGAACATAAGCATAAGCAAGCGAATTTTGATAATATGGGTTGTTTTCTTCATATTTCATTGCAAGCTTAAATGCACTTAAAGCGTTAATTTTTTCATCTTTTTTAAGATACAAATGACCAAGTTCATAATAACATTTTGACAATTCAGGATATTTATTTGCCAAAATTGTATAGTAATCAACAAGCTCGTTAATCTTGTCGCTTTGATATTTTTCTAAATATTCAATAGCGTTAACAATTTTAATTGGGTCGTTATTTGATAAAATTACAACATTATTTAAACAATCAAGCGCGATATCATGGCGATTTTTCTTGATTGCAATACGCGCCATGCGTTCGTATAAAACAATTGATTTTTTAGAGTTATCAACTGCACTCAAATAAAGGTTATAGGCTTTCTTTTCAGAATTAATTTTTTCAAAGAATTTGCCAACAGTTCTATGGCGAACAAAGTTGATATCGTCTGCAATATTGTGAGCTAAAAGTTTCAAACTTGTTTTGTCAAACAAGCTCATCAATGCGCCTGTAAAACCGTAATATAGCGCATTTGAGATGTCACTAATTGAATTTTTTGAAACTTGATTTTTGATTTTTTCAAGCATTGTCAAAGCCAAAACAAGTCTTGTTCTGGAAATTGCTGGCTTTAATTTAATAGCTTCTTTAAATTCTGCTTCTGCTGCGTCAAACTCTTGATTTAAAGAAAGAAAATATCCCAAATACATATGCGCATTTGCGTCATTTGGCGCTACATTAACCGCTTTTTTACATTGTTCAATAGCACTCTCAAGTCCAATTTGACCATTTTTGTGCAAAAGTGTGGCAAGGTGATAATATGCGCTTGTGACTTGCGGATTTTCCTTAATTGTTTCAATATAACAATTAATTGCAGTCGTCAAATCTTCATTAGTAGGCTTCAAAAGATATCTTTGATGTGCCTCTGTTGCCATTTCAAGCGTATTTTGAGCATTAGTCATAGTTGTAACGTCTTTTCTATTTGGGGAAATCTCTCTACATAAAATAAGTTCAATACTACATAAACTATCGATTTTACACAATTATGCTTGAATTGATAACACTTTAAATCATCTATACGTATGAAATACGAAAGTCGAGACAAGCTATAGGTATTATTTCCTAAACACCCAAAACTTCAAAATCACAAACGAAGTCAAAGCAACAGGGAAAATTAAAATTGCTTGAGCAAAATATTCATTTACATATTTAATTAAAAAATTTAATAAAATGCTATTTAAGAAAAAAGTAAAAACATAACTCAAAACAAATTTAAAAAGCAAACGATTGTCATTGTTTTTAAAAACAATACTTCCAGTCGTTTTAAAATTCCACAAAACCCCAAAAATATATTGAAAAAATAGCGCCAAATTTGCAACCAAGCCAATAGCAACAAAAAAGGCATACAAAACATAGGAAACGAAGGTATTTAACAAGCCAACAAAAATGAATTTAAAAAATTTCTCATCAAATTTTGAAAAAATTCCAAAAAACATTTTTTTATGAATATAGTGAAAAACACAAGAAAGCACAGCCCTAAATTTCTTATAGGCTGTGCTTTCAGTAATTTTATTATAAAAATTAGCCAACATATTCTTTAACTTCAGCAGGTGTGTTTTTAGCATCTAATTTGATACCAGGACCCATTGTAGTTGAAAGATATACTGATTTTAGATATGTACCTTTTGCTGCAGATGGTTTTGCTTTAATAACAGCGTCAGCCAATGTAGCAAAGTTTTTCATTAAATCATCTGTTGAGAATTTCATTTTGCCAAGAGGAACGTGAATCATGCCTTGTTTGTCAGCACGGAATTCAACTTTACCAGCTTTAGCATCTTTAACTGCACGAGCTACGTCAGTTGTAACTGTACCTGTTTTTGGGTTTGGCATTAAGCCTTTTGGACCAAGTACTCTACCTAATTTACCTAATTTAGGCATCATATCAGGTGTTGCAATTAAAGTATCAAATTCAAACCAACCGTCAGAAATTTTATCGATAATTTCTTCTGAACCAGCTTCTTCTGCGCCTGCTTCTTTTGCCGCAGCAACTAAGTCAGCTTTTGCAATAACACAAACTCTAACTTCTTTACCAAGACCAGCAGGTAAAACTGTTGTTGATCTGATTTGTTGGTCAGCATGTTTTACATCAATACCAAGACGCATATGGCATTCTAAAGTTTCATCAAATTTAGAAGTTGCTTGCGCGATTTCTTGAAGTTTTTTAATTGCTTCAACAGCTGATGTTGGTTGAGCAAAATCTGCCAACATTTCGTTTATTTTCTTTTGTTTTTTGGTTAATTTAGCCATTTTTTTCTCCTTTTGTGGTAATTAACGACAACCTTTAAGTTGTCTCCCATCTACTATTGTGCAACTGTTACGCCCATTGATCTTGCAGTACCTTTAATCATTTCTACTGCAGCTTCTAATGATGTAGCGTTTAAGTCGTCCATTTTAATTTTTGCGATTTTTTCAAGTTGTTCTTGAGTTAATTGAGCAACTTTGTTTTTATTAGGAACAGCAGAACCTTTTGGAAGATTCAATTCTTTCTTAATTAAAACAGCAGCTGGAGGTGATTTGATAACGAAGTCAAAACTTCTGTCTTCGTATACATCAATTACAACAGGAATGATGTAACCAGCTTGTGATGCAGTTCTGTCATTGAACTGTTTGCAAAAATCCATGATATTAACACCTTTTTGACCCAATGCTGGACCAACTGGTGGAGATGGATTTGCTTTTCCGGCTTCAATTTGCAATTTGATTTTGCCGGTAACTTTTTTGTTTGATTTTGGTGCCATTTTATTCTCCTTTCGTGGTAATTACGGATTTATATCCTTCCACTATTTGCACTTTATCTTTTCTATGTACCTTTTGGCTTTTGCCTTTTTTGAAAACGCTGTACCTTTGGCTCGTGTGGGTATCTCGCTAAAGCTCACTTTTGCTATCGCTGGCGTTCGCTCGCTCGATTATCCTACCTCGCCATCGTAATGCTCAATCGCCAAAACTTGTCGTTTTGCCGATTTACGCACCGGCTCACGCTTTCTATACTTTTTGTATTTGTTTGTATTCAAGTTCAACCGGTGTCTCACGACCAAATATAGACACCATTGCTCTTAATTTTGATTTATCAGGATAAACTTCTGTAATATCCCCAATGAATTCAGCAAACGGACCAGAAATGATACGAACTTTGTCGCCAACTTTAACGTCAAGTTCGATTTTAGTAACTGTTTGTTGACCTCTGTGAATAATCTTTTTAATTTCAGAATCTTTAGCAGGAATTGGTTTTTTAGCAGTTCCAACAAATTTTGTAACCCCTGCAGTATGACGAACTACATACCAAGAATCGTCGTCCATAATCATTTCAACAAGAACATATCCAGGGAAGATTTTTTCTTCTTTTTTAGTCTTTTTACCTGAACGAACTTGAGTAATGGTTTTTTGAGGAACTTCAATTCTAAAGATTTTTTCACCCATGTTCATATATTCAATACGTTTTTCAAGGTTAACTTTAACTTTGTTTTCGTAGCCAGAATATGTATGAACAACATACCATCTTTTCTTTGGAGCTTTTTCAACATTGTGAGTTGGCTCTTTGCTGATGTAGATATTTTCTTCAACAGCTTGTTCGTTTAATTCTTGTTCTTGAATTTCGTTTTCTTTTTCTGCCATTTTTCAACCTTTACTTAATTAGCCCCAACAGAGCTTTAAAAATTATATCCATAAAATAAACAACTAAAGTAAAAAATGTGACAACCAATAAAACAATTCCGCACTCAGCGATAATTTGTTTTTTAGTAGGCCAAGAAACCTTAGACCACTCAGTTTTCACACCTTTAAAATATGTCACCATATCTTCTTTAAAAGTATTTTTTTGTGAGTTTTTTTCCGCTGTCATTTTTTTACTTTCTTTGCCGTTTTGGCTTAACACATTTTGTGGTATTTGGCTCCTGTTGGTATCTCGCTTGTTTTCGCTTTGCTATCGCACTCGCTCAAAAGCTCGATATCCTACGTCACCTGTCAATTGTTCCGCATAAACAAAATTCGACATTTTGTTTATGTTTCACTCTGTTTTATTTAATTCGCGCCCTGAAGGACTCGAACCCTCGACATCCGGTTTTGGAGACCGACGTTCTACCAACTGAACTAAGGACGCAAATTTAATATTAAATTTTCAATTGTACAAATCGTTTTGCTCCTGTGGGTATTTCGGCTTTGTTCAGCTAAGTCGCCTCACAGCCTCAATTATCCTACGTCGCAATCGTACAGCTCCAGCGCTTTGCTCGACGCAAATCGCTTGGGAGCCTCAGCTACCGCTATTTTGTTTCTTTGTGGTTAGTATGTTTTTTACAAGTTGGACAATATTTTTTAAGTTCCATTCTTTCTTTGTGAACTTTTTTGTTTTTAGTTGTAGTGTAATTTCTTTCTTTGCAATCTTCGCAAGCAAGAACTACCATTTTGTCTAATTTACCTTTAATTCCCATTTTATCTGCCTTTCTTGGGGTTAAAAATCTTATTTCTTTCCTTATTAAGAGAATGTCCACGACATTTGGGACATTCTTTTAAATTCATTATAAATATATTCTATCAAGAACATATTTTTTTACAAATATTAATTTTTATATAATTTACAGTTTCTTAACAATTACATTTCGTTTTCGTAATATGCCATGCCCATAGAACGAGCAAATTCTTCAGGACGTTGTGATTTCAAAATTGCATCTTTAACGTCAACTTTTTTCTGTTTAACAAGTTCTTTCAAGCACATATCAAGTGTTTGCATACCCATTCCGACACCTGTTTGAATTGCAGAATAAATTTGTGCTGTTTTTTGTTCACGAATCAAGTTTGCAATCGCTGGATTAACAAGCATGATTTCTTGGGCTAGTTGACGACCTTTTTTAATGCCATTTTCTTGCAATTTTGGCAATAAACATTGAGAAAATACTGCAACTAATGAAATTGAAAGTTGAAGTCTGATTTGTTGTTGTTGCGCTTCTGGGAAAATATCAACAATACGGTCAATTGTTTGAGAAGCAGATGAGGTGTGCAATGTACCTAAAACTAAGTGACCAGTTTCAGCAGCTGTCAGCGCCAAGCGAGTGGTTTCCAAGTCACGCATTTCACCAACCAAGATAACATCTGGGTCTTCACGAAGAGCTGAGCGAAGCGCATTTGCAACAGATTTTGTATCTTGTCCCAATTCACGTTGGTGAATAATACATTTTTTATTTTGATGAATAAATTCAATAGGGTCTTCAATCGTAATAATATGTTCAGAACGAGATGAGTTAATATAGTCAATCATTGCAGCTAATGTTGTAGATTTACCAGAACCTGTTGGACCAGTAACCAAAACAAGCCCTCTTGGTCTTTGTGCAACTTTTTTCATAACCTCTGGCAAGCCTAAATCATCAAAATTTGGAGGAGTTGAATTAATCGCACGAAAAGCCGCAGCATATGAACCTTTATCACGATAAATATTTACCCTGAAACGACCAACGCCGTGCAACCCATAACCAAAGTCTAATTCCCAATTTTGTTCAAGTTCACGTCTTTGTTCGTTTGACAAAATAGGGAAAATAATTGTTTCAACGTCATCTGACGATAAAACAGGCAAATTTGTTCTGAATAATTTACCGTCTATTCTAAGTACTGGTGGTAAACCAGCGGAAATATGAATATCGCTTGCATTTTTTGATATAGCTAATTCTAAAACTTCTTCGATTAACATCTACAATAACTCCATCATTAATTTACATAAGATAGCATACTACATTTTTAGATGTTTGATAATCAACAATTTAAACTATTTTCAAGAAAATATTGTAAATATTTTGAAAATTAGGGTATAATACTTTTTATGGGAATATTAGATTGGATAACGCAGTCAGCGCAAAAACTCAAAGACGTTGAAAGCCAAATACACGCTGATTCGCAAGATGCTTACGAAGTTTATCAGAGAAATATTGTTTTAGAGCGCGAAATTGCTCAAAGAACAGAGGAATTGCGCCTTGCCAATCAAACCCTTTTAACTCTTGAACAAGTTTGGGACATGATGAACTCATCTCGCCCACTGTCAAGCGTTTTAGAAACAATTGTTTCAAGCTTATACGGCGAATTTGGTTATATTTATAGCTTTATTGCTCAAAAAGAATATGACGCAAAACACCCAACATATGCTCTTAAAACATATCTTGAAAACGAATTTTCAACTGATATGTCAAATTTAATTAATGAAAGCATTTTTGATTTTAAATTACACCCGCAAAAAGACGGGCTTATTGAACAAGCAATTGCGAAAAAAGAAGTAACATATTATATCAGCCTAAAAAGTTTTATCGAAGATAACTTAGAAGGGATTGATACAGAACGTTTAAGCGACTTTAGCGCAAAATTTGATATTAAAACAATTATCATTTTGCCAATTACAGTCCAAAATCAATTCAGTGGTTTTCTTTCAGTATTTTCACCAAGAAAAGAGCTAAAAGAAGATGAATTAAGCTTTTTAAACTTGTTCACAAGACAAATAGAGCTTGCAATTACAATTGCAAACTTGTTTGAAACTGTTAAAAAACAAGCTGTTACAGACCATTTAACAAATCTTTTCAACAGAAGATTTTTTGAAGACGCACTTCACCGCGAGGCAACTCGTTCTTTGCGTACAAAACAACCTTTCTGTTTGATTGGCGTTGACCTTGACCACTTGAAGCAAATCAACGACACATATGGTCACTCAATGGGCGATAAAGCTATTGCACAAATTGCCCAAGCAATCACAAAAAACTCTAGAAGTGTTGATATCCCAGCGCGTTTTGGCGGCGAAGAATTTTTCATAATCTTACCTGGAATTGACGCAAAAGGCGGCATGATTGCAGCAGAACGTTTAAGAAGCTTCATTGAACAATCAGAAATCGAAGGGCTCGAAAAAGGAATTACAGCCTCACTCGGCGTATCAAGCTTTATTGAACAAACAACAAATATAGATGAACTTTTTGAAATGTGCGACAAGGCAATGTATTTATCTAAACAAAATGGCAGAAACCAAGTCACACTTGCAGATACAGAAAAAATCACATCTTGGCAAGATATTGCAATTGATGCCTTTGTTGATATCTTAACTCAACATAGAATCCCATTTAGCAAAACACTTGCTGCAGATTTAATTGAAAAATTACAATTAAAACAACAAGATTCAACAGGAACATCAACCCAAGAAACGCTATATAGCATTGTTGATTCAATTTCAAAATCATATTTCCCATTGTATCCTGATGGAAGTACAAAAAACAAAGTTCAACTTGCAACTTTAATTGCAAAAAGATTAAACCTTCCAAAAGGCGAAATAGACAAATTAAAAATTGCAACCTTGTTATATGACATTGGCAACACCTTAATGCCAAAAGACTTATTAAAAAAAGCTGCGCCATTAAATAAAAAAGAAAAAAGCAAAATCGAAAAACACCCAATCATTGGCGCTCAAGAAATCTTAAAACCAATCTCATCTGTTGCAAATATTATCCCAATCATTGAACACCACCATGAAAATTGGGACGGAACGGGATATCCAAACAACAAAAAAGGCGAAGAAATTCCAATCACAGCACAAATTATTTTAATCGTGGATAGTTATTTTGCAATGATTTCATATCGTCCATACAGAAAAGCATATACTGTTGATGAGGCGATTGAAGAAATCAAAGCAAATGCAAACAAAAAATATTCTCCTGAAGTCACAGAAGCATTCTCATATGCGATTGATGAATTCAAGAAATTATAATTTAGATGGTATAATATTTTAAATGAACGAGAATATAGAATATAAAATTCAACAAATGAAACAAAAGGCATATTCAACCATCGAAAATGCCAGCTTATATAAGTACAAAGGCGTCGTTTCAAAGCTTTTGGGCTTAACTGTTGAGGTTAAATTACCAGGGTTAAAAATTGGCGACTTATGCTATATTCAAACACATACCGGAGAGCGCAAAGCAGCAGAAGTCCAAGCTTTCAAGGGTGATGTTGCGCAACTTTTGCTTTTATATGATGGCGAAGGAATTGGACAAGGTTCACTAGTTGAAACAACAGGCGGACCAATTTTGTTCCCTGTTGGAGATTTTTTACTTGGCAGATTGGTTAACCCTTTAGGTGAACCAATGGATTCAAGACCGTTGGATTTGACAAATGCTAAATATATGAACATCAACGGCACAATTCCAGACGCTTTCCATAGACCAATCATCACAGAGCAAATGTCCACAGGGGTTCGCGTCATTGACGGACTTTTAACCATGGGAACAGGGCAACGTATGGGGCTTTTTGCAGGTTCTGGGGTTGGTAAATCAACACTTTTGGGTATGATTGCAAGAAACTCTGACGCTGATGTCAACGTAGTTGCACTGATTGGTGAACGTGGTCGTGAAGTAAAAGAATTTATTGTTGACGCACTTAAAGAAGAAGGTATGAAAAAATCTGTTCTTGTTTGCGCAACAGGTGACCAACCTCCTCTAATCAGAATGAAGTGTTTGCTTGCTGCAACAACAGTTTGTGAATATTTTAGAGATCAAGGCAAAAAAGTATTTTTAATGACAGACACAGTAACACGTTGCGCAATGGCGGGGCGTGAAGTTGGCTTGTCATTGGGCGAACCACCAACAATGAAAGGTTATCCACCATCAATTTTCTCTTGGCTTCAAAGAGCGCTTGAGCGCACAGGAAACTCCGAAAAAGGTTCTATTACAGCGCTATACACAGTATTGATGGAAGGTGATGATATCACAGACCCAATCGTTGACATTGTCCGTGGTATTGTAGACGGTCATATTTTCTTATCAAGAAAAGTGGCAGAACAAAACCATTACCCTGCAATCGATTCTCTTGGTTCTATTTCAAGGCTGATGAGCGCTATTGCTGACCCTGAACACAAAGAAGCAGCTGGTAAAATGAGAAATTTACTAGCGCTATACAGGGAAAACAAAGACTTGATTGATGTTGGTATGTATCAAATGGGGTCAAATCCAAAACTTGACATTGCAATCGAATTAATGCCACAAATTAACGCATTTTTACAACAAAGAACAACGGATATCGTCTCAATGGATACAACAATTAACACATTAAAAGACATGATGAGAGGTGTCGAGCTTTAATTGATTTTGTTTGGAATTTTTAATTCAACAATTACTTTTTCTTTTGTTTTTGTAAATTTAATGTCTGTTTTAATTGCTTTTGCAAGCTTTTGACAAAAATCTAATCCCAAAGAAAATCCGCTTTTTTGTGCTGAATATAAATTTTCAAAAATTATCAAAACACCGTTTTGCTTTTTAACCATTTCAATATATGCGTTTTGATTTTCACTTGCATGAAAAGCAATGTTTGAAATAATATTTCCAATTATGCTAGACAAAAATATTTCAATAGAATTAACGCAATATTCCTGATTTTCATAGACAAAATCTATGCAAATATTTTTTTCAATCAAAATTTGCTTACAATTTTCAATTTTTTGATTAATTATTTTTTTAATATCACAAAGCGAATTATTATTTTCGAATTTACCTAATTTAAAACTGTAATTTACCAAAAAATTTTCAATATATTCTATTGTATCTATTATTGTTTTAAAAATTTCTTTGTTTAATTCGTTATCTAATCTATTTTGCAAACCGATTTTAATGCTATACAAAGGACTTTTGATATCATGCAAAATATTTGCGATTACTTTTTCATTTTCGCTAATAATCAAAGTTGTCTTGTCTACTGTTTTTTCCATAGTTTAAAATTAGCTTTCTATAAGAAAAAAATAAATTACCAACTCGGGTTATTTTTAAACCTTTGCGCAAAATTTTTTTTCATATACAATGAAAAATATCAAAGAGGGTGACAAATGATTAAATTTGACTATAAAAACGTCACAGACGAGGTTATTGGCGCTGAAGGATTAAACTTGTGCCATGCTTTTGACGTGTGGTCAGATAAAATTCAAGAAATTATCACCAACTTAAATATGAAAAAAGACAAGCCTGGCGCTTGGCTTCAATGGATGAATTTAGGATATAACGAAGAAACTGTTTGGTATGTTAAAGAATTTGCCGCAATGGTAGAAGGCAGATTTGATAACGTTTTAGTTCTTGGTATTGGCGGTTCGGCGCTTGGCGCAAAAGCTTTATCTGAAGCGCTTTTAAAACCATATTGGAATTTCTTAGACAAAGAACAAAGAGAAAACTTACCAAGAATTTTCTTTTTAGATAATATCGACCCAGACGAAATCGACGCCCTTTTAAATATTTTAGATTTAAAGAAAACTTTAGTTAATGTAATCACAAAATCTGGCTCAACCGCTGAAACAATGAGCCAATTTATGGTTCTCAAAGACAAGATGCACGAACTTTTAGGTGATGATTACAGAAAAAACATTGTCGCTACAACAGATAAACAATCTGGTATTTTAAGACAACTAGCAAACGAAGAAGGCTATAAAACCTTTGTTGTTCCAGATGATGTCGGTGGTCGTTTTAGCGTATTTTCGGCTGTTGGACTTGTGCCTTTAGCTTTAGTTGGCATTGATATCGACGAAATTATTCGCGGTATTAAAATCATGGATTTAGCTTTAAAAAATACTGATATCAAAAAAAATATCGCAGCGCAAAATGCCCTAATTCATTATTTAATGGACACTGAAAAAGGCAAATATCTATCTGTTATGATGCCTTATTCGTCTCGTATGAAATATGTTGCAGATTGGTACACTCAACTTTGGGCAGAGTCATTGGGCAAAGAGTTTGATAGAGAAGGAAACAAAATCAATAATGGTCCAACTCCAATCAAAGCGCTTGGTGCAACCGACCAACACTCTCAAATTCAACTATACAACGAAGGTAAAAATGACAAGGTAATCACATTTATTCGTCTCGAAGAATATGATAAAACTGTTGAAATTCCAAATATTTTTGAATATACAGGTGTTAACTATCTTGGTGGAAAATCAATCAATCGCTTAATTAACGCTGAAGCTGACGCTACAAAAGTTGCATTGTGCGATTTTAAACGTCCAAATTTAACAATAACTTTGCCAAAAATTAATGAATATTATTTAGCTCAACTGTTTTATATGTTTGAAATGCAAACAGCTATAATTGGCGAATTATATAACATTGACGCATTTAATCAACCAGGTGTTGAACAAGCCAAAAATTATACCTATGCTTTGATGGGCAGATTGGGTTATGAAGAATCTGCACAAGAATTAACTAAAAAATTGAATTCATAAAGGAAAAAGATGTTAAAAGGTCCATTTTTATCAAAAGATTTTATTGGCGCAAATCCTGATTATAATTCATCTAAAATTGTAATGCTTGGAATGCCATATGATTGTACATGTTCAAATCGCGCAGGTACACGCTTTGGCCCACAGGCAATGCGTCTTGAAAGCATTGGAATTGAAACATATTCTCCATTTTTTGATATCGAAATGGAAGATACATCTTTTTATGACGCTGGTGACTTGGAATATCCTTTTGGAAACGCTCAAAAAGCACTTGATATTACAGAAGAAAACGTTGATTGTATTTATAATGACAATAAAAAACTCCTTGGTATTGGCGGAGAACATTTAATTACTCTTGCAAGCGTTAAATCTGTTTTAAAAAAATATGATAACGTTGCTGTTATTCAATTTGACGCTCATACGGATTTAAGAAAACAATACCTTGGAGAAGAATTAACACACAGCGGAGTGATGTATCAAATCGCTCAATTAATTGGTTATGAAAATATTGCTCAAATTGGCTTAAGAAGTGGCGAAAAAGAAGAATTTGACATAGTTAAAAAATATTCAACCCTTAAGACAAAAAAAGAAGAATTGGATAAATTTAAAGACAAAAATATCTTTTTGACCATAGATTTAGACGTCCTAGACCCAAGTTTGATGAGTGGAGTTGGAACACCAGAGGCTGGCGGTTTAACCTATCTTGAGCTTTTGGATTGGTTAAAACACTTGAAAAACTTTAACATCATTGGGGCAGATATTATGGAGCTTGCTCCTGATATTGATATCACAAAAACTTCAACTGCAACGGCTTGCAAGCTTGTTAGAGAAGTTTTAGCACTTCTTTAACTCTTTGCTTTAATTCATCAATTGTAGAATTATTTTGAATTATGATATCGGCAAGATGTTTATTATTTTGTTGCGAATTAATTCTTTTTGATGCTTCAGTTTCAGCTAAATTATTTCGCTTCATCAAGCGCTCAAGGCGAAGCTTTGGGTCTGCTTCAACAAAAATTGTCTTATCAAAAAATTTGCTAAATCCGCTCTCAAAAAGCAACGCCCCCGAAACAAAAAGCTTATCTTGGGCTTTATTTTCATCAAAAATTTTAAACATTTCATCTTTAATCATTGGATGGATAATATTTTCAAGAGTTTTTAACTTATTTTTATCATTGAAAACAATTTTAGATACTTCAGTGCGTTCAAAAGTATCGAACTCAGATTTTAATTTTTGCTTTAAAACTTCGCTATTTTCAAACAAAGAATGCGTTGTTTTATCAAGGTCAAAAACCTTATACCCGCAATCAGATATAATCTTTTCGACTTGACTTTTGCCAGATGCAATATTACCTGTAATTCCTACTTTTAACATAACTTTATTTTAACTTAAAATTATAGTATAATTCAATTGATATTTTACGAGGAGATTATTATGTCATCAAATCCAATGATAAAATCAAACGTTCAAGAAAATGTTATTCTTGAAGGCAAACCAATGACTATTCAAGGAGCAATTAATAAAACTCTTATTCTTCTAGGAATTGTTATTTTAAGCGGATTATATACTTGGAACCTTTGTGCGCAAGGTTTTTCAGATAAAGCTGGTTTAATGGCAGTTGTGGCTTCTGTTGCTGGTTTAATTTTGGCAATCGTTGCAAGCTTTAATCCAAAGTCATCTCCAATCACAGCGCCAGCATATGCAGTTTGTGAAGGGCTTGTAGTTGGTTCTGTCAGCTTTATGTACGCAAGTTTATATGAAGGAATTATTGTTAACGCAGTTACAATAACTCTAATCACTTTGTTATCAATGCTTTTATTGTACAAAACCAAAACAATCCAAGCAACACCAACCTTTAGAAAAATCATTTTCACGTCAACTGTTGCTGTTGCAATATTTTACTTAGCAGGTTTCATTGGCGCACTTTTAGGTCACCCAATGACAATATTTAACGGCTCAAGCCTTGGAATTGGCGTCAGCCTTTTAATCTGTGCAATTGCAGCGTTCAATTTCATTTTGGACTTTGATTTCATTGAACAAGGACAAAACAGAAATTTGCCAGAATATTTTGAATGGTATGGCGGTTTTGCACTTTTAGTAACTGTTATTTGGTTATATTTTGAAATTTTAAGACTTCTAGCTCAATTCTCAAGACGTGATTAATGCTTTATAGAAAAATAAAAACAAAAGAAAAAATTAAAATCCAAAGCTCAACTAAAAACTCTCTTTTAGATGAGCTTTTGGGTTTAAAAAATTTCCAAAACGAAAAAGAAATTGAAAAATTCTTAAACCCATCAAAAAACGATTTAATTTCGCCATACGCATTTTGCGATATGGAAAAAGCTGTCAAACGAATTTTTAGCGCAATTGAAAACAACCAAAATATTTTAATCTGGGGCGATTTTGATTGTGACGGCGTGACATCTAGTTCTGTTTTATATAAAGCTTTAAAAAAATTAAACGCAAACGTGCAGGTGTTTATTCCAGATAGAGCGCTACATGGGCACGGATTAAATTCCAAAGAATTAATCAAATTTATTTCAAAAGATAAAATCAAATTAATCATTACTGTTGATTGCGGGATTTCAAATTTATCTGAAATTAATTTAACAAAAAGCCTTGGGGTTGATGTCATTGTTACAGACCACCACTCAACAGAGCTTGAACTTCCAAAAGCATATGCAATTATTAACCCGCAAGTTAAAAATTCAATTAAAGAAGAAATTTCTATTGAAGATATCAAATCTTTAAGCTATAACTCCGGCTCTGTCATTGCCTATAAGCTTGCTATGGCATTATTGGAAAACAATGAAGATGAAGATTTAAAAAATGAACTTTTAATTATTTCTTCTTGTGGCGCTGTTGCTGATGTTATGCCACTTTTGGGCGAAATTCGCTCAATGGTTGCCTTAACTATTGAAAAATTAAACAGTGGCAAAGTTTATAACAAAGGGATATCTAAGCTTTTTGAAAATCAAAATCGAGAAAATATCACAAGCACAGATATAGCTTTTGTTTTGGCGCCAAGAATAAATGCCGTTGGAAGATTAGCAAATGCAAAATTATCTTTTGAATTTTTAACAGAAGAAAATGAAGGAAAGCTTGATTTAATTTTAGAAAAACTTGAAAATTACAACTCTATAAGACAATCAAAATGCCAAGAAACATACGAGGAAATTTTAAACTATTTAAAGAAAAACAAAGAAGAAACAAAAAACCCAGCAATTGTTTTAATTAACAAAGATTGGCATATCGGCATTATTGGGATTGTTGCTTCAAAAATCGTTGAAGAATTTAACAAACCTTGCTTTTTAGCGACAATAGACGAAGAAAACAAGGCAAGATGTTCAATCAGAAGTAATGACACAGTTAATGTCTACGAGGTTTTAAAAGAAAACGAAAATCTTTTCCTTGGCTTTGGCGGACACAAACAAGCTGGTGGTTTTTCGCTTGATTTAGAGGAAATTCCTTTTGAAAAAGCTAAAAGTGAAATTTTAAAAACTGTTCAAAATCAAACCCAAGATATTAAACAAGAAAATATTTTATGGGCAGATATTGAACTTCAAAAAGAAGATTTAACACTTGATTTAATTGACACAATTAATATCTTAGAGCCATTTGGCGAAAAAAACGAAGCGCCTGTTTGCGTAATGTATGATGTGATTTTAGAAGATTTTAAAACAATTGGAAAAGAACAAAATCATTTGAGGGCGGAAATTTCAAAAGATGGTGAAAAATTTAATTGTGTGAAATGGGGCGAAAAAACAATCGAAATTCCATTTAAATCAAAATGCGATATTGCTTTTTTCCCAAGGGTAAATTCTTTTAATGATACGGTATCTATCCAGCTTGAAATCATTGATATTTATAGCGAAAACTATAAAAAAGAAGCTTGTGAATTTAAGCTTTTCGACCACCGCAAAAAAACAGGAATATTAGAACAAATTTCAAGCTATTTAAAAACAGACGAGCTTGATATTTGCGTTTTTGCAAAAACGCCCGAAACAAAAGAAAAACTTGGCGAATACGCAAACATTAAAAGCAAATTTTTAAACGACAAAACAACACATAACGGCATAATGTTTTTTGATTATCCAAGTTCAAAAAACGAATTTATCGAAATTTTATCTGCAATTAAACCTAAAAAAATTCATTTAATGAACTATCAAGCAGATGAAAACATTGAAAACTATATTAAACAAATCAATGGAATGATTAAATATTGCGCAAACAAATTAGATGGAAACATTGATCTTTCAAGGTTTTCACAAGCCCTTGGAGTTAGCGAAAATTTTGTTCAAATCACATTTGAAATCCTAGAAAATCTTGAAGCAATTAAAATCCTTGATATTGATAAAATTGAATATTTAAAACCATTTAAATACGAAGAATTTAAAGAAAATTCAATGTTTGAATTATTAAAAGAAGAATTTGAAACAATTTTAAGCTTCAAAAAAGAACTTCAAATCTGCGAATTAAAAGAAATTGAAGAAATTATAAAACAAGCAAATTTGTAAACTTGTATGAATAATTATGTCTTCTTGATTTTATGTGATATAAGTAATATTAGGGGAGTTTAAGGATAAATTATGGAAAACACAGCACCAACACTTGATTTTAACAATATTGCAAAAGTTGCAAATATCGAAGTCACCCTAAGTGCTGAACTTGGACGCAATACATTATCTTTAAAAGACGCAATTGAATATGATACAGGTTCAATCATAGAACTAGACAGAACTAATAATGAGCCTGTTAATATCTATGTTGATGACATTTTAATTGCAAAAGGTCAAATTGTTGCAATTGAAGATTCTTACGGCATTAAAATCGTAGAAATCATTGAAAACAAAGAATTAGAAAAAGCAAGCAATGCGAAAATTTAAAAAATATCAAAAAAATCTTGCAAAAGAAGGAATTACCCAAGAACAACAAGAAAAGCTTTTTAACGCTAAAGTTCTTGTTATGGGCGCAGGGTCTCTTGGTTCAAACGTGATTATGAACCTTGCGGCACTTGGTGTTGGGCAAATTAAAATTATTGATGGCGAAATTATCCAAGAAACAGATTTCAACCGCCAATTAATCCACAAATACAAAAATATTGGCAGAGCAAAAGTTATGTCTGCAAAAGATTGGATTCAAGAATTTAACCCAGATATTAAAGTTGAGCTTGATAAAAC
Source organism: Candidatus Gastranaerophilales bacterium (assembly GCA_017402995.1). GTDB lineage: Bacteria > Cyanobacteriota > Vampirovibrionia > Gastranaerophilales > Gastranaerophilaceae > RUG14156. The sequence goes on from JAFQOV010000025.1 coordinate 110,034, forward strand.
AAAGCTTCACGAACTAAATTATTTTAATACAATTGAAAATTACGACATTATTGTTGATTGTTTTGATACAAATGAAGCAAAATATATGTTGAACGAGATTGCAATTCGCCACAACAAAATCCTTGTCCATGGCGGTGTTCGCGGTTTCAGAGGACAAGTCACAACAATAATCCCAAACAGAACTGGTTGTCTTTCTTGCGCAATTCAAAAACCACGATTTTTCAAAGACGAAGAATTTGCAGTTTTATCCCCTGTTGCAAGCGTAATTTCATCTTTGCAAGCGCAAGAAGTCTTTAAGCTTATAACAGGCGAAGGCGAATTACTATTAAACAAAATTCAAGTTTTTGACGGACTAAAATCCGAATTTAAAATCTTGAACTTTGCTAAAAATGCGCTTTGCGAAACTTGTTCAAACCCATTAGGTTTTTAAGAAAAATATTCTTCAATTATTTTTTCGATATATTCACAAGCATGCCCGTCACCATAAGGGTTTATCGCCTTGGACATTTTGTCATATTCTTCTTTATTATCTAGCAATTTTTGAACAGTTGACGTGATTTTTTCTTCATCACACCCAACAAGCTTAACTCCGCCATATTCCAAAGCTTCAGGGCGTTCTGTTTCATCTCTTAAAACTAAAACAGGAACACCTAACGCCGGTGCTTCTTCTTGAACTCCACCAGAATCAGTCAAAATGATATGAGATTTTTTCATTAAATTGCAAAATGGAACATAATCTAATGGTTCGATTAATTTAACTCTTTCAATGCCTTCTAATATTGGTTTAACCGTGTTTCTCACATTTGGATTTAAGTGCATTGGATAGACAACTTCAATATCTTTATTTTGTTCAACAAGCTTTTTAATTGCTTTGCAAATATTTTCCAATGGTTTTCCAAAATTTTCTCTTCTATGTGAAGTCAATAAAATTGTTTTTAAATTTAGATTTAAATTAATATATTCAAGTTCATCATTTTTGTTTTCAATGACATACATTAAAGCGTCAATTACAGTATTTCCCGTCTTATAAATTCCTTTTTTAATTCCTGATTTTTCAATATTTTCACAAGCTTTATCTGTCGGACAAAACATTAAATCAGAAACAGAATCTACAATAACTCTGTTAATTTCTTCAGGGAAAGGATAGTTCTTATCAAAAGTGCGAAGCCCAGCTTCAACATGTCCGATTTTAATTCTTGAATAAAACGCACTTAGTGCGCTAATTCCAGCAGTTGTAGTGTCACCATGAACTAAAATTAAATCTGGGTTTTCTTTTTCAAAAACTTTTTTAGTTTCCAACAAAATATCTGATGATAAATTCCAAAGATTTTGATTTGTTTTCATTAAATTTAAATCATAATCAGGAACAATATCAAAAAGCTCTAGAACACTGTCTAGCATTTGTCTATGTTGCGCTGTGACAATTGTTAAAACGTCAAATTTTGGATTTTGTTTTAACTTTTTCACCAAAGGACACATCTTAATCGCTTCTGGGCGAGTTCCAAATACTAATGCAATTTTGATTTTTCTATCTTTCATAACAAAATTATTTTACATAAAGTAATTTTTATAATCAATAAATTTTTGCTTTCATTTTGCTTTTATTGTACAATATTCATATATACAGACTAAGAGGAGTGTTATTTTGGCTCAAACCAGCTTATTTGATGACGGCAAAATTATTCCCGTTAATATCAGAGAAGAAATGAAAAGATGTTATATAGATTACGCTATGTCAGTAATCGTTGGTCGTGCATTGCCAGACGTTCGTGATGGTTTAAAACCTGTTCATAGACGTATTTTATTTGCTATGAACGAACTTGGTATGACACCTGATAAACCATTTAAAAAATGTGCGCGTATCGTTGGGGAAGTTCTTGGTAAATACCACCCACACGGCGACTCATCTGTTTACGAAGCCTTGGTGCGTATGGCGCAAGACTTTTCAACAAGATATTTAACAGTAGATGGTCATGGTAACTTTGGTTCAGTTGACGGTGACGGCGCTGCCGCAATGCGTTATACAGAAGCTAGAATGCACAAAATCACTACTGCAATGCTTGCTGATATCGATTGTGAAACAGTTAATTTTGTACCAAACTTTGATGGCTCTCTAGAAGAACCATCAGTTCTTCCAACAAGACTTCCAATGCTCTTGTTAAATGGTACTTCAGGTATTGCGGTTGGTATGGCAACAAATATTCCACCACACAACCTAAACGAAATCGTTGACGGTACTATCGCATTAATCGATAACCCAGACATCACAATTGATGGCTTAATGCAATACATTAAAGGTCCTGATTTCCCTACTGCCGCAACAATTGTTGGCACATCAGAAATCAAAAAAGCATATGAAACAGGTCGTGGTTCAATCAAAATGCGCGCTGTTTCATCTATTGAAGAATTGCAAGGCGGTGCAGGTCGCCAAGGAAGAAGTGCAATCGTTGTAACTGAAATTCCATATCAAGTTAACAAAGCTGAATTAATCAGAAAAATTGCAGAACTTGTTAAAGATGACAAAATCAAAGGCATTTCTGATTTACGTGATGAATCTGACAGAGACGGTATGCGCATTGTTATCGAATTAAAACGCGACGCTAAACCAGACGTTGTCAGAAACAATTTATATAAACAAACTGCTCTTTCAACAAGCTTTGGCTTCAACATGGTTGCGCTCGTTGGTCAACAACCACGCTTGTTAAATCTATATGAAGTTTTATCTGAATTCGTTGAACACAGAGTTGATGTCATCACTCGTCGTACAATGTATTTCTTGAAAAAAGCAAAATATAGAGCACATATCTTAGAAGGTTTGATGATTGCTCTTAATTCATTAGACGAAGTTATTGAGTTAATCAAAAAATCACCAAATACAGAAACAGCTCGCGCTGGTTTGATTAATCGTTTCGGCTTAGATACCGAACAAGCAAATGCAATTTTAGAAATGCAATTGAGACGCTTAACAGGCTTAGAACAAGACAAAATCAGAGCTGAACATGCAGATTTAATGAAGAAAATTGCAGAATATGAAGAACTTTTATCTTCAAGAGATAAAATTTTAGCTTTAATCAAAGTTGAACTTTTAGAAGACAAAGAAAAATATGGAGACGATAGAAAAACTGCAATCGTTCCTGAAGAAGGCGAAGTTACAGTTGAAGATTTGACTCCAAATACTCAAATGGCAGTTTTCATCACTCGTCAAGGATATATTAAAAGAATTTCACTAGATACTTTTGTTCGCCAAAACCGCGCAACAAGAGGAAAAGGTGGAATGAAAACAAAAGAAGATGACGACGTAGCACATTTCTTTACTGCAATGATGCACGATAAAGTATTATTCTTCTCTTCTAAAGGTCTTGTATATTCATTATCTGTTTATGATTTCCCTGAAGGTTCAAGACAATCAAAAGGTTTGCCAATCATTAACGTATTACCTTTAGAACAAGACGAATCAATCACCGCAATCGTTCCTGTATCAGAATTTAAAGAAGACTTAAACTTAATTATGTTGACCAAAAAAGGTTACATTAAGAGAATTTCTTTAGACAATTTCACATCAATCAGAAGAAACGGCTTGATTGCAATTGGTTTAGAAGAAAATGATACATTAAATTGGGTTAAACTTGCTCATGGCAATGATGAAATCTTAATCGGTACATCTTGCGGTATGGCAATTCGCTTCCCAATCGAAGATTTAAGACCACTTGGCCGTTCTGCTCGCGGTGTAAATTCAATGAAATTAAGATCATCTGACGAAATCATTGGTTGCGACGTTGTACCAAAAGATTATGACGCAGATTTACTTGTAATCACATCTGATGGTTTTGGTAAACGTTCAAAAATTTCCGAATTTAGAACCCAAAACCGTGGCGGACTTGGTTTGATTGCAACTAAATTCAAATCTTCATCTTCAAGATTAGTCGACCTTTCAATCGTAAAAGATGATGATGAAATCATGGTTGTTACAGCAAATGGTATTGTTACTCGCGTCAGCGCAAACGATATCTCTCGCCAAGGCAGACCAGCAACAGGCGTTCGCGTTCAAACGCTAGATGGCGAAGACTACGTTGTATCTGTTAACAAAATCATCAACACAGATGAAGACGAAAAAGATACAGAGGCATTAATCGAAGAAGCAAAAGAAGAACTTGCACAAAACGTTGAACAAGGAAGCTTTTTTGATTAATTAAAAAATAAAACAAAATGAAAAGGCTCTAGGGATTTTCTCTAGAGCTTTGATGTTATTGAAAGGAAAAGTATAGAAAACTTTTTACGCGAATAAGTTATCTAATTCGCCCTTTTCGTCAGTTGTTGCTTCTTCGCCATTTTGAAATGGGTTAAAGCCGTTTTGCGAATTGGAGTTTTTATCACTTATATTGAATAAGTTAATGATATTTCTGTTATTTTCAAGTTGTTTAACAGGAGCTAATTCGTTAGCTTGAGTTGTGCTTTGAGTTAATTCAACTTGTTTTTGAACAGCTTGAGCTGAATATAAATTCATTGCAGCTTGAGCATTTAATCTTGCAACGTCAACGCTTTTAGCATATAAACCAGCTTGAGTTAAAGCGATTTGTTTTTGTAAATCAGCGTTTGTTCTTGAAGAATATAAGTCGATACCAAGAGTAGCTCTGTTGAATTTTGAATAGTCGATAGATTGAACTTGTGGTTCGCTTTTTTGTTGTGCTGATTTCAAAATTTGGCTTGAAACTGCATTAACGCTATTTAAATCCACACCTTTTGAAGAATATAAAACTGTATTCAAGTTTAAGCTCATTTTGCCTATTTGCTCCACTTATTGTCTAGTCTTGTCTTTCCTTATATTTGTATATTCGACAAATTTAGTGGTAACTTTAGGTTTTAAACTTGTTTTGTTACATTTATTTACATATGAAAATTCATGCTTTATTAAAATTATTTTTAGTTTATAATATTTACAGAAAATTCGGTATAGAAAATGAGAAAAACAATTCTTAAAAATAAATATAACAACTGAAAAAGAAGGCAACTTTGCCTTCTTTTTTTTATTTAAGGATAAGCTCTATGAAAGATTACAAAGGTAAAATAAAATCTGTTAAAAAAATATCAATCGACGCATATGAATTGTTAATTCAATCTGATTTAGAAAATGCAATCTCAGGACAATTCATTTCAATCTTATGTCCAAATACAACTTTGCGTAGACCGTTCTCTATTGCTGGATTTGACAAAGAAACAAAAACCTTAAAAATTTTAATCAAATTAAAAGGCGATGGCACGAATTATTTAAAAACTTTAAAAGAAAATGACGAAATTAATTTTTTAGCGCCACTTGGAAACGGGTTTAAAATTGAAAATAAAAAATCTCTTTTAATCGGTGCTGGGATTGGAATTGCACCAATGCTATTTTTAAAAGATGAACTAAAAAACAAAAACATTGAAAACTATCTAATCTCAGGCTTTAAAGCCCAAGAAGAAATGATTGAAGGAAGCGACAAAACCGTTATTGGTGGCTCTGTTTTAGATAATCTTGATGAAATTATTAAAGAAAAAAATATTGAAATATTATATTCTTGCGGGCCACATATTGTTTTAAAACTTGTTTCGCAATTAGCCAAAAAGCACAATATCGAAGCACAAGTTGCAATGGAAAAAACAATGGCTTGTTCAATCGGTGTTTGCAGAGGTTGCATAATCAAAATAAATAAACAAGGAAAAATAGAAAACGCGTCTGTATGCAAAGATGGACCCGTATTTTATGGAGATGAAGTGATATGGGAATAGAAAAATTAAAAACCGTATTAAAAAACAAAAATAGGAGTCTAACTCTAAAGACTCCAATCATCTCTGCAAGCGGAACATACGGATACAGTGATGAATATGAAGATTTTATTGACCTAAATTGCTTTGGCGCAATTTCAACAAAAGGAATTACCCTTGAAAAAAGATTGGGTAACGACGGAGATAGAATTTTTGAAGTCAAAGGCGGAATGATTAACCGAATTGGGCTTGAAAATGTCGGTATTGAAAAATTTATTGAAACAAAATTGCCAATTTTAAGAAAGAAAAAAATTGATTTTCTTTTAAATATCGCAGGCTCAACTTCGCAAGATTATGAAAAACTTGCCTTAATTGCCCAAAAAAACAACATTGAAGCGATTGAAGTCAACGTTTCTTGTCCAAATGTCAAATCCGGCTGTTTAGAATTTGGCTTAAATCCAAATTCACTATATGATTTAACTTCAAAAATCAGAAAAAATTATGACGGATTTTTAATCGTTAAATTATCACCAAACACTTCAGACATTAAAGCCCTAGCAACTGCGGTTGAAGAAGCAGGCGCTGACTGCATTAGCGCAATTAATACTTTGCGTGGTCTTGGAATAAAACTAGATTGGGTTGGCAAAAAATTCATTAAAAAATCAGTTCAAGGTGGTTTATCGGGCGCTTGCATTAAACCTGTTGCGCTTTATATGGTAAATCAAATCAAAGAAGCGGTTAAAATCCCAATCATTGCAATGGGCGGAATTGAAAAACTACAAGATTTATTCGAGTTCATTTCCGTTGGGGCAGACGCTTTTCAAATTGGCACAGCAAATTTCATAAACCCAAGCATATGTTCAAATTTAGCAAAAGAATTAAACGAATTTATGATAAAAAATGAAATTAAAGATTTTGAAGAATTGAAAGAGGTAATAAAAAATGACTAATCAAGTTGATGTAAAAGAGCTTTTAAAGCAAGCTCAAGGGCTATTATCAGGACATTTTTGTCTAACTTCTGGTTTGCATTCTGATACATATTTTCAATGTGCAAAACTATATCAATATCCAGATATCGTTGAAACTTTAGCGCGCGAATTAGCCAAACAACTTGAAGATGTCGAGTTTGATACAATTGTCGCCCCAGCAATTGGTGCGGTAATTTTCGGATATGAAGTTGCAAAACAATCCAAAAAAAGAAATCTTTTTGTTGAAAGAAAAGACGGCGAAATGCAACTAAGACGTGGTTATTCTCTTGCAAAAGGCGAAAAAGTTGTAATTGTCGAAGACGTTATCACAACTGCAAGAACAATTTTTGAAACAAAAGAAGCAATTAAAGAATTTGGTTGCGAAGTTGTTGGAGTTGCTTGTATTGTTGATAGAACGCAAGGAAAACTAGACGACCAATTCAAAATTTATTCATTACTTCAATCTTCTCCTGTAACATATGAACCAGATAACTGTCCATTATGTAAAGCAGGAATAGAACTAGTTAAGCCGGGAAGTAGAGCAGGTAAATAATGAAACATTTAATCAATATCGAATCTTTATCAAATGACGAAATAAATCAAATTTATTCAAGAGCTTGTGAATTTGAAAAAGGAATAAGAAAATCAAATCATAGTGGCGCACATGTTGCTAATATGTTTTTTGAAAATTCAACAAGAACAAAAATGTCATTTGAAATGGCAGAAAATAAACTAAACATCAATAAATATGACTTTTGTGCAGATACTTCATCTTTGAACAAAGGGGAAGATTTATTTGACACATTAAATAATTTATCTGCAATCGGCATTGATACAATCGTAATGCGCCATACAAATGATGAATTGATTAATCTATTAGCTCAAAAAAACTATTTTAATGAACTATCTTTCATTAACGCTGGAAGTGGCAAAACAGCCCACCCAACGCAAGCTTTGCTTGATTTTTACACAATGAAAAGACATTTTTTAAATCTATCTGGCAAAATCATTACAATAGTTGGCGATATTGCACACTCACGCGTTGCAAAATCTAACATTGAGCTTTTGCAAAGATTTGATATGATCATAAGATGTCTTGCGCCAGAAAACTTAATGGGCGAAAAAATCGACGGAGTACACTATTACACAGATTTAAAAGAAGCATTTGAAAATGTTGATATCGTAATGGCATTAAGGATTCAAAAAGAAAGAATTCAAGAACAAATAGATTTTGATTACTACATCAAAAACTATCAAATCACAAAAGAAAACTTGCCATATGCAGCGTTTTTAATGCACCCTGGACCAATTAATAAAGATATTGAAATCAAAAGTGATGTCTTATTAACTCAAAACGCAAGAACAATCTTAAACCAAGCGAAAAACGGAGTTTATGTCAGAATGGCAGTTTTGGATATGATTTTAGCTTCAAAAGGACTGTAATGAAAAAAGAAATTAAAATTACAACAATACCATCTTTAATTGATATGCACGTGCATTTTAGAGAACCTGGTTTTGAATATAAGGAGACAATCGAAACAGGCATCAAATCTGCGCGCAAGGGAGGTTTTTCTGGCGTTTGTACAATGCCAAACACAAACCCTGTCACAGACAACCCTAAAGTCGTCAAAGAAATTTTGAAAAAAGCTAAAAAACATAAATTTGAAATCTATCCTGTTGCAGCTATCACAAAAAACCTTGACAGCCTTGAACTTGTAGATTTTAAAGAGCTCAAAAAAGCAGGTGCAATCGCTTTTTCAAATGATGGTTTGCCACTTTTAGATAAAGATGTATTCTTAGAAGCCCTAAAAAGCGAAGAATTAATCTTATCTCATTGCGAAGATGAAACGAAAGAAGTAACTTGGCAAATTGAAATGTTCAAAAAAGCGCTAGAGCTTGGCTTTAAACCACGCTTGCACTTTTGTCATATCTCAAAAAAAGATAGTGTTGATGTTATAAGAACAGCAAAAAAACAAGGGCTAAATATCACCTGTGAAACAGCTCCGCACTATTTTACCTTCACAAATGAAAATATTGGACTTGATGGAGTGTATAAAATGAATCCGCCATTGGCTTCTGAAATGGATAAAAAAGCAATTATGGACGGACTTTTTGATAATACTATTGATGTTATTGCAACAGACCACGCGCCACATAGCGACGAAGAAAAACTAAGGCCACACATGGCTTCTCCCAATGGAATAACGGGTCTTGAAACCGCCTTTTCATTGGCATATGAGCTTTTAGGATTAGATAAAACATTAGAAAAAATGGCGTATAATCCAAGAAGAATTTTAGGAATTAACAACAAAAAAATGATAAAAGTTGCGCTTGATGAAACTTGGATAGTTGATCCAAAACTTTTTGAATCAAAATGCAAAGTATCACCATATAAAGCAATGAAATTAAAAGGAAGAATAATCAATGATTAAAATTAACGAAAAAATCAGAGAAAAACTTGTTTTAGCGCTAGATGTTGAAGATATCAACGAAGCTAAAAAATTGGTTGAAGATTTATCGCCATACATTGGCACTTTCAAAGTTGGTTTGCAATTGTTTTGCGGATATGGCTTGGAAATTGTCAATTTTATCAAAGAAAAAAATGCCGATTTCTTTTTAGACGTTAAATTGCACGACATTCCAAATACTGTTGAAAAAGCAAGCTTTAACGTCATTAAAAATGGTGCAAATTTCTTTAATGTTCATGCGACAGGCGGGATTGAAATGATGAAAGCAGCGCGCAAAGGAGCAATGGAAGCTTGCGTTAAATATGGCAAAAAAGAACCAATTATCTTAGCTGTTACTGTTTTAACAAGTATTAGTGACGAGGTTTTAAAAGAAGAATTATCTAACACAAAAACAAGCGCAGATTTTGTCGTACAACTTGCAAAAAATGCCAAAACTGCTGGTTTGACTGGTGTTGTTGCTTCTGCAAAAGAATTACCACTAATTAAAAAAGAATTGGGTGATGATTTTATCGTTTTAACTCCTGGAATTCGCCCAGCTTGGAGCGCGACAAATGACCAAAAACGAATTGCAACACCAACAAGCGCCCTAAATGATGGAGCAGATTATATCGTCTTGGGCAGAGCTGTAACGGCGGCAGAAAATAGAATTGAAGCAATTGAAAAAATTTATCAAGAAATTGAAGAAGGTATCTAAAATGGGAACATTAATTTTACAAGACGGAAGCGTTATTAAAGGAAATTCAAAAGGCGCAATTGGTGGATACGAAGGCGAAATCGTTTTTAATACATCAATGGCTGGTTATCAAGAAATTTTAACCGATTTGAGTTATGCAAAACAAATTGTCGTGATGAGCTATCCTGAAATTGGTAATTACGGAATAAACGAAATTGATTTTGAAGCGCAAAACCCTGCTTTAGTTGGCATTATCGCTAAAAACTTTTGCGAAGAAGAAAATCATTACAAATCTACTCAAAACATTTCAACATACCTTCAAATGCACAACATCATTGCACTTGATGACATTGATACACGCGCTCTTGTAAAAAAAATCCGCGAAAATGGAACCCAAAGCGCTTTCATAACTTCAAATGATTTAACTCAAGAAGAAATTGAAGAAAAAATTCAACACCTTCAAGAGTTCAAAATCTCAAATGACGTCATTTTGCAAACAGGCGCAAAAGAAAAATATCAATATAATGACCAAGGCGAAATTGACCTTGCGTTTATTGATTACGGCACAAAAAACAGTATCTTAAATACTTTAGCTAAAAAAGGTTGCAAAATCACAGTATATCCACCAAGTGTGAGCGCCCAAGAAATCCTTGAAAATAATCATCACGCTTTATTTTTATCAAGTGGCCCAGCAAATCCAAACGAATTTAGCTATCAAATTGAACAAATAAAAGAAATTGTTGGCAAAATCCCGCTTTTTGGAATTGGTTTGGGCTATCAACTTCTTGCACTTTGTGCTGGTGCTGAAGTATACAAATTAAAATCTGGTCACAGAGGGACAAATTACCCTGTTATAAATTTAGAAAACAAAAAGATTTTAATCACAAACCAAAATCACGGATATGCCGTTAAATCAGATAATTTAGCGAAATTTATCCGCGCAACATATAAAAATTTAAATGACGATACCCTAGAAGGTTTTGAAATCGACAGTTTAAAAGTATATGCTGTTCAATTTTACCCAGAAACAACTGTCAAAGCAGAAGAAACAACAACAATTTATGATGAATGGGTAAACATTGCAAAAAGAGAAATAAACAACAAAAACAACGAGGTAAAAAATGAAAGATAAATCTCTTAAAAAAGTTCTTGTAATTGGCTCTGGACCAATTGTAATCGGTCAAGCAGCCGAATTTGACTATGCAGGCGTACAGGCATGTAGAACATTAAAAGAAGAAAATATTGAGATTGTTCTTGTAAATTCAAACCCTGCAACAATTATGACAGACGAAGAAATTGCAGACAAAGTTTATATTGAACCACTAACGCTCGATTGCGTTTCAAAAATCATTGAAAAAGAGCGCCCACAAGGCTTAATCGCATCTTTAGGCGGTCAAACAGCTCTTAATTTGGCTTGTGAACTTGACGAAGCAGGAGTTTTAGAAAAATTTAACGTCAAATTGTTAGGCACAAATATTGAATCTATTAAAAAAGCGGAAGATAGAGAATTATTTAAAAATTTAATGCAAGAAATTGGCGAACCAGTTCCACAAAGCGACATTGTTTCAACTTGGGAAGAAGCTATCACTTTTAGCGAAAAGATTGGTTTCCCAATAATTATCCGTCCAGCGTTTACTCTAGGCGGTGCTGGTGGCGGTATTGCGCAAAATATGGAAGAATATGACGAAATTGTTCATCAAGGACTTGCGCAATCTCCAATCAATCAAGTTCTTGTTGAAAAATCAATCGCTGGCTATAAAGAAATTGAATACGAAGTAATTCGCGACTCAAATAATACTTGCATAATCGTTTGCAATATGGAAAATATCGACCCAATCGGTATCCACACGGGCGACAGCTTTGTTGTTGCGCCAACTCAAACATTAACCGCAAAAGAATGCAATATGTTAAAAGCAAGCGCAATCAAAATCATTAAAGCGCTAAAAATCGAAGGCGGTTGCAACGTTCAATTTGCGCTTGATACCGTTTCAAATCAATATTACGTTATTGAAGTTAATCCAAGGGTTTCACGCTCTTCTGCTTTAGCTTCAAAAGCAAGCGGTTATCCAATTGCAAAAATTACAACAAAAATTGCAATCGGATACAACTTACATGAAATCAAAAATTCAATCACGCAAACTACACTAGCTTCTTTTGAACCAACGCTAGATTACGTTGTAGTTAAAATTCCAAAATGGCCATTTGATAAATTTTCAACAGGCGATAGAATGCTTGGAACAAAAATGAAAGCAACAGGCGAAATTATGGCAATTGGAAGAACATTCATTTCTTCGTTTAAAAAAGCTGTAACTTCACTTGAAGAAAGATACACAGGACTGTTGCACAGGGGTTTTGAAACTTTAGAAAAAGCTGACTTATTAAAAGAATTAGCTCTTCAAGACGACAGAAGAATTTTCAGACTTGCTCAAGCACTCTATAATGGCATTGAAATTGAAAAATTAAATAAAATCACAAAAATTGACAAATGGTTTATCTCTAAAATTAAAGCTATTGTGGATTTAGAACATACACTTGAAAAGAAAAAATTAGATTGGGACCTATATTTAAAAGCAAAACAATTTGGCTTTTTAGATAGTGAAATCATTGCAATAACAGGCGCAACAAAAGAAGAAATCGAAAACTTTGCTCTTCAAGCTTCTTTTAAAACTGTTGATACATGTGCTGGCGAATACAGCGCAACAACGCCATATTTCTATTCAACTTGGGGCGAAGAATGTGAAGTTGAAGAATTTAAATTAAAAAATAACAACAAAAAAACAAAAGATACGATTGTTGTCCTTGGTTCTGGTCCAATTCGAATTGGTCAAGGTATTGAATTTGATTATTGTTCCGTACATGCGTCATTAGAGCTCATGAAAAACGGATATCAATCAGTAATGATTAATTCAAACCCAGAAACCCTTTCAACCGATTTTGACGTTGCAAATAGATTATATTTCGAACCAATGAACGAAGAATATGTGATGAACATAATCAAAAAAGAAAAACCAAAAGGCGTCTTGGTTCAATTCGGCGGTCAAACTGCGATTAATCTTGCTCAAAAACTTAATGCTCAAGGGGTTAAAATCCTTGGCACAAGCTTAGACAGCATTAATGCAACAGAAGACAGAAAAGTTTTTGAAAAATTAATGCGCGAGCTTGATATCCCACAACCAAAAGGTTGCGCTGTCACAAGCGTGACAGAAGCGCTAAGCGCAGTCAAAGAAATTGGCTATCCGGTTTTGGTTCGCCCAAGCTATGTAATTGGCGGTCGCGGTATGCAAGTTGTTTATAATGATGATGAACTTTTGACATATATCAACGAAGCGTTCAAATTTTCAAACGAACACCCTGTTTTGATTGACCAATACCTAGAAGGTCAAGAAGTTGAGCTGGACGCAATTTCAGACGGCAGAGATATCTTAATCCCTGGAATTTGCGAACATATCGAACGCGCAGGGGTACACTCTGGCGATTCAATGAGTATTTATCCAAGTCAAAATATTTCAAGAAAAAATGAAAAGATTTTGGTTAAATATGCTCAAAAAATTGCCAAAAAATTGAATATTAAAGGTTTAATGAATATTCAATTTATCATCAAGGACAATCAAGTCTATGTAATTGAAGTTAATCCAAGAGCTTCAAGAACTGTGCCAATTATGTCTAAGGTCACTGGTATACCAATGGCAAAAATTGCGCTTCGTGCAATCCTTGGAAAATCAATCAGACGCGCAGGCTTTGGCGTTGGATTATATAAAAAATCAAATCTTGTTTCGGTTAAAATGCCTATTTTCTCTTGGCAAAAATTAAACAGAATCGACCCAGCGCTAGCTCCCGAAATGAAGTCAACAGGCGAAGTTTTGGGTATTGATACAAAATATAAAAGAGCTTTATATAAAGCATTTTTAGCTGGTGGCTACAAATTTTCAAATTCAAAACAAAGGGTTTTGGTCTCATTAAATGACCATTACAAAAAGCCAGCTTTGCCTGTAATTAAAAAGCTTTTCAAACAAGGATTTTTCATCATGGCAACCTGGGGAACTCACAAATTCCTTGAAAAACATGGTGTTCCATCAAAAATGATTGAAAAATTCATGATTGATAAATTACAAAAGCGTATGAAAAACGGGCGTTTGAGTTTCATTATCAACACACCAACAACTGGCAAAAACTCTCAAAACGCAGGTTTCCAAATCCGAACAATTGCACAAATGTATGGCATTCCAAGCTTTACATCAATAGATACTGCAAATGCGTTTTTAGTTGCGCACAAAGTTTTTGATAAAAATACTATTTTAACCTATGACACAATCACAAACTATCGCAAAAAAAAATTTTTAGATATGTTTAAAAAATAATTGAGTAGTGTATAATATTCAAAAAGGGAAAACAATGTTTGAAAAATTTACACAAAAAGCAATAGAAGTTGTTCAAAGCGCGCAAAACTACGCTTTGGATTTCAAACACGGCAAAGTTTTGCCAGAGCACCTTTTAATTGGTCTTGTTGCTAAAACAAAAGGGGTTCAAGCAAAAATTTTAAACTTCGACAAAATTAACTTTGGCGATTTAAATACTGCTGTTTTCACTTGCACACAATCAAACTCAAACAAAACAGATATCCCTTTTGATATTGAAACAAAAAACATTTTAAACAAAGCGATTGAACTCTCAAACGAATTAAATTCAAAGTTTGTAATGCCTCAACATATTGCTCTTGCACTATTAACTCAAAAAGAAACAGGTGCATATAAACTTTTAAAAAAATTCGATATTGATGAAGAAAAAATTGTTCCAAACCTTATAAGAATATTAGACAAAAGCTCAGATATCAAAAACATACACCCAGAAGATATCATTGAAAACACCGAATTGACAAACATTAACGACTTTTTCAATGAAAAAGTGATGTCTGAAATTTTATCTAATGCGCAATCAAAAGCCACAACCCAAGGTTTTGAAATCATGGGAACGGAACAAATTTTATTATCAATTTTAGATAATAAAAACTATCCAATCGTCAACATTTTAGACAAATATGATGTGACATATGATGTTTTTTGCGAAAAATTGAGCAAATTTACATCTAGAAATGCTGAATTTGAAAATTCTGAAAAACAAATCATCTTCACTCCAAACGCTTTTCAAGCAATTGTTCAAGCGCTTGATTGCGCAAAGGAATCTGGAAGTGTTAGCATTTTACCTGAACATATTATTCTTGGAATTTTAAAATCTAAAAAAGGGATTGCATATAAAATTTTGTCTGAATTAATTCCAAATTCAATCGATTTTGAAGATGTTGTAATTAAAAAATTGAACGATAAATTCCCAGAAACACTTGCTATTTTAAGACTTGCAAAAGAAGAAGCAAGGGCTTTAAATTCATCTACCGTTGGAACAGAGATGATTTTATTGGGCATTTTATCTTATGGCAAAGGTGTTGCTTATGATACTTTAAAACTTCTTGGCATTACCCACAAAGACGCAAGAGAAGAAGTTAAAAAAATAGTTAAGCCAGAAAAAGAAATTAAAACAGTTTCTTATAGCCCAAGAGCTAAAAAAATCTTAGAAGTTGCGTATGAAACAGCGCAAGAACACGACAGAAAGAAAATTAAATCTGAAAATCTTTTATATGGCATTACAAAAATGCCAAATTGCCTTGCTATGCAAGTTTTGAGCAATCTTGGAACAGACGTATTAGAAATTCAACAAGGAATCAAGCAAGAGCTTCTTTGCGGTATGGATTTATAATATGGAAGAAATTTTTTCAAGAAATGTTCTTTTTTGGGGCGAAGAATTTCAAAATTATTTAAAAAATAAAAATATTTTCGTTTTTGGACTTGGCGGCGTTGGCGGATTTGCGCTTGATTCTCTAGCGCGAGCAGGAATTGAAAACTTTACAATCATTGATTTTGATACTGTTTCAAAAAGTAATATTAATCGCCAGCTTGTTGCGCAAATTAGCACGGTGGGCAAAAAAAAGACAGAACTTTTTGAAAAAAAATTAAAAGATATTAATCCAAACATTAAAATCAAAACGATTGATGATTTTTTTGAAGAAGAAGATATTGAAACCGTTTTTTCTCAAAAACCCGATTTTATAATTGACGCGATTGATAGCCTAAAAAGCAAAATAAAGCTAATAAAATATGCTAAAACAAATGATATCCCAATCATTACAAGCTTTGGCGCAGGAAATAGGCTAGATTGCACAAAACTAAAATTGACAGATATTAAAGAGATAAAATCAAACGACCAATTCATTAAAAACGTTTTATCTAAATTGAAAAAAGAAGAAATTACACAAGATTTGGCTGTTGTTTGGAGCGAAGAAAAAGCACACAACGAAAAGAAAATCAAAAATATTGAAACAATTAAAAAGCAAAATGGAAATGTTGTTGAATTAACAAAATATACCCCAGCCTCAACCCCTTTTGTACCAGCGGTTTGCGGATATATGATGGGAAATTGGGTAATTTTAGAATTAAGAAAAAACTTTTTACAACATATGTAGTAGTATTCATGTATGATTGAAAAGTGAGTAAAAAAATATATAATCTCACTATGAAAACAATAATTAATGATATTTGGAATACTCTGCACCCCATTGTTCACCTATGGTTTGCCATAAGCTTATTTGGATTTTTATGTCTTTGGACATTAATGTTTTTAATGTAGCTTATTTAATTCCATATTTGCCAATAGACAAGATAAACTGGTCAACTCCAAGATTGTTTGGAGGAGCTTCCGAATTTATATCGTAAAAAACAAGCCCACAACTGTTTGTTTCTGTTCTTTTTTGGGGTAATGTTGGGTTGTAGATTTTTGTTTCAGAAGTTGTGCAATTGCCGTTTAATTTAAACGCCATATATGCGCCATTTTTTAATTTAAACCCATTTGCAAAACTCGAAATTGTATATCCCGAAGAGGTTCCTGCTTCGTCAGTCAAAGAAGAAGATGTAT
Source organism: Candidatus Gastranaerophilales bacterium (assembly GCA_017402995.1). Classification (GTDB taxonomy): domain Bacteria; phylum Cyanobacteriota; class Vampirovibrionia; order Gastranaerophilales; family Gastranaerophilaceae; genus RUG14156. The sequence continues at coordinate 126,842 of JAFQOV010000025.1, forward strand.
ATGACGCAGGGATTGAGCTTTTTCTTAAGCCAATCAGATATTTTTTATATAAAGCCGCTAATTTTGACTCTTGTCCACTGGAAGCAATAGAAAAAGTGGTATTATCAACCGCCACAATATCAAGCAAGGAATAGTTAAGTGTATTCCTTGCTAAAATTTGTTTTGTGGCATATTCAATCTGTATAACCATATTTTTAGCAGACTTATCCATGAATTCTCTTTTCATATTATTTGGTTTTAAAGTATGTAAAAGAGTGGCGGCAATTAGCCCTAGGATAATCATTGCAATGGTAGTTTCTGCTAATGTAAATCCACTTTTTTTCACAGAATATTCCTATTCAGCGTATTGAATACCACCCGCATGCAATGGTAATAAGAATTGGTCTTTTCCTAAAACATTAGGTTCATCTGAACCATTTGTATCAAAGAAAAGTTGACCATGTGTTGGTTTCATTGCTGTTAATTGGATTTCTCCTGGGAACCAAGTGTTCACGTTTGCAGCAGCAGCGCCTGTTGTAATGCCAACGCAAGCACCATCTTTTAAAAAGAAAGAATTTGTATAGCCTGCGCAAGAAGTTCCTGCAGTTGCACGTCTGATTGCAGTAAGATAAACTTTATACAAGTTGCCAAGTTTTGCGCTTTGTCCGCTGTTTACAGCAGCATTAAAGATATTTGAAGTACCTGCCTCATACAAGGTTTCCATTGTACCATTTGAAGAGTTATTCAACAAAATTTGAGTTGTAGCTGTGTCGATTTCAGATAGTACTTTTTTCGCCAAAACCGCAAGACCTTTTTCCTTAAATTCTGCAGGTTTCAATGTTGAAATCATGATTGTCGCAATAATACCCAAAATGGTCATAACAAGAATTGCTTCAGCCATGGTAAACGCTTTTTTAATTTTCATTATCTTCTCCTTAAGTTAATACTATTCGTTTGTGTATATAATTCCACGTTTGTTAATTGGTAATATGTATTGGTCATTACCAACCAAGTTTGGTTTTTTATATCCATTTATGTCGTAAAATATTGAACCGCAAATATTTCCAACTTCAAACACGCCTTTTTGTTCTGGTGGATTAGCGTTTGGTTCAGTATTTGTGCAACCTTCATAAAATCTAAAGCCAATAATCGCGCCATTTTGATTCCAAAAAAACCCAGTATAAGCGTCTTTTAGAGTAATGCCTAGATTATTCTTGCGCACATCTTTTAGTTCTTTATTATAAAACTCATGGTCTAAATCAATTCTTAAATCAAGATAGTTGATGTAATCTTTAAATAAAACGGGCATTCTATCTTTTGCGTCAGCATCTTCAATAGAAAAATATCCGTTTTTATCTTTTAAATATGTGTAATTATCATATATTGAATTGTGCGCAATGATTTGCACGGCTGCTTGTTCAATGACTTCTGCAGTTTTGCGCACCATTGTTTCGTTGCCGTCTCTAACAGGGTTATGATGAAGCAAAATTGGCACAACAATTATCGCAATAATACCAAAAATAACCATTGTTATCATTGCTTCTGAAATAGTAATTGCTTTCTTTAATTTTTGAGACATTTTCATACAATAATTATACTAAATTTAGGGCTTTATTCAATTAATATTCCCCAAAAGCTACATTATATATAGGAGTTTTGTTTAATTTTTCTTTTAGTTAATGTAAAATTATATTGTTTTAGTGAGAAAAAAATGAAGAAATTAACAGCATTTACAGTCGCAGAATCACTTATAGTTTTGGTTGTAATTGGAACTTTCGTAACTATTACGATTGCTTCAACGCTGAATTTAGGTAAAATTAAAGAAGAAAAAATCTTGAGCACTTCAAGAGCTTTCTATGCGAGTATTTTAAACGCATATCGAGAAATAATTTTATATGAATCATCTGACATGAGCACAATTACAAGCGCGGCAGCTGATGAAGACACTCTTGCTGATTTTTTCGTTGAATACCTTGGCGGCGAAGCCGTTAGTTGCGAAGATAAAGATTTTAATACGCTTGATGGCGAAGAAGGTGAAAATTGCGCCTATTTCCCAGGAGGAATTAGAGCAAAAATATATTACGACCCACAAGACCCACCAGGTGATGTTGACAAAAAAGATTACTATAACAAAGAAGACCCAACTCTAGACAGCGCTACAAACGCATATGGCTATATTACATATACATACAAAGATTCTTTAGGCGCTTTTGGAAAAGATACCTTCAGAATTGCTTTTGGATTGCGAGACGTTAAATAATTAATCTAAACTAATCACTTGATGCAATTCAATTTCAATATCTTCATCATCTGCTCCTTGCGCAAATAACAAAGAAGAACCCAAAGCATTAAATTTAAAAGTGTTTTTCTTGAAACAGAAGTTTCTGATATCTTTTGAAACAACAACTTTATTTTTCATTTTTAAATTATTGATTTTATTCAAAGTCACAAAAGCTTTTTTGTTTTGCTCTTGGTTGTCTGTTGCAAAATAAGAAAGCATATAATCAAGTCTTAAGCCTTTTTTGAGTGCAATTTCTTTTAATAATTTTATTAATTTTACAATATCTTTAATTGAATTTTTAAACATTAAAAAATCTGTCAAAACTAGGCACAGCTTGCCTTGTGAAATTTTTAAATTTGGATAATTATCTTTTAATTTTGCAAAAATTGTTTTAATGTATTGTTCTTTAACTTCTTCAAGGTTTAAATTGTTATCATAGATATCATTTTTTGTAATTTCGACCTCTAAAAGCCCCCAAAAACTTTTCAAGACAACAAATTCGTCTTTTTTTTCTTCCATTTGTTCAACAATTTTTTTAATTTTTAATTCTTCTTTTGTTTTTTCAACCACTTGTTCACGATATAAAAGCAAACGATATTCAACAAAATTTTGCAATTGATTTAAAATAAACATCAATACAAAAGAAAACGCAGCAGCTAAAACATAGCCCATGTCGATATCTCTGCCGTCAATATCTGATTGAAATTGAAACTTTTCATTTAAAAAATCAGGAAATGCACCTAAATATGAATTCCATTGTTCAAACAGTTCAGGGTTGCCAATCAAAAAACCCCAACAAATCATATATAAAAGTGCTAAAAACGGGCAAAGAGTCTTGCCAAATTGCGCTATTATAATGAGCGTTTTTAATATTAATCCCATAACACCATATTATCTATCAAACGAGTTTTTGAGTTTTGAACTCTTGCAGCAACAAGCGCAAGTGTGTTTTTATCAACAGTTTCTGTAAATTCAAATGTATTCATATCAACAAATTCGATATATTCTACATCTAAATTTTTCATAATTTCTAATGAATTATCTATAATTTTTTTAGTATCTAAAACCCCCATTTTAACAAGCTTTTTCGCTTCAAAAAGAGCTTTAGAAATAGAGAGGGCATCTAATCTATCTTGCTCGTCCAAATATTGATTTCTACTTGATAGAGCAAGGTTATCTTCTTCTCTAACAATTGGACAAGGAATAATTTCAATATCAAAATCTAAATCTTTAACCATTTTTTGAATAATAAACAGCTGTTGTGCGTCTTTTTGACCAAAATAGGCTCTATTTGCCTTTGTCAAATTAAACAATTTTGCCACAACAGAGCAAACACCATCAAAATGACCTTGACGAGATTTACCGCAAAGCTTGTCCACAGCGTCATATGGCGGACAAATTAAAGTTAAATTATTTTTATCTTGTCCATACATTTCGCTAACTTTTGGAGCGAAAATAATATCTACTCCAGCATTTTCGCAAAGTTGCGCGTCTTTTTCTAACGTTCTTGGATATTTATCTAAATCTTCACCGGCGCAAAATTGGATTGGATTAACAAAAATTGAAACAATAGTTTTGTCGTTTTCTTCAACAGATTTCTTAATTAAAGATAAATGACCATTATGCAAAGCGCCCATTGTTGGAACAAGCCCAACTGAGCCAGATAGTTTTTTAATTTCTTCTTTTAGTTCTTTGATATTATCTATAATTTTCAAGTTTTTCAATCTCCTCAAGTTCTAACATGAACGACTCTTTTGTGCTTGGGAAAACCCCTTCTTCAACGTCTTGGCAAAATGCTTTTGCAACATTGAAAATGATATCTTTTAAACTTGAATATTGACGTGCAAATTTTGGTTTAAATCTGTCATATTTACCCAATAAATCATCAGAAACCAACACTTGACCATCACAGAACTTGCCCGCGCCGATACCAATTGTTGGAATTCTTAAGCGTTGAGAAATAAATTGAGATGATTGCAATGGCAATAATTCAAGAACAATTGCAAAACAACCTGCTGATTGCAAGCGCAGTGCATCTTTTAAAATGTCGATTGTTCTATCGGCATCTTTTCCTTGGATTTTATGTCCACCCAAAGAGTTGACGCTCATTGGAGTAAAGCCCAAATGACCCATAACCGGAATTCCATTTTGAGTTAAATGTTTAATACATTCGATAACAAAATCTGAACTTCCTTCCATTTTAACAGCATTTGCACCTGCTTTAATAAATTCGCAAGCATTTTTCATTGTTTCAGATTTGTCTAATTGAAAGCTCATAAATGGCATATCTGCGACTAAAAGCGCGTTTTCAACAGCACGAGAAACCGCACGAACAAAAACCAACATCTCGTCCATACCGACTTCAGTTGTATTGTCATATCCAAGGGCAACTTGCGCCAATGAATCGCCAACTAAAATCATATCCACTCCAGCTTGATCAAGATACTTCGCTGTTGAATAATCATAGGCAGTTAATACGGAGATTTTTTTGCCCTCTTTTTTATAGTTTTGTATTTTTGTTATACTTTTTCTCATCTATCCTAATCGTTTTTGAGCTTTTCTTATTTTTTAATTGCTCTTTTATACCAATAATATATTGCTTTTGCAACTTTTGTACAACTATGTCTAATTAATCCATCTTTATGATCTTCTAATAAATTTCTTTCAACAAGCTCTACGCCAAGTTTTTTGATTTCTGCTGTATCTATTTCAACAGGTAATGAACCCGCTTGTTCATATTTTTCAGTCGCATTTTTTGGAATGAAATTGTTTACAACAACTGTATCAAAGAAATTTTTATTTGAATCATCAATGTCATCTAATCTTGCATGATCAAAAATTGTTTTAATATGGTCTGAAACCGAATAGTTATCTGTTTCACCAGGTTGAGTCATTGCATTACATACATAGATTTTTTTAGCTTTAGCGTTCCAAACCGCGCGAGTAATATCTTTGACCAAGAAGTTTGAAATGATTGATGTGTAAAGGCTGCCTGGACCCATAATGATGATGTCAGCATTATGAATTGCTTCTAAGACATCTGGAGCAGGTTTGCAATCTGCTGGTTCGCAACAAAGTTGAATAATTTTTTTACCAGCTTCTGGAATATTGCTTTCGCCTTTAACAATAGAATCATCTTCCATTTTGGCATATAGTTTCATATCATCACAAGTTGCAGGCAAAACTCTTCCTCTGATTAAAAGAACTTTTGAAGATTCTCTAATCGCAGAAACAATATCTCCGCAAATTGCGCTCATTGCAGTGATAAACAAATTGCCAAAACTGTGCCCTTCAAGACCTTCGCCAGTTTTAAAACGATATTGGAATAATTTTGTTACAATATCATCATCATCTGCCAAAGCAGCGATACAGTTTCTGATATCACCAGGAGGCAAAACGCCCATTTGTTCTCTTAATCTGCCAGATGAACCGCCATCATCACCAACGGTTACAATAGCAGTTATGTTATTTGTAATTTTTTTGATACCGCGCAAAAGCATTGAAAGCCCCGTTCCGCCACCAATTGCAACAATTTTTGGACCGCGGTCTAGTTTCATTCTGCGATATAAAACTTCGCCCATTGAGCCTTTAATTCTTTGAGAATCAATATCGTCGTTCATCATTGAAATATTTGTTTTTTTCCAAGCAAGGAAAAACAAAACCACGCCTGTTAAAATCAACAACGCTCCAACAGGTTCTGGCGGAACAACATAAAAAAGTTTTTTCGCCATTGCAACGATATAATCAAGTGGTTCTAATTTGAACAAAAAAGTCGCGCCCAAAGCCGCCAGCACGGAACCCGCAACAGAAAGTGCAAACCATCTTTTAACTTTCAAACCAGGTACTAACCAGATTGCCTCTTTTGGCATTTTAACTTTTTTGTCGAATATTTTCATTAGATTTGTCCTTGTACTCTATTGTAATTAATTGGGGTTGGTTTGATAATATCATATGCTCTTTTAGCTTCGTCTAGCGTTCTAAAATGAATTGTATCTGGCTTAATTGCCATTTCTCTGATTTCTCTAATTGATGTATTTTCCTTGAAATCAACTTCATAAGCAGCTTTATAGCCGTTTTGTTCAAGCAATTCTTTAATATTTGGATTTTGAACAATGATGTTTAACCAAGGGTTAATTTTTTTAACTGCCTCAGCTACACATAGTGCGATTTGTTCATTTTCATTGATATCATCTTTCAATGCGCCATGACATCTGATTGCTTCAAGCTCTAGGTCAAAAGTTTTTGCATATGAAATTATTGCACCAAGCTGATAAATCACAGTTGCTTGCAACTCTTCAGTTGATAAATTCATTTTTCTTTTGCCAAAACCTTGAATGTCGGGATATCCAACGTGCGCAGATAATGCAACATTGTTTTCGCTTGCAAAAAGCAAAGATTTTCTGATATTCACAGGGTCGCCCGCATGAAAACCAGCAGAAACATTGATTGTGCTCATATATTTTGCAAGTTCAAGTTCATTATCGTTTTTATAAACACCGTAGCATTGCGCCGTATCACAATTAAAATCAAACAATTGTCTATTCCTTAAAAATAAGATATATCTTTCCAAGAAAAATTATACAATAGATATCAAAAATTGAACACAATATCGACATAATTCTTAAAAAAAGAAAAACCCCTTAACTTGAGGGGAATAATGGTAAGTTAAATTTTGTTTTATCTTTTTATAGATAATCTAATAAAGATACGCTGTTCATCACAACTGATGACATCATATAGCTTGCTTGAAGCATAGATTGCGCGGTTGCTAAATCTGTTGCAGCTTTTGTGATATCTACTTCTTCAAGGTCGACTTTATCTTCAGTCAAAGTAACAATTGTTTCTTCGTTTAATTCTGATGTTGCTTGAAGTTTTGCAACCTCTGCTGAGATTTGTCCTGTTGCTTGAACAATATTTTTAGAAACGGTTTCCATAATTTGAAGTTTTTCGCGAATTGCATTGTAATCTAGTTCTGGTTTTCTTAACTCAATCATTAAATCTTGCATTTGCGTGAAAAATTCTTTATCTGTGCCTTTTTCGCCAAAAATTTCTTCACCTGTGACGTTATAAGTAAATGTCACATTATCTGCAATTGTTAGGTTTCTGTTTGAGCCTTCTTGTGGACTTCCGTTATATGAAAAACTTCCATCTCCATTATCAACATAGGCTTGTTCATGGGTGAAAGTGCCAGAGAAAATATAATTATCCATATATTTTTGGTTCATGTATCCAGCAATTGAAGAAACTCTTTGCTCAATTTCATCTGCAATTGCTTTGGCTGATTCTGGCGTTGTTGTTGCACTTGCTGCTTCAACAATTAGTTCATTAATCGCATTCATCTCGTCTGTAACGCTGCCCATTGTGTCGTAAGCCAAATTCATTTCATTCATTGCAGTTTGAATATTGCTTTGATATTGGTCCAATTTTGCCAATTGGTCATTCAATTTCAACACTTTTGTAGAATCAACAATGTTATCAGAAATTTTTTGAAAATTCTTGTTAGAGGTTATTTTTTGAATAACATCAGCATACAAGTCATTTGCATTGTTGACTGATTTATTTGTCATATTCGTAATTGTTTGTGTTGAAATACGCATTTTTTATTACCCTTAAACCATATTAATTATTGTACCCATTAAATCATTAATGGTTGAAAACATCTTTGCAGAAGCTTCGTATGCTCTTTGATATTTAATCATGTCAGCTAATTCTTCATCTAAATTAACTCCGATTAAGTTTGAATAATTTGTTGCTGAACTATCCGCAATATCTTGATATGTCTCAGCTTTAGATGCAATATTTGCGCTATCCATACCTGTTTTTGTTGCTGTATTCATTAAAAATTGAGATAACGTGCAATTGTTTTCATCTCCACCCATTGCGCAAATATTTTTATTTTGCAAAGCTGTGATTAACGTTGCATTATCTGAATTTCCAATTGCTTTTGTCCAATCAGAATCAACAAAATTATCCTCATTAATTCTTGCAGCAGCAACTAAATATGGATTTTTTGAAACTAAAGAATTTACTTTGATATTTGAAGCGTTAATTTCAGCGCCATCAGATGAAACAATGACAGGAGTTGTAGCTTTTTCTAAAACCAATTCGCCATCTTTTGTCGCAATTGAAGCAGGGAATCCATTTGCATCTTCTTTTGTTTGAATATCATTTAAGGCTTGCGCAAATGAATTTGCAGCAGAATTAAGTGAAGTTTTTAAATCCGTTAGAGTTGTGAAATTTTCTGAACCATTTAAAAGTTCAACATAACCTCTCATTGAGCCTGATTTAAAGCTATCCGTCACACCTTGCGTGATAACAAGATTTGGATTTTCAATAGATTTCAAAGACATAGATAATGGCTTTTCTGCGTTTGCGTCAAATGAAGCTTGAAGGGTATATTTTAGCTGTGTTCCTTCAACAACTGCCACATCACCCATAAAAACACTATATGTGCCATTTTCATTCTTTTCGGTGGTTATATTTGTATAGTTTGATAATTCTGTTAAAATTTCACTTATTTTTGTTTGAGTAGCAGGACCTTGATTATTACTAACGTGTGATAGATTTGCGTCTGCTAATTGTGCAAGCAAAGTATTTACTCTTGTTGTATCTGTTTGAAGAGTGTTAAATTTGTCTTGCGCAAAAGAATCATATCTGTTTGATAATGTATTAAATTTTTCACAAACATTTTGCAAAGCAAGAACATATTGGTTTCTAACTGTCATATCGGTTGGAAATTGCTCAAGATTTGAACTTGCGGCAAAAAAGTCGTTTAAAAGAGCATTTAAACCGTCATCTCCTAAATCATCAGAAATATCTTCCAAACCCGCCAAGCCATCAGCAACGGTATTATAATAATTTGCATCAGAATTTGTTTTAAACAAATCGTTTAAAATGCCATCATCAATATAACTAGATAATGCTGAAATGCTCGCGCCGTTCATACCTTTTATGGTTTGAATAACATTTTCACATTTTGTTGTATATCTGTTTGTTTGAAATTCAACTCTTTGTCTTGAATATCCTTCAACGTCCATGTTGGCAATGTTTTGAGAAACAACCGTAAGTGCATACTGATTGTTTTTCATAGAACCCAAAGATATATTCATTGTTTGATTAAGTGACATCTTCGTTAAATCCTTTTAACTACGCTTCTTCAATAACTGATGAGATATCCATACTCTCGTCGTTTGTGCCTTGACCTCTTGAATTGTAAGAGTTTTTTTCCTTTTGGGCTATATTTAATATGCCAGATAATATGCCATTTATAACGCCTAAGGAATGTTTTATTAAGATTTCGTTATTTTGTGTCAGGTTTTTTATTTCCTCGCCAAGTTGTTTTAATTGTTTTTTTTCATCATCAGAAAATAAATCTTGATTTTCTTCTAGTTTAAATTTTGCAATTTGTTGGCACAAAACAGCTGTTTCTTCGTCAATTTGCGCCAATTTATCCATATCCTTTTTGATTATTGCTTGTTTTTTTTCAAAAAGAACATTTTTTAAATCCATAAAAACTTTTATAACGTCATCAAAATTCATCTCTTCCCCAAATTTATTATACACTATAATCGGCAATTACGCTTCTACCATACATTAAACCATAGTTAATATCTTCAATTGTCAAATTTTCACCCATATAATTTGCATATTTTTGAATTTCAGCCACATCAATTGAATTTTGAATTTTTTTAGTATCAATCAATTTGCTATCTTCTTCTTTGATATCAACTGTTGGCTGCACTGTTTCTTGTGTTTGCGGTTTTTGTTGACGCGAAACACCGCTCAAATTCAATTTTGATAATGAACTTGCAACCGCATTTGTAATATTTGTATTGTTATTAATATCCATCTTATTTTACCGTTTTTTCCATTTGAGTATAAATTTGCTTTGCGATACCAATGCTTGTTCTTTCGTCATTTGCAATTGTTCTTGCGATATCATTGAACATAAAAGAACGAAGATTGTCTAAATATTTTGAATCTTGGAATAAAGAATTTTCTTTATCTACCGTTTTTTCCATTTCATTCAACATTTTTGAAATAAAAATTGATTCAAATTCTTTTGAAACTTTGTCTAATTTTTCTTTTTCTGTTTTGGAGCCTCTTTTAATTGTTTCAATTTCCGCTAAATCAGAGCTGTTTTGCAAATAGCTATTACCGATTGAACCAACATAATTATTCATCTAAATCACCTCCAATTCAGCTTGCAAGCTACCAGCAGAAGATAAAGCTTGTAAAATTGCAATTAAATCAAGTGGAGTGACCCCAATGTTATTTAGTGCACTAACCAAATCAGATAAGCTTGAATTTGCGCCCATTTCAATCAAAGAACCTTTTTTCTCTTCAATTTCAACTGTTGGATTTTGTTGAAGTGCTGTTTGTCCCGCCATTGGTACTTGCGGTTGAACGATTTCATTGTTTGGCTTAATTGTAACTGTAATTCCGCCATGCGCCACCGCTGCTGGCATTAAGCGAGTATTTCCACCAATTACAATTGTTCCTGTTCTTTCGTTTACAACAATTTTTGCTTTTTTAGATGTCGCGCCGACAATTTGATTTTCAATTAATGATAAAAATGTTACTCTGTCATTTAAATATTGTTGTGGGATTGTAACTTCAACCGAACCACCATCAAGCGCTCTAGCAGAAGTTATTGTCGCATTGATTGTTTGAGAAATTCTTGAAGCCATTGTGTAATCTGCTTCATCTAAAAGCAGAGTCAAAGTTGTTTCATCACCGATTGATGAATTAATATCGCGTTCAACAATTGCCCCGTTTGGCACTCTACCTGTTGTCGTAACACCTTTTGAAGAGCTTGCACCACCAGATGAAGCCTTAATTCCGCCTGTTGAAACAGGACCTTGCGCAACTGCAACAACTTCGCCATTTGGAGCTCTCAATTGTGTTTGCACCAAAACCCCACCAGATAGGCTCTTAGCGTCTGCCATTGCAGAAACTGTAACGTCTAGTTTATCGCCTTCTTTTGCAAAAGGTGGGATTGTTGCTGTGACGATAACTGCCGCTGATGTACCTTTTTGAATGTAGTTTGATTGGTCAATTACAGTTCCCAAAGCTTGCAACATTTGTTGGCTTGTCATTTGCGTATGACGAGAGTTGTCACCAGTATTTTGCAAACCAACAACTAAACCATAACCTACAACTTGGTTTTCTCTAATTCCCTTGATATGAGTTATGTCTTTAATTCTAACTGTTTGCTCAACAATTGCACTTGCTTCAAAGCAAGAAACTAGTGTCATCATTGTTAAAATTAATGTTGCAAATATTTTTTTCATCTTCATTGTCATTACCTTATTTTTATATTCTCGCCCTCGCTCGCTAAGCTCGCTTGGTTCAGGTTTAAAATACTGTTCTTATCGCTTTATCCAAGATACCTTCATTTTGTCCGCGAGATACAGTTCCTGTTCCGTTCATAGCAAATTGAAGATTTGCGATTTTGCTTGATTGAATTTCCCCTGATTGATTAATCCATTTTGGATCAACAATTCCAGACAAAATCAAATCAACTCTTTCGTTTTGATTAACTAAGCTTTTTTTGCCTTGCACAAGTAAATTGCCATTTGGTAAAACTTGTACAACTTGTGCAACTACAACATCTGTCAAGGTTAACGTTCTTGTTAGTTGCGTTCCGCCTGTAACATCTAATGACCCATTTGTGCCATCAAGCGCACCTTTTAAGCTTGTTTTAAAAATTGTATTAATTGCAGTTGTGAAGTTTTCTGCTAATGAGCTTGATTTTTGAGTAGAATATGTACCCTCATCAGACATTGTTGGCGCTTCATCTATCACAATCGAAACCAAATCACCTACACCCCTTGCTCTGACTGATGAAAACAGTGGGCGAGGCTCTATGACAGCATTTTGAGAAGCGTTCAAAGAAAACAAGCTCTCAGCATTTGCTGATAATACACTTAAAAAAATCATTAATAATATTACTTTGTTTTTCATCTTATATCCTTACTGTCACTTCGTTTGCAGAGTTTACTATTGCACTATAAATTTTATTGTACTTATCTGAGCGAACTAATATCTTTTCGCCAATTGCCCCGTCTTTCAAGGCTCTTCCTTGTAATTTAATCATTAAACCTTTATCTGAAAGGAAAATGATATCTATTGTTGAATTTTTTAAAATTGCTGATTTTTCGCCTAGTCCTTCATTTAAAATAATTGCACCTTTTTGATAATTTCTTTTAGCAATTAGGTTTTGAGGAACATTTGAAAAAGTTTTTCCTAAATATTTTGAGATTTCTCTTTTTTCAATTTTGCAATTACGCAAGCTAATTTCTTGGTTAAATTGGATTAATTCAGAAGAAACTAAAACTTCTTTAAAAATTGAAATTTTGGTGCTTAGCGCAAAAGTTTTTAAAGTTATTCCATTTGAATTTTTAATCGCAACCCTTTTAACAGAGTTTGGTTGAAATTTTGGACTTTGCGAAATTACTTCTATTTTTGGTTTTGAATTTTCACCTGTTTCGAAATTTGAAAAAGGAATTTGCGAAAGTTCAATTTTGTATTCAACGCCAAAGTTTTTTAAACTTTCTTTTGCTTCTTTTTCAACTTGAGAAAAAATTTCTTGTCTGATTTCATTTGATGACAAGTTATAGCAATATGCGCTTTGGCAAATTGCTAGAAAAACTATTAAAATTTTAAATAACTTTGTCATCATTGTCCTTGTTTTACTCTGTATTTCCGCCTGTGAAATCAAAGATTTCTTCGCTTGCTCAACGCAAGCTCATTTCACACACGGTTTATACTATTTGCTCCTGTGGGTATCTCGCTTGTTTTCGCTTTTGCTATCGCAGTCGCTCAAAAGCTCGATTATCCTACGTCGCTATCGATTGGTTTCACTTCGCTTGCTCAACGCAAGCTCGTTTCACACACGGTTTATACTATTTGATTAGTTTGTTGAAGAATTTCAGAACCCGCTGTAATTACTTTTGAATTTGATTCATATGCACGTTCTGTTTTAATCAACCCGATTAATTCTTCTACTGTTTGAACATTTGAACCTTCAATGAAACATTGTTCAATTGTTCCGTAGCCCTCTTCGCCAGCAGTACCTTGCAAAGGTGTGCCTGACGCTTGGGTTTCACGATATAGGTTGTGTCCAATTGCCAAAAGCCCTGATGGGTTTTGGAATTTAACAAGTTGGATTTGACCTAACTGAGTTTGCTCAGAGTTTGTTCCTGTTGTGCAAGAAACAATCCCCGCTTGAGATACAGTAATTTCTTTAGCGTTTGTTGGGATTGTGATTGGTGGTTGTAGTTGATAACCATCAGAAGTTACCAATTGACCATTTGCGTCCATTTGCCAAGAACCATCTCTTGTATATGCTAAAGAGCCATCATCAAGAGTTACTTGGAAAAAGCCGTCGCCTGCAATTGCCATATCAAGCTGTCTATCAGTTGATTGCAAGTTTCCTGTTGTAAAAATTCTTGTTGTAGCAGCAGTTTTAACCCCAAGACCAATTTCAATACCAACCGGTTGATATGTGCCTTGTCCCATTTGAGCCCCTGGTGTTCTTTTTGTTTGACTCAAAAGGTCTTGAAATTCTGCTCTGACTTTTTTATAGCCATATGTTGACAAGTTAGCAATGTTATTTGAAATAACATCTAAGTTATTTTGTTGGGCTATCATACCCGTTGCTGCAGTTGTCAGTGCTCTTAACATACTTTATCTCTCCTTATTTACCTTGAAATGCTCCCCAAAGAAATCGCTTCTTTTAGTGTATCGCTTTGGGTTTTTAAGATGTTGCTCATAGATTCATATCCGCGAGAGATATTAATCGAATTAAGCATTTCTCTTATGGTGTTGGCATTTGACATTTCAAGCATACCTTGTTGCAGGCTGAATGTTCCTTCTGCCTTTGTATATAAACCAGCGTTTTGTCCGTATATTGGCAAATATTTTCCCTCACCAATTCCGGAAACTTTAGTTTTGTCTTCAAAATCGCATATTTGAATTTTTTGTAAATTAATTTGGTAATCAGAAGCGCAAAGTTGAATTTGTCCATTTTCAGAAACTACTAAATCTTTTGTTAAATCAGATCTGTTCATTTCTTCTGGAGTTACAACGTTAGGATCACGAGTAATTCTAATTCTTCTGTTTTCCATATCCATTACATAATCACCTTCTTTGTTAATCAGGTAATTATCTGTTGTTAACTCAAAGCTTCCGACTCTTTGATAATAATAATCATTTTCATTATATGGCGCATTGTCTTGAACGTCTTGATATCTAATTTTAAAGAAACCGTCTCCTTGAATAGCCATATCAAGCTTGTAATCTGTTTCTTGCAAGGCACCTTGAGAAAAATCGATATATGTTCTATCTACTCTTGCGCCATTGCTCAAAGAACCAACGTTGTGATATTGCTTATCTGAACCTTGAGCTTGAATATTTGCCTGCATTACATCTTGAAAAGTCACATTTGTTCTTTTGAAACCTGTTGTTGTGACGTTCGCCAAGTTGTGCGCCGTGATATCTTCAAAATCTATTAATGATTGCATGCCTAAAGCTACTGTTCCAATACCTTTTGTAATCATAGGCTCACCTCATTTGATTTTTCATACATTGACATAATTTTATTCACATAATTTTGTGTTTCTTTATATGGCGGAATGCCTCCATAACGATTAACAGCGGTTGGACCAGCATTATACGCAGCTAGAGCGATTTTTTTATCGCCATCATATTTATCGATCAAACTTTTGATATATTTAACTCCACCTTCAACATTTTGCTCAGGATTATATGCGTCAGCTACGCCAAGACCCTTAGCTGTTTTTGGCATTAACTGCATTAAGCCCATAGCACCTTTTTTGCTTGTAGCATTTGGATTAAAGCCAGATTCTTGTTTGATTATTGCGCGAATAAAGTTTTCATCTACGTTATATTTTTTAGAAACTGCTGAAATTATCTCGTCAACATTTTTAGGCTTTGCTTGGATAACTTTTTCCTTAAATGTTTTAACAGGGGCAAGCTCTTCGATTTTACCTTTCAAAGTTTCAATTGGGGTCATTTGTTCAATTTTTTCTTTTAATGTTGCGATTGGGGTTTTTTGTTCGATTTTTTCAAGCAAAGCTGGCTTTTGCAAAGTTTCTTGTGTTTGCAATAAATCAAGCGCTTGCTCAAAAGTTTCTTCTGCCTTTTTTTCAACTTTATCTTTGGTATCTAAAACTTGGGCAAAATCTTCCTTTTGAACTTCAGAAGTTGCGTTTTCGGCACCATAATTTTTCATAGCATAATTTTGGTTAATTCGATTTGAAAAAACCTCTAATGCGTTGAAATTACTTTCAATAGCGCTTAATCTTGCTAATGTAGCATTTAAGCTCGACACCATCGACCTTTTGTCCCCTAAGTCTTAATTCTTACCATCTAATATTTGTAGACTAATTCTAATCCTCTACATACATAATATAGACTAATTTCATAGTAAATCTCATCAATCAAAAGATGTAATTTAAACAAAAATATTAATCTTAAGATTGATTTTTTCTAAATCTTGAAAAATTCTCAACTTTTAAATGGATTGACCTGTTTATTTTTTGGCTTGTAAAGCTCTCCGCACTTTGAACATGCCAAAACTTTGCCCGTTGAATCTATGGGCACAAAAAGATGATTACACTTTTGAATTTCGGGCAATTCCTTTTTTTGTTTTTTGAATTTCCCTTTTTTGAAATCATCTCTAATTTTAAAAAACAGTTCAATAATATACATAATTTACTTTTTAAACTATAATTTAATTATGACAATAAAACTTAAAAGATTTATATCATCAACTGTATCATACCACGATTTTCAAGAAGCGGTTAATATCGCTAACGATTTAAATTGCGGTATTGAAATTTCAAGATTTGGCAAATTAGCTGATATCGAAGAAAATTTTAAACAAAATAAAATTGAATATAAAAAAATATTATCTGATTTTGATAACGAAGTGACGCTTCATGGGTTTTTTTCAAACTTAAATTTTGCAGCAAAAGACCCACTTATTGCACAAGCAAGTTTAAAAAGATATTACCAAAGCCTTGAATTAGCGCAATATTTTGATGTTTCAACAGTTGTTTTCCACACTTGCTATAACAATCTTTTAAAGCAAAAACAATATCAAGAGATGTTTTTTTTAAAAAACATTGAATTTTACAAAGAATTTATCAAAGAATTTGAAAAATTAGGAATAATTGCCACAATGGAAAATGTCCACGAAGCAAAACCAGACTTCATAAGAAACCTTATTGGCGCAATTAATTCAACAAATTTTGGCGCAACAATAGATATCGGACATTGCAACTTACATTCTGATTTATCTGTTTCTGATTGGATAAAAGAATATGGCATAATGCTTAAGCATATGCACTTTCATAGCAATTTTAAAGACGAAGATTCTCACTCTTCGCTTTTAAAAGGAGATATTGACATTAAAGCAATCCTTTTAACATTAAAAGAATTGCAACTAAGCCCCACAATAACTTTTGAAATATTTAATTATGACGATTTAATTGAATCAATTAAATATTTCAATTCGTTGTGTGAAGAATTAGATATTGAATATGTTTAATTTTCGCTAAACATTGGGGAAGTTGCGCGAGCAGACATTTCGGCTATTATTCTTGAAATTTCATAGCCTGAAACCATTACTTCTAAAATTAGTTGCGAATTAATTAAAATTTTATCGCCATATTCCATAGTTTCTGGATTCAATGCTAAAAATTCAACAAAATCTTCTCCAACGTATAAGATTTTGCCAAACTCAGCATCTGTCGCCCATCTTAAGAATACAACCGATTGTTCAAATAGTTTAAGTTTTTGTATCATCCTCATACTTATATAATATGATTTATTTATCCAAAGTCAATTTGAAAACAAACAATTGTAACATTGTAAATTTTTATCCGCGGAACAAATTAAAGCTTTCAACTTGCGCCTTTAAATAAGGAAAATCGTTGATATCATTGTTTTCGCAAAATTCAAAAGCACGTTTTCTAGCCAATTCTAAAAGTTCAGTGTCGGTTGTTAAATCTGCAAGTTTAAAATCAGGCAAGCCTGATTGTCTTGTTCCTAAAAATTCCCCAGGACCGCGGATTTCAAGGTCTTTTTGCGAAATTATGAAACCATCATTTGTTTTTGTCATGATATCAAGGCGTTTTTTAACTTCATTGTTGCTTGTTTGAGTAATTAAAGCACAATATGACTGATTATCAGACCTGCCGACACGACCTCTGAGCTGATGAAGTTGAGACAAGCCAAAGCGCTCTGCGTTTTCAATCACAATTACAGTAGCATTAGGGTTATCTACCCCAACTTCAACAACTGTTGTTGAAACCAAGATATCATATTTTCCATTTTTAAAATCGTTCATAACGTCATCTTTTTCTTGGTTTGACATTTTTCCGTGCAAAAGTCCGATTTTATATTGAGAAAATTCTCCTTCTTGTAATTTTTGCGCTTCTAATGTTGCAGCTCGAGCCGAAATTGCCTCTGATTCTTCAATTAAAGGATAGACAATATAGGCTTGGTGCTTAAAGAAAATTTCTTTTTTAATTAAATCATAGATTTTTTTTCTTTCACTTGCGCCACCAAGTGTTGTTATAATTGGTTTTCTGCCTTTTGGTAATTCGTTTATTACACTCACATCAAGCTCACCATGGAGCGTCAAAGCGAGTGTTCTTGGGATTGGAGTTGCTGTCATATTAAGCATTTGAGGCATTTTACCCTTGTTTAATAAAGCGTTTCTTTGTTTAACCCCAAACCTATGTTGTTCATCAACCACAACAACGCCAAGGTTTGCAAATTCAACTCCTTCTTGAATTAATGCGTGCGTTCCAACAGCAATATGAATTTGCCCATTTTTAAGCCCTAAAAGTGTTTGTTTTCTTTGTTTTGCCGTATTTTTACCAACACAAAGCCCAACGCTTAAGCCAAGTGGCACAAGCCAAGAAGAAAAGTTTTTAAAATGTTGAATTGCAAGGATTTCCGTTGGTGCCATAATCGCCCCTTGATATCCATTTTCAATAGCGCAAAGAAGCGCAACGCAGGCAACAACAGTTTTACCCGAACCAACATCTCCTTGCAAAAGTCTTTGCATTGGTGTTGTTGAATTTAAATCTTTTAAAATTTCATCAAGCGCCATTTTTTGCCCATTTGTAAATTCAAAAGGCAAATTTTCAATGAATTTTTCAACCAAGCCGCCTTTTTTAATTTTTAATTTAATTGATTTATCACATTTATTTTCTTTTCTTAAAAGCGCAAGATTAAGTTGCATTGAAAATAATTCTTCAAAAGCTAATCTTTTTCTTGAAATATCAATTTCTTCTTGATTTTTTGGGTTGTGAATGTCAATTATTGCTTGTTTTTTTGAAATTAAATTTTCTTTTTTCAAAATATCTTCTGGCAGAGGATCAACAATTTTATCTTGAAATTTTATTAAAGCATTATTTATCGCACTTGTTAAAGTTTTTGGGTGCAACCCTTCAATAAGCGGATAAATTGGCATAATGATATTTTTTTCATTATCTATTTGAACATCAGTGCCCAAAACTTGAATTTGCGCCTTATCAAGCGTTGTCCTTGAATTATATTCATCAAATTTCACTTTTCCAATCGCCATAACAAGCGAATTTATTGGATACATTGATTTGTAATGTTCAATAATTTTTCTGTTATTTACCTTTAAAAAGAAGTTAATCGGCAAAATACCTGTGTTGTCTTTGATATGGATTGTAAAAATTGTAAGCTTTTGGCGAGTTGTATAGTGCCCAACTTTGATTATTGTTCCATAAACAGTAGCGTTTTCGCCCAATTTCAAATCTTTGATTTTGTTTCTTGAACCATAATCTAAATATTTTCTTGGATAATATTCTAATAAATCTTTAACTTTAAAAATGTTCATTTTGTTGAACAATTTTGCTAATTGCGGTCCAACGCCTTTAACATAGGCGACATCAATATCTTCAATTTCTTCAAAAAATTCTTTTTGTTCTTTTTTTGTTTCTTTTTTCTCTTTTGGTTTGATTTGCTTTCTTAAACGAGCAAAAAGCTCAAGAGTCTTGTCTATTGTATATTTTCGGCTGTTCAATCCATCAATATGATAACTTTCAAACAAAGTAATCAAATGAGCGACATTTTGTTTTTCGAGTTTATGAATGCGCTTCAAAACCTCATATAACGTATTAATCATGAATTTTGAAAAATTTAATTTACGCCCGTCAAAATTAATATATTGATATTTAATTTCAAGGGTAATGGCTTGTTTTATTTTTTCGTAAATTTCATCAAAATCCAAATTTTAATCCTTATCAACAACTCTTATAACTTCATAGATATTGATTTTATTTGATTTTCCACGAATTAGAACATCTTTAATTGTAATTGCGTCAACTTGTTTTTGCACGCGTTTATATGTTGCTTCGCTGATTAAAAAATTTGTCCTATATATTTTATTATAGTTTTCAATTCTGCTCGCTGTGTTAACGGTGTCGCCAATTACTGTATATTCAAGTCTGTTTTGAGAACCAATGTTTCCAATGAACGCTTCGCCTGTTGCAATTCCAATTCCAATTTCAATTTTTGGTTTACCTTCATCAATCCATTTTTCTTGAAGATGTTTAACTTTTTTAAGCATTCTATCGGCACAAATAACAGCATCTAGCGCATGATTTTCGCTTTTTTTATGTTCACCAAAAATGGCTAATACAGCATCTCCCATAAATTTATTTAAAATTCCATTATTTTCCTCAATAATCGGCACAAGCGCACTGAAATATTCATTTAAAATCATTGTAACTTCATTAGCACTCATTGACTCAGAAATTGATGTGAAATTTCGAATATCGGCAAATAATACGCTGACATCTGCTTTTTTGCCACCAAGAGAAATATTATCAATGTTTTCAACAACATTTTTCATAACATCAACAGATAAATATTTACCCATTGCTTTTTGAATTTTTGTTTTTTTAGTGTCTTCTAATAAATATTTATACGAATACGCGCAACCCAACGCTACCAAAATAAATAATTCGGGTAAAATCAAGCTGACTGCAATTTTGTTTGAATACATAAAAAACGCAAACAACAGATATGAAAACATTATACATACGCTTGAAGTCATTGCAGCAACAATTGATAAAGAATTAACAATCAAAAAGACTGCAATAAAAATCGTCAAACAAGTTAAGAAATTATAGATTTCACCTGTTGTAATAAAATATTTGCCGTTAATTAAATTATCAAAATTTGTTGCTTGAGTATCAAGCCCTGAAAAATTTTCGGAAATTGGCGTTCTAATAACGTCAGCGAGCGCTTGAGCGTTTGCATTTGCGCCAACAAAAACAACCTTGTTTTCAAAAAGTTTCGGGTCTAGAATTGGCTTTTTGCCTTGTTTTATCGCGCGATATGAATTTATTACATCAGAAGCTGAATATTTTTTGTGCGAATAGATGTTATCTGGAGTTTTATAGTAGCAAATATAGTTTGAAACAAAACCATATTCGTTTTTTATTGGGATTTTTAAAGTACGTTCGTCAGAAAAACCGTACAAATAGTTATCTGTCAGCAAAAATTCTTTCATGCCAGTCAAATTTGAATACATTTTTAAAGCCATAGATGGAAAAAATTCACCCTTATATTCAATTAATTGGCTTGCTTTTCTAACATATCCATCAATATCTTCTGGAACATTTACAAACCCAAGAGCTTGAATGTTTTTGAAATATTGTTTTTGTAAAACAGTAAAACTCTTGAAAAGATCAGAAGGTTTTTTATTTTTAGAGCGCTTGTCAATTATTTTGATATCACTTTTTGTTCTTAAAAGCTCATCATAATATTGCTCATCTATACCTTCTTCAAATTTATTAAAATCAAAAGCGACACCCGCTGTTAATTTATCGTATTTTCCAATTCTATTAAAAAACTTTCTATCGCTCTCAGGGTGTTCTGAATCAGGAGCCATGATAAGTCCATCATAGCCAATTTGCAAAGTTTTTGTATAGTTTTCTAAATAATCAAATATTTCAAGATAATATTCGCGTTTCCAAGGCCATCTGCCAATTTCATGGAGTGATTTGTCATCAATCACAACTAAAACAACATCATCTGAAGCGGTTTTGTTGTTAACAGTCAATTTGCTCATGATGTTATATGATTTTAATTGCAAAAAATTTGCACTCAGTGAATATACCACCAGAAAAATAAATGCAAAAACAAAAAATAAAAAACTGATATTCTTTTGTCTAAACTCCATATTTTGTATTGTATAATATTTTGTTTAAAATAAAAAGCCCTTAGAAAATCTAAGGGCAAATACCATTGAAACAAAAACTAAACTTGTACAAGACCTTCTTTAATCGCTTTTACAGCGGCTTGCACCCTATCATCAACACACAATTTTTGCAAAATCGAACAAACGTGTGCTTTAGCAGTATGCACAGAAACAATTAGCTCTTGAGCAATTTGAGTATTTGATTTTCCTTGCACCAAAAGCTTCAAAACCTCGTTTTCGCGTTCGGTTAATTTTGCTTTATTATCATAATTTCTATTTGTCGCCATAATTTCGGTATTTTCTGGCTTTGGAAAAAGCTTAAGCGCCAAATGCGCAACATTTGAATCTATCCAACAGGCACCTTTGTCCACATTTTTAATCACGTTTGAAAGTGTAATCGGGTCAATATCTTTAAGACAATACGCGCTCGCCCCAGAACCCAAAGAAGCAACAACTTCTTCTTCTCTATCATGAGAGGTTAAAATAATTACTTTTGTATTTGGGCAAAGAGCTTTTAATTTAATTGTTGCCTCAAGCCCATTAATCCCTGGCAAACCTAAATCCATCAAAACAACGTCGGGTTGTTCTTTTTTCGCAAGTTCTAAACCTTGTTCTGCATTTTGCGCCTCTGCAACAACGTTTATATTTTCAATTTCATTAAGCGCATATCTAAGCCCAACTCGAGTCAGCTTATAGTCCTCTATTATTATCACCTTAATATCTTTTGCAATATTTTTGCTAACCGTTTGTTGACACATAAGCCAATCCTTTCTTAGAAAATTTACTATTCAAATTTATAGATTAATACTAATGCGTATTGAAAAAATAAGTAATTAGCTTAGTGTATAGTTTGGTCATACCCGATTGGGTATATTTTTATTACTCTTTTAGAGTAAGTTATTTGGTTAAAGTTTAATTTTATATTATAATAATTCTATGGAACAAAATTATCTGCCATTATTTAGAAAATATAGACCGCAATCTTTCAAAGACGTTGTGGGACAAGAAAGTCTTGTAAAAGCTTTGTCTAATGCCATTGAATTGAATAGAATTGCAAATGCTTATTTGTTTTGCGGTCCAAGAGGAACGGGTAAAACCTCTAGTGCTAGAATTCTTGCAAAATCGCTAAATTGCGAACACGGTCCAACTTTAACCCCTTGCCAAGAATGTGCAAGTTGTAAAGACATCACAAACGCAACAGGGCTTGATGTAATTGAAATTGACGCAGCTTCAAATAGAGGTATTCAAGACGCAAGAGAATTAATTTCAAAAGTTCAATACGCACCAATTAATGGCAAATATAAAATATTTATCATAGACGAAGTTCATATGTTGTCTAATGACGCTTTTAACGCCCTTTTAAAAACATTTGAAGAGCCACCTAAAAACGTAATTTTCATTTTAGCAACAACAGAACCGCACAAAGTCTTGGAAACAATTGTTTCAAGATGTCAAAGATTTGATTTAAGAAGAATTACAACAGAAGATATCATCAAAAAATTAAGAGAAATCTCTGATATTGAAAATATTAAAATCACTCAGGAAGCTCTGTTTACAATTGCAAAAAATGTATCTGGCGGTTTGAGAGATTCTCTTGCGTTGCTTGATCAAGTCAGCATTTTAGGCTTAAAAGATGAAATCACAAAAGAAATGATTGAAGATTTGCTTGGCAAAGTAAATTTTGATGTCTTATTAAACCTTTTAAAAGATATTAATGACGAAAATATTGAACAAGCAATCACAGATGTGAATAATATCTATGCAAAAGGAAGTGAGCCTAGAAATTTAATTGAAAATTTCATTGAATTTTTAAGAAATATCATTTTGGTTTTAAATTCCAAAGAACAAGCAACAATTTCAAACTTCACTTCTTTAATTAAAGAAGATATCGAAAAAATTAATTCATTTAATTTTGATAAAAATAAAATTACTAAAATTTTAAATATAGTTATTGAATATTATAAAGAAATTAAAATCTCTACAAACCCATATTTATGGGCGGAATTAGCTGTAATTAACGCATGTAAACTAGATAATTCTATTCAAACAAAACAAATATCACAAATTCAACAACCAGCTCAAATAGCAGTCAAACCTGTTATGAAGCCTGTCGAAAAACCAATTGAAAAAAATATTGAAAAACCAATTGAAAAAGCGGTTGAAATTGTTGAAACAAAAGTTGAAACACCAATCGCGCAAAACGTTGAACAGCCTGTTCAAACGCAACAAATTGAGCCAGCACCAAAATTTAGCGAAGAAATCGCACAAAAGCAAGATGGTGCTGAAATTTGGGCAAATGTTTTATCTGCTATTCCTTCAATGCCAGCAAGAGCTTTCTATTCAGGTGTTGCAAAATTAACCAAAATTGAAGATAAAAAAATCTATCTTGGTTTCTTGCACGATAACGCTTTAGCTCAAGCAAAATCAGAAACAAAATTATCACAATTAAAACAAGCGCTTTCAAGCACATATAGTGGTTTTGAAATTGAATTTACAAAAATTGATTCAAGCACTAAAACAATTGAGGTTAAGCCAAAAACAATAAAACCACAAAACCCTGCTATGAGTGCTCCTGTAAACAATCCTGCAATGCAACCTAAGGCGCAAAATGCACCAAAAGAAGAGGAAGAAAAACAAACCTCTGCTGCTGAAAAAAAACAATTTAGCCCCGAGGTGCAAAGCATGATTGAACAGTTTAACGGCAAAATTATTGATTAGTATTCATCTTTTAATTTAAACGCATAAATTAATTCAATTACGCTAATAATGAAAAACAATCCAAAAACAAGCAAATATGATTGATTTGGATATATTAAAGTGCCTTGAGTTTCAACTGGCGCAAAAACATTCATCAACATGCCAGATGCCATACCTAAAACTCCAACCATCATAAAAAAGCTAAAGTTCTGCATTGCAACCGCAGTTGCTGTAACTTCATATTTATTTATCAAGTGCAAATTTGCAATTAACAATGGAGAAATGCTCCCAATGAAAGAAGGGATACAAAAAATCAGAGCGATTAATTTTGTATGGAAATTAAAAAACAAACACAAAAATACACTCGTCACAGAAAATACGGATAAAATTGCATATGTTTTAAATATTATTGCTCTTTTGTTGTCTATTTTTTTTGAAATAAACGCGCTAATTGTCCCCGCGAAAGCTGAAATTATCGCCATTATAGATAAAATCAAAGCAGAAGTTGAAACTTCAAAACCTGAAAAATCTTCTAAAAATTTTTTTCCTATAACACTTTGTAAGACGTAATATAAACCATAATTTGTTGCACCAAAAACATATAAATGAATGTTATTTTTATTCAACAAAACTTCTCTAAATGGCGCGAGTGACCATTTTGTTTCTTTTTCAATATGAACAGGTTTAAAAATAAAAAGCGAAATGAGATATATTAGCGATAAAATTATCGTGATAAATGCAATTAAATAAAATGTCGCTCTCCAACCAAAATTGTGTGCCCCTAAAACCAAAGGTGCGTTTGCTACGACTCCACCAAAATAGCCAACAAAAAGAATATATGAAACTGCTAAGGAAAAGTTTTTATCTTTTGCAAATTTTTTAACTTCGCGTATTGTAGATAGATAAAATGTTGCACCGCCAAAGCCAACAAGCGCGCGAGAAAGATATAATAAAGCTAGATTATCTGCCAATGGGAAAAGCAAAGCGCCAATGGAAAAGATTATGCTTCCAAGAGCAACAACCCTAAAACCCCCGATTTTATCCACCATTAAGCCAACAATTAGTTGCACAAAAGCATAGACATAGCAAAAAATTGCACCTAAAAGAGTGATTTTACTTGCATCAATTAAAAAATCGCCTTGCAACAAATCAAAAACAGCCCCAGGAACAGCGCTTCTTTGAATGTTTGCAAAAAAATACAACAAAGTTGCAACTGAAATTAATAAAAATCTTAAATTATGTTTTTGATGAAGTGTCATTTTCCTCTTTTATTTTTTAAAAATAAAAAATACTGCCAAAATTATGAATATAAAGCCGATTAAATAATTCCATTTGAATTGTTCTTTTAGATATAGAACGCTAAAAATTGAAAAAACAAGCAAAGTGATAACTTCTTGGATTGTTTTTAATTGCACAACATTATAGACATCATGTCCTAAGCGGTTTGCTGGAACTTGAAAGCAATATTCCAAAAAAGCAATTCCCCAAGAAACAAGTATGACAATCCAAAGGGCAGAGTTTTTGTGCCTTAGGTGTCCATACCAAGCAAATGTCATAAAAACATTTGAAATGATAAGTAAAACAATTGGATTAATATATTTAAACATATTCATATTTTAGTACAAAAATTGAATTATTTTAATTTGTCCTTATTAAAAAAATATGCGTATAATGTTAGTATTATGTTTAGAGGGTTTATGAAAAAGATTTTTAAAAGCTTAATTATTTGTCTTTCAATCGCTTTAATCACTCCAGCGAACGCTGAGCTTGATGAAGCATTATATAAAAAATATAAAAAAGTAACGCAAAATGATAGCATAATCCAAGCAATCGAGCTTTTAGATAACACAACGGGAAAATATTCAAAAGAAGCAATCTTGGGAAAAAACTTATCTAAAAAACCGATAGAGATTGAATTTTTAAACCTTGGCGCGATTAGTCCAATGTATATCAATTTTGACGCGTTAGGTTGGAAGAAAAAAGACAGATTATATATTTATATCAACGAAAAACACAAAGACGCTCCAATTGAAGCACTTAGTGCAATTTTGGCGCACGAAGCAATCCACCAAGACGAGCAAAATTCACTCAACGAAGAAACATATGCTTGGACATTAGAGGCTGCTGTTTGGACACAATTGTCTGATGATAATCCTGAGCTTGAAAAAATCTCGCACCCGTTAGTCGAGCGCGAGAATGTAATTAAAAAGCTTTTTGTCAGAGGCGACTACACAAGCAAATATATCCATAAATTTGTTGTGACGAACAAAGGATATCAAAACTTGCCGGAGCGCTCTTGGGGCTTTGAAGAATTGCTTTAATTATTTTCCATATGAATTAATGCAACGTGAAGCTAGGTGTTTAAAATATGAGGCTTTAAACTCCTCAGATGTAACACGTTCAACAACTGTTGGTACAACAACAAGAAATGTATAAACAATCAAACCAAAAAACACTAAACTAAACAATTCAAACATTATTGCCTCACTTTCAAATCCTTATGTTTTAATATTCGGATTTTGATTTATAAACTTTATATTTTTTATTCCACATTTAACAAATTTTTACATGTTTTTTGACGAAAATTTTTTCTTTTTGTTTCATTTTTAATGCTATAATTTAAATCTTGGTAGGAAAAATGAAAAAATTAATCATAATTTTATATATATTTTTATTGGCTGTTTCAACCCAAGCGCAAAGTGTTGAAGAATATTGTGCTGATAAAAAAATTGAAAAAAATTTTGCTGGAATAATCTCAAGCTTTTCTGGTGTAAATTTTTTATCAAGAAATATTGTTGAAAATGAAATTGAAAAAGCGCTTAAAAAAGAATTAAACGCAAAGTTTGACATTCAACTTGAAAACTTTTGGGGCACAACTCTTTTAGACGGTTTTAAATCTTTAAAAGCGCAAAGTGAAAACTTAAATATTGACGGATTTCATTTTTCAAATTTAAAACTTCAAAATGTTTGTAAATACAACTATATTGGCTATAACAACGGAAATATTGAATTTCCATATGATTTTTTATTGAAATACGAAACAAAAATCACCCAAGATGACCTTAATAAAACGCTTGAGGGATCAAAATATCAAAAAGCTATTGAAAAAATGAACAATGACGAAACGATTTCATCAATTGTTTATATTGAAAATTCAAACATTTCAATCAAAGAAAACTCTTTAGAATTATCATATAAAATCAGACCAAAAAACTTTTTCAATTTCAAACCCATAAATTTAAGACTGCAAGCAGATTTAAGGGCGAGAAACGGAAAAATTGAACTTTGTGATTTAAAAATCAATTCTAAAAAAACGAGTTTAAATATTCTTTTGCCAATAATTAACAAGTTCAACCCTCTTGATTTTGGTTTCGAACTAGACAAAACCTCAAAAGGCAAGCTATATGTCAAAAATATCGACATTTTAAATTACGAAATTATTATTGATGGATATGTTTTAATTAACAAAAATGTTAATTATTAAGATTTATTAAAAACCGCTTTAATTGCTAGCAATTTTTTTATTCAGGCAACTTTAAAAATGCACGGTAAATAGAGAATGGATAAAATTATGAAAATCAATGCTTTAACAACAAACTTTACAGGTAGCGAAAGACGCACTCAAAAAAGTTATTCAACTAAATCTCGTTGCAATCATAATCATTATGATTATAATTATACACACCAATTAACTCAAGATGAAATTAATTTAAAAAGAAAAGCTAGAGCTGCAGAAAGAAAAAAACAAGAAAAAACTAAAAACCAAGTTATTGGCGCAAGCAAATTAGCTTTAGGCATGGCTCTTATTAAACTTGCTACTCAAGTATTTTCACCAGATCCACTACCAATGCTTGATGGACATGGCAACAATCTTGAAGAAGCAGCAAATTTTATGGACGCTCCTGTTAAAATTGTTGAAATGGTAAATGATGCAGATAGATATGCTGTATTAGACCAATATATCATTCCTCAAGAATATAACGGGTTTGATACTGCAATCGAAGAATGCAAAGAAGAATTAAAAGACGAAGATTTAAGCACCAAAAAACGCATTAAACTTGAAGCAAAACTTGAAGATTTAGAAGAAAGAAAAGCAAAACTTGAAGAAATGGGTGAAGTTTGGATTGACCCAAAAACAGACGAAGCATATATCGTGTTAAACGATTCATATAGCGCAGAAGATGTTAAAGATGTTCTTGGCATTAAAAAAGATGGCGAATTTAGAGACGACACAAGCTTCCGCTGGAATGTTGGCGGACCAGACGGCAGAGGCTTTAGAGATTATTCAGATTCAAGCTTGTGTGGAATTGTTGATTGTGACGCTGATGTTTTAAATCCAAGACAACAATAAAGATATAAAATAGCATTGATTTACTAACCACAGAGTTTTCTGTGGTTTTTATTTTTTGAAGAAAATATATTGTTTTATTCAATTTTTAATTTTTAAAAGACTAAAGTCTTTGTCTACTTTTTCTTTTTGTTCAATCGCCAACGCAAAAAGAAAAAGTAGACGGAAAAAGAAAAACGCGGCTCGGTTTCATGTGGGTTTCTAGAGACGCACTAAATTCAACGTCAATGCTTACGGGAACTC
>JAFQOV010000026.1 GCA_017402995.1 Candidatus Gastranaerophilales bacterium
ACTAAAGTCTTTGTCTACTTTTTCTTTTTGTTCAATCGCCAACGCAAAAAGAAAAAGTAGACGGAAAAAGAAAAACGCGGCTCGGTTTCATGTGGGTTTCTAGAGACGCACTAAATTCAACGTCAATGCTTACGGGAACTCGCTAGCGCTCAGACAACCCTCACGCATTGCCGTTTCATTAAGTGCGTGTGCTTTTCCATAAGCGAGAAACTTAACGACATATGAAAATAAAACCGGAGAGGAATTTGAACGTTTTAAGCTTTTTATGTTTCATTGTATAGAAATTATTGTATAAGGTATTCAAAACCTCGACTGTTTTATTCAGGAGTTAAGTTTTGAAGCGTTGTAAAGAAACAAAACAATTTAACCGAGCCCGAGGTTTCTTTCTTTTCTCGTACTCTTTTCTTTCTTTTCATTTCGGCGTCTGAGAGAAAAAGAAAGAAAAGAGTACAAAAGCTTTAGCTTTTTAAAGAAAAATAAGGGCGAAAGCCCTTTATGAAAATAAATATTTAAAAAAGAAAAACGAAGAAGTCCGAAGGGCTTGAAACTTATAAAGTAATTTTAAATAGAACAATATATTTTACACAAAAATCATGTAAATACGAAAAAATTTGCGCTACTGCCGAGTCGCAACGCGGGAATTATCTCTTAAAAGAAAAGTGTTTGAACCTTTAAATACGAAAAAATTTGCGTCTGGCGCGATTCGAACGCGCGACCTATCCCTTAAAAGGGGAGTGCTCTACCTGCTGAGCTACAGACGCAAATTTATTAAGTTTTCAAAATTTATTTATTTTTCAAAGTCATCTCTGACTGCCTATTTAATATAACAAGAACAAAATCCTACGTCAAACACTTTTTTACAATTTTTTAACATTACCCAAATATTTAATATCTAACTAGCTCTTTAGCTAAAATTTTATCCTTGATAACTTAAAAAATATGTTTTGAAAGGCAAAAAAATGAAAAAAATTTTACTCTCCTTAATGGCTTTAAATCTTTTTATAAACCTCTCTTTTGCCACTTGTCCGCTTGAGCAAAAAACCGAATGTGAAACAAAGCAAAACACTTGCACAAAGTGCCACACGGAAGATGATGAATATTGCGTTTATAATCAATGTTGGTTTGATAAACATTATAGAAAAATGAAAATCGCGCTTTGTCTATCTCAAAAACAAGAAAATTGCATAGATAACATTTATAAAAATTTCAAATCCGATATGGAAAATCAGCACGCAAAATATACAAAAGAAAAAAACAAACTGCTTGAAATCATTGAATGCAACAGGGATTGTTTTAAAGAACAAAGAAAAACTTTAAAATATATCGCAAAAGAAACAAAAGAAAAATGTCAAGATTTTCACGACGAAATCAAACAACAGCTTTGCAAAGACCAAATCAAAAAATTTAACAAATTCAAAAGATGCGAAAAAAGAAAGCTTAAAAAGCTTGTTAAATATGGAAAAATTGTCAAACTACCTTGCGTTGATTGTTGTAAAAAAACATATTAATTTTTAAAGATGGAACTTTTTTCAAAAAATTACGTCTTTAAAAATATAAATGCCGTATTTGCTACTAGACTCTTGTGGAGAGACAAGAGTCTTTTTTTATTTTGATTTTGTTGAATAAATATAGCTAATTGCAAAAAGTGAAAAATATAATATTAATTCACTTGTTTCTTCAATAATTGTATTGTGCAAATATTTTTCAGATAACAATTGCGCAACAACGCTCACAACACAGACAAAAAATGGCAAAAACGGAAATTTCACTTTTTTAATAAGTTCATATCCGCTAATCCATAATTTGTTTACAAGTGCAAATAGCGCACAAAATGCGATATATAAGCCGATTATAATGTGTGCTAAATAGCCATATTTAAAGTGCGACCAAGAATAGAAATGGTTTGGCTCACCTTCGATTTGAGCAAAAATCACTCTACCATAGCTAATCTCTCTCATAAACATCAAAAAGAAAACCAAAGCGCCAAAAACAAAAAGCTTTTTAAACGGTGACTTTGAAAAAAGACAATAAAAAAAGCCCAAAACCAAAGCTACGCATTGAAAATTTTCCAAAAGGGAATTTTCTTCAATTTCTTGAATATTAAAAACTAAAACAAAAATAACTGTTAAAACAAGTGCCAAAACAGTAATAAAATTTATTTTTTGAAAAGAAAAATCGATATTTTCCAACAATTTCATGACTTAATTCCCCTAATAAACCAATATAATTTTAGCATATTAAACAGAAAGAAAAAAGTTAATTTATGCTAAATTAATATGAAAAAAACTATAATAATAATTCAAATATGGTAATATATAATTATGAATAAAGAATTTAGACAAGAGTTTTCAATCAAATCTGTCCCTGTGGACGATACTGTTTTACTTGAAAATACTTTAAACGCAATGGCAAGCTCAGGTTGGGAATTATATTCCATTTACGAGGCTGAACAAAATTCAAAAATTGTTTACAACTGCATTTTTGTCAAAGAAGTTGAGAACACAGACGAACAAGCAGATGATGACATCATCAATTTCCGTTCACAAGTTGAAAAAATGCTCTATTCAAAAGAAGAGCCATATGAACTTTGTTTGAACTTGCAAAAGAAAATCAGAGACAAAAAAGCAAAAATTGAACGTATTAAAAAATTTCTTGAAAGCTCAAAAGATACAGAGCGCGAGCTTTTAAACGACGAAATCAAAAAAGATATTGATGAATTAAACGACCTAAAACGTGATTTAAAAGACGTTTTAGCGCCATATAAAATGTCAAAATTTTTAGGCGAAGAAAAATTATCTATTAATTTATCTCAAGAAAATTATTGCCTTTGCGACCCGCAAGAAGAGAAAAATCTTTTATCGCAAACGGTCAAAGTGCGCCAAGAATTGACAAAAGAATTGGGCTATATCATTCCAAAAGTACAATTCATTGAAAACACATCTTTAGATGAATATGATTTTTCAATCAATATCCATGGCGTTCCAATTGCAAGCTCTAAGGCATATCCAAACTATATTGCCTTTTTCGAAGATGAATTAAATTTAGAAAAAGCTCCAAAAAATGCAATCAAAACCAAAGACCCACTAACAAAAAGAAAAATGCTTTGGATTCCAAAACAAGAATGCGAAAATTATTGGGTTGAAGGACTTGAAGCAACGCAATACATTGCAAATTATTTGAGCTATTTTGCAATTGTCCATGTTGAAGAAATCTTTGATTATACTGATTTAAATAGATATGTTGATTTTGTTTCAGAGCAAAATTCATTTTTGGTTGATACTATCCTAGGCGACTATATCAGCATTTCAGAACTTAAATATTTACTAGTTCAACTAATCAGAGAACGCGTCAGCATTAAAGATATTACTTTAATCTTTGAAAAATTAAACGATTTTTCAGACGACCCAAACAAAGCCGATTTGCTTGATAGATTAAGAATTGCGCTTTCAAGACAAATTTCTGATAGCATTGCAAACAAAGACAAAGAAATTTTTGCCTATGAACTAGATGACGAAACTCTTGATTTGCTTGAAAAACAAACAAGCATTGAAGAATCAAACGTGAAAATTGATTTGTCTAAGTTTTCAAAATTTAAAAAGATTTTAAAAGAAATCAAAAAAGATATAATCGAACAAAGTGCTGTAATTGTTGTGCCACAACAATTTAGACAAGTAATATTCATCTTAGTTTCGCAACTATTTATGGATATTCCGGTTGTTTGTTATGAAGAAATTAATTTAAATTACAAATTAAACATTTTAGGAAAAATATAGTTAAAGAGGAGAACAACAATGAAAAAATTATTAGCTTTATTAACTATCTCAACTCTTGCAACATCAATGGTTATTGGTGCAGAAAATGAATGGACAGCATTTAAAAATTCTGTTAAAAAAGATATTCAATCAACAAATCAATCTTTGAAAGAAGCTGTTAAAAAAGATATCGAAGCAAACAAAAAAGCACAAGAAGACGCGCTAAAATCAAAGAAAACAGCAAAAATTAACGAAATCAACAAAAAAATTGCAGACTTAAACAAAGAATTAGCAACAATTAAAAATGCAAAAGATATGACATACACAGAAAAAACTTTTAAAACAAGAGCTATTGAAAAACAACTAGAATACTACAATAAACAAAAAGCAGACTTATTAAAATAATTAAAACCAGCGAAAGCTGGTTTTTTTATAATATTATTTGAGTTCCAAAAATCAATTTATGACTATCTTTTACTATATCACTTTGGCAAAATACATAGTTAAAAATCAGCCTCAAGCCTTGACCTAAAATATAATAATTCATGCCAGCTGTATATTCTTTTTGGTTTGTGTCTTTAATTTTTTTGTCGTAATCAAAATCGTCATAGCGCAACAAAAACTCTAATTTTTTTGTTGGACGATAAGCCAAAGTCAAATTATAGCCATCTCTTTTTTTATTAACCAAACCATCACCGCCATTTGACCCATCAGCATTTTGATATTCTGCCATAAACCACATTTTTTTGTAATCATATCTGATTGCTGTACTTGCAGTAAAATAATCTGTGGAATTGCGCTCGCCTGCTTGAATCCCGCCACCGAGTTTTAAATCGCCATATTTATCTTTAACATTTGCTAATGGTTTCAAATTGACCCATAAATCGCCTTCTACTCCTGGCATAAATTCATGATATTTTTGATCAGAGCTATATCCGCCCAAATCATAATCAATATATTTATAATCACCCTGCAAACGAACACCTGTTTTTCTTGCGTTACCAATTGTTCGAGCGCTTTGAGAACGAGTAGCAAAAGGCAAAAGAAAAGTGCTGTTTCCGCCTTCCATACCAACATTTAAACGTGAAGAACCAAACATTAACAAATGGTTTGGAATTCTTTTTGTGCCAACCCAAGCGTCTAGTACCATCTGTTGTAAATAATTTTCATTTCCATGTGGAATAAAATCAAACAACACATTATATAATTCTTTTTTACCCTTAAAATAGCCTTCTGCGCCAACAATTACTTGATTTACGTTATATTTTGACCCATCACCCGAAAAACTTTGGTCAAAATTTCCCTTCATCCTAAATTGCAAAGAAGTGCTATCTAAAATCCCTTTTTTATATTTATAGGTTAAGTGTTCTCTTAAAAATCCGTCTGTTGAATTTAAATCGTAATCTTTTTCGACAAGCCCTTTTAAAGTCAATGGCGACTTTGGTTTTTCAATGTCTTCTGGTTCTAATAAAACAGGTTTTTCAAAATCGCCCTCTAGTAAAATTGGCGCCTCTTGAAGTTCTTCAACTGCTAATGCAAAAGAAAAATTAAAAAATAATATCAATGCTAAAAATATCTTTTTCAAATTGATATAATCTTTCTATTTTAAATTAATACATTGAACATCTTTTTTAATGTCAAAAAATGTTTTTGCAGACAATTTAAATTCATCAGGATTTTTTGAAACAAAAAATTCCATTTCACCTTGGTTGCATTTAGTTAAATCAATGCTGTTTTTGACCTTTTTTGCTAAGGCTTGTGCAGGATTAAAATATTCAACTTGTTGAAATTTTTTCTTTAAAATGTCAAGCAAATATGGATAATGCGTGCACCCAAGGACAATTCTTTTTGCATTATTTTCTTTTGCTATTTTTAATTTTTCTTCAATTAAATCTAAAGATGATTGCTCTTGATAGAGCCTATTTTCAACGATTTCAACAAAACCAGTGCAATCAATTCCAATGACTTTAATTTTTTCATTATATTTTTTAATTTCTTCTTCATATTTTTTTGAATTGATTGTCGCTTTTGTTGCCATAATTGCAACGCAATCATCATCTTTTAAACCGTCAATTGCGCAAGAAGCAACACTTTGAATTAGAGGAAAAATATTTAATTTGTTATTAAATTCGATTTTTAATCTGTCATATGCAACAGCAGATGTAGTATTGCAAGCAAAAACAACATTTTTAACGTTTTTTTCTAAAAAGAAATTTAAAATATTTTTTGTATATTCAAAAATTTCTTCCGTCGTTTTTGTTCCATATGGCATATTTTTTGTGTCGCCAAAATAAATAAAATTTGCACTATCCATCTGCGATTTTAATTCTGATAAAACGCTCAAACCGCCGACACCACTGTCTAATACGCCTATGTATTCTTGATTTATCATTTAATCTTTAAATACTCCAAAATTCCTTTAGCAATTGCTGTTGCAATTTCTTCTTGCCTATCTTTTTTGACGATTTTCGCCCTTTCTTCATCATTTGAAATAAAGCCAATTTCAATCAAAACACTAGGCGCTTCTGTATGATTTATAACATAAAAACGAGATTTAATCACGCCTCTATCTTTAGTATCCCACTTTCTTAAGTTCTTTTCACTTGCAAAATTTTTGTGGATAATATCAGCCAAATCTATGCTGTTATCTTTAAAATAATGCGTTTCAAGACCTTGTGTTTCAAGATTTAGAGTAGAATTTGTATGAATACTTACAAAAATATCAGGGTTTAATTCATTTGAAAATTCAACACGCTCTTCTAAAGACATTGTTGCATCTTTTGTCCTTGTCATATGAACATAAACATCTTTTTTGGCTAACTTTTCTTGAACCATTTTTGCAATGTTTAAATTAATTGTCTTTTCGTAATGTCCACCGCCAATTGCGCCGCTATCAATTCCGCCGTGACCTGCGTCAATCACGACTTTTTTAAGAGAGCTAATCACTTTTGGAGTTTCTTTTTTCTTTTTAGGCTCCTTAACTTCTGGGGTTTCTTGTTTTGGAATATAAACAACGTTGATGTTGTCTTGTTTTTCTTCTTTTTTCTCCGCGACAGGAGTTTGTATGTCGTTATCTTTAAAGCAAAGTTTAATAGATTTTGCGTTAGATTCAACGTTTGCATATGTAAAACTAATATTTTTCAATGGAACAATAAAACGAGTTTTATCGCTAGATATTTTATATACTGTAATTTCAACGCCTGCTTGAGCTAATACCTCTTTTAACAACTCTTCGTTATAATCACTTAAATTGTTAACATCAAGATAAAAACTGTTATTAAGCTCAAAAACATCATATGTCACAGGCATATTAAAAGCTAAATCAAAAACACTATATCCGTTTGCATTTTTTTCAAATTTATATGAATTCACTTTTGCCGTTCTTGAAGTGAAAAACGTGTTTATGACATATGTTCTATGAGAAATGAACAAACTTTGTCCGTCTGGCGCTACGACAAAACGATAATCTCTTAGGTTTTCACCAAGCAGGGTTAGTTTAACTTTTTTTGAATTTAATTTATCTATTGTCAAAGTTGCTTTTAAATCAGGGTTTGAGCTTGGAATTTTAAACGTCTTTCCGTCATATTTCATAGATAGCGCGCAAGAATCCAAATTTAAAGAAGCCATTGTGCCTTCTGGGTTATATTTCACTCTTTCCATTGAAATTTGTCCAAGCCCGCGAAGAATGAGCCCATCAGAATTTTGGCTAATTTGAGTTAGATAATATTTTGTTTGAAATTTTGGTTCAATATTTTGTGGCTCTTGAGAATTATTATAAACTATTTGAGCAGATAAATTTTGCAAATTAGCTCTAGCTGAAGTATCACCAGCTGGGGTATAAAATTTATATTGAAAAACATTTTTAACAACAGTTGGAGAATATTTAACAATGATGTTTTCGCCATCTGTATAGGTTTTAAATTTTTCTAAATCAGAAGAATTTTTTAAAGTGAAAACAACTCTAACAATATGTGGATTTGTTGAAAATTGGCTCAAGGCAACAGATTGCAAAGTTTTGGAGTTTTTAATTTTATATGTTCTATTTGCACCAATTAAAACAGACCCCGGAATATCAATTACATATCGAGCTGGATTTGTCACAGAATGCAGAGCAATATCGTTGATTATATTAATTGAGCCATTAGCTGATGGCAATGGCGCATAAACATCATCTTGCGCAAGTTTAAAATTGCCCTGTCCTTTAATTACAACAATGCTATCAGAATTATCTAAAACAAGTTCTTTAACCTTATAATTGACAGCACAAAAAGCGCTTTGACAAAAAAGCACTCCAAAAAAGATTAAAGTTGTGATTAATCTAAGTAAAAACAATGTTTTCCTCTAATATAATTTTAACATCAACTTCAAAACAATAACTAAACCAGATTATTGATTTTTTCACTAAATCAATATAGTATTTACATATGGATTTAAGGAAAAATATAGGGGCATATCTTTTTTTATTACCTGCTGGTATTGTGCTTTTAATTTTCTTTTTTATTCCTTTCTTTCAAACAATCTATTTAAGTTTTTTTGACTATTCAAAAGATGTCTATTCACCAACATTTGTTGCGCTTCAAAACTATTGGGCGCTTGTAAAATCACCGTTGTTTTTAAAAACAATTTTAAACACTTTCTATTTTTTAATTTTGTGTGTGCCTTTTTTGGTTATTTTTCCGCTATTTTTAGCAATTTTAATCAATCAAAATATCAAATTTAAAAACACATATAAAATTTTAATTTATCTACCTGTTGTAATTTCAATTGTTGTTGTCGCAATTGCTTTCAAATGGCTTTATGCGCCAAGCGGACTTTTAAATTTCTTTTTAGAAAAATTTAATATTGCGCCAATTGGCTGGCTTTATGACCCTAAATTTTCAATGATTAGCGTCGCACTCGTCACAATTTTTAAAGGCGTCGGCTATTACATGATGATATATTTAAGCGCTTTAATGAGCGTACCAAAAGAACTATATGAAGCTTGCGAATTAGATGGAATTACAGGCTTTAAAAAACATATGGCAACAACAATTCCACACATTATGCCAATGATTGCGCTTGTCAGCACAATAAGCTCAATTTCTGCCCTAAAAGTTTTTGTTGAAATTTATGTTATGACCAGAGGTGGGCCAATGGATTCAACAAAAACAATCGTATATTACATCTATGAACGCGCATTTGAAAATCTTGATATGGGCATAGCTTCAGCAGGTGCCGTAATCTTGTTATTCATTGTGATGGGTTTTTCAATGTTGAATATTTTTGTTTTTGAAAAGGATAAATACAAAGCATGAAGATAAAAAACATTAAACCAAAAAACTTATTAACCCATGCAATTTTAATTTTTGTATGTCTTTTGTCTTTAATTCCTTTTCTATGGTTGTTATCAACCGCACTAAAAGGCAGAGGGGAAAACATTTTTGCATATCCGCCTGTTTTCTTTCCAAAAGATTTCACTTTAAACAATTTCATTGAAGTTTTAAAGCTTGTTCCAATTGTTAAATATGTCTTAAATAGCTTTATTGTTGCTGGAATTACGGTTGTTTTAAATGTAATTTTATCAGCATTAGCTGCCTATCCTTTGGCTAGAATGGAATTTAAAGGCAAAAAAATTACCTTCTTTGCAATCCTAGCAACGATTATGGTGCCTTTTCAAACGATAATGTTGCCTGTTTATATCATTACTCTAAAATTAAATCTTGTTGATAGTTATAGCGAAATTATGGGCTATTTGGGTTTGATTTTGCCATTTGCAGTTAACGCTTTTGGGATTTTCCTTTTAAGACAAGCTTTTTTAACTATTCCAAAAGAAATCGAGGAAAGTGCTGTTGTTGATGGTTGTAATTCATTACAAATTTTTTCAAAAATCCTTTTGCCAATGATTAAACCGCAAGTTGCACTTTTGGCAATTTTCACATTTATTGGCTCATGGGGCGAATTTTTATGGCCTAGCATTGTTTTAACAAACGAAAAATTATATACACTACCTGTTGGGATAAACAACCTTTCAAGCGCTTTTAGCTCTGATTACAGACTTGTTGCCGCAGGTTCAATCATCTCAATTATTCCGATA
This sequence comes from Candidatus Gastranaerophilales bacterium, assembly GCA_017402995.1. Taxonomy (GTDB): domain Bacteria; phylum Cyanobacteriota; class Vampirovibrionia; order Gastranaerophilales; family Gastranaerophilaceae; genus RUG14156. The sequence goes on from JAFQOV010000026.1 coordinate 9,826, forward strand.
ATTATTTTCTTTTTATCATTACAAAAATACTTTATCCAAGGCGAAAACGAAGGCGCTGTCAAAGGCTAGGAATATTTCTTTTCAATATTTTCTTTTAAAATTTTTCTAAATAATTTTGCAGGATAATAATCTGGAACCATTGCAAGAGTACGGTTTGTGCTGTCTAGCGCTTCCGCAATATCGTTTAATAAATATTGACATTGCGCCATAATCAAAAAAGCCTCAGGGTCGCAATATATCAATTTTATGCTTTTTTTGCAAAAGTTAATTGCCAAATCAAAATATCCATTTGCAAACAAAGCTCTTGCAATAAATTTATATGTTTCAGGGTTCGAATAATAAAGCTTATCGCAACAAGAAACAAGATTTTGCGCCCATTCTATTAGATTGTTTTCCAAAAAAAGATTTAAATAGACCTCTAAAAAAGCTCTGGTTTGAAAAAATGTTGGTTTTTTTGTAATGCTCAAATGAATAAATCTTAAGACGCAAAGCCCCCACTGGCTTGCAGGAGAAGTTTTTTTATCTTTACTCCAATATCTAAGCGCAGATTTCTCATCTTTTAACAAAAGCGAGCAAAGCCCAGATGAATATAGGTCATTTTCTTTTAAAAAAATTTCACGCGCTTCTAGATATTTTTTTTCGTAAAAAAGTTTTTTAGCGTCATCTAAATTAGTCATTTTTTTGCAATTTTTTCATGAAATCAAAGCTTGTTTGCTTGCTACCAGCACCCAAATTATCAATCGCGTGGATATCAAGATTTCCTGCTTGTTTATTTGATTTTTTAATTTCGTTATAAATTTCTTCTCTATATATATGCACACCTTTAGGAGCCCTGACACCGATTTTAACGGAATTTTTAGAGCTTTCCAAAATTACAATTTCAATATTATCGTCTATTATTAATTTTTGATTTAGTTTTCTAGTTAAAATTAACATATACTTATTCTGCCGCTTCGTTTTGTTTAAAAAGTTTATATCTCACTTCAAATTCGGTATTTTTAAGAACAATTTGACCCGCTTTTTTGTTAACCGTATTCACAACAATTGGTGCAAGCATGTTAATTGTTGCGTTATGTGGGTCAGAAGTTGGAATGTTTGCAATGTTGCAAACAAAAATATCATCAGGGCTTTCTATGCCAAGTTTTTGAGCCTCATCATCTGGAATATCAAATTGGTAATCTATCCCAAAAAAGCTACACAACGTAACAGGAAAAGCCAAACCCATCTCTTGAGTGGATTGTAGCCATTTAAAAGGTGAATCTGGTTTATGGTCAACAATTGTGTATGTTTTTAAATCATCAAAACCGATAATTGGCACAACAAACTCAAAAATCGCGTTTTTATCGACTTCCAACTCCCCAAATTTTTCGGTATTTAATCTAACTGTTTCTTGCATCTTTATATTCCGTAATTATTCATAAAATTGTTGTTTTGAAAAGGTCCAAATTGATTTCTAAATTGATTATTCAATTGGCTATATAGTAACATTTGAGCCATTTCAGGATTACTATTGTCTAAAATCATTGGATTATAGCCAAATTGGCTCAACATTTGATTTTGATTGTTTAAGTTTTGAAATGGGTTATATCCAATTTTTGACAATGTATTTAAAGCTTGCGCAATTTCTTCATTTGTTGGCGCTTGAGATTTCAAATTTTGATTTACGCCTTGTTGTTTTTTAATATATTCTTCTTCTTCCAATTTGCGTTCTAATCTATCATTGATGATTTTATCCATAGCGCTTGGGTGAATTTTTTTGCCAGATAAAATAAATTTTTCAATATCTGACATATCTCCTGTGTCTTTATCATCTTCATTTAATGCTTTAAATTGTGGCTGACAAGTTGTAGAATCAGGATTATTCAAACAATCAAGCGCACGTTTTGAATAATATGTTAAAGATAAATTTGAATTAGCGTCGACAACTTCTTGATATGCTTGTGTTGCTTTGTCTTTATAGCCAAGCTGAGTGTAGCAAAGAGCAATATAGTATTTTGCAAAAAAGTTATTTGGCTCTTTTTGCGCAATTCCTTCGAAATCTTGTAAAGCGCCAACAAAATTTTCAGCTCTATATTTTGCAATCGCAGGCTTCATTTCTTCTGTGATTACAGGCGCTTTTGGTTTAACCTTTTGCACATTTGCAGCTTGAGCACTTTGAACACACAAAGCAATTGCAAAAAAAGCAAAAACCATTGAAATTATCTTTTTCATAATTTATCCTCTATAAATAGTTATAGTTATACATATATTATATCGTAACAATTTGATTTGTTTTAATTGTAAACTAATTTTTTCCTCTAAACAGTTGAAAAAAAATACAAAATTAAGCTATAATCAAAGCAATTATGAAAATTAAACTTAAAGAAACTGCATTTAAAAAAGGTATGAGTTTATATAAACTCGCAAAAGTTATGGATTTACCGCAACAAACGATATATTCTTGGGCAAAAGGAAGAACCCAACCTTCATATTTAAATTTAGACAAACTCTGCAACATTTTAGAATGTGAAATTGGAGATATTTTAGAAGCAGAGCCTGTGCAAAATAAATTGTTTTAACTAAAAAAGCACCCTTGTGGGTGCTTTTAAATTTATACTTTTCCTTTTTATTTGATGTGACCTTGGTTAACTGAATGATCAACATCTGCATTTTTTCTGTTTGCTTTAACTTTTCCTTTAACAACGTTAAAACCAAGAACCGCTAGACCCGCTACTGTTGCAATTGCAGCTGTCGCTTTATGTCCTTTTAAGTATTTACCATAGAATTTTGATGGTAAAGAAGTTAGACTCTTAACGTTTTGAAGTGGTGATTTTGTAATTATGCTTGGAATGAAACCAAATGCTTTTGCTAGGACTTTGCCTGTATCTTTAACAATTCCACCGAAAGATTGCCAAATGTTACTTTTAGCTTCTTTAATGTTTTTACCAATGATACCAACAGCACCCAAAGTTAAACCGCCAAAGATGCCACCTTTAATAGCACCAGCAGTTGTACCTGTTGCAGTATTAAAGCCTTTTACAACATTAAAAACTTTCTTTTTCGCTGTTTCATAAGTTAATTTTTCTTTTGGAGCAGCTTCTGTTTGAGCATTTGCAACTTGAACAGTATCTTCAGCTGTTTTATTTAAAACAGTAGGCTCAGGCGCTTTAATATTTGTTTTATTTGTATCGAATGCGCTAAATGGGCTGTTTGAGCTAAATTGAATTGGTTTAATCATATTACACCACCTTTTACTTATACTAAACACCTGAACGCCAAAAATTGCTTAGGTTAAGCTAATTTCTAAATATATTTTACAAAAATTTACACAAGAAATCAATGTATTGTTAAATAATATATCAACTTCTAATACGATAGACAAAAAGACTAAGCAATAGTATGATTTTGTTAGGAAAGTTTATGATGGAAAACGAAAATTTAGATTTAAATAGCTCACTAGGCGACGAATTAGAGGCTGAAATCGCAGAAAATAGCGACATTCCCGAGGATTTTAAAAGGGGTTGCAAGCTTTATAATTTTAGACGTCCTGACAAATTTTCAAAAGAACACTTGAGAGCTTTGCAAGATATTCACAGAGACTTTGTTCGCCATTTGGCAACAATTTTAACTGGATATTTGCGCATGGAAGTTGAAATTGATGTAATTTCCGTTGACCAATTAACTTACGAAGAATATACCTATTCTGTACCAAATCATGTCCAAAACATGATTTTTAAATTGAACCCATTGTCTGGTGAAATTTCTTTAGGAATGAGCCCAGAGGTTTTATCTGTTGTATTAGATAGAATGCTTGGTGGGTCTGGCGTTACAAATGATTCTCACAAAAATGAATTAACTCAAATCGAAGAGCTTTTAACAATTAAATTTGTTGAAAAAATCATAAAAATTCTTGAAGAAGCTTGGGGCGCAGTTTTGCCTGTTAAATCCGAGTTTATCACTCTTGCAAACGGATATCACAGCGTTCCAATTACAACAAGTGGTGAAATTGTTACTTTAATTTCTTTTGAAGTTAGATTGGGACAAAAAAACTTTGGTTTAATGAATATCTGTTTCCCATATCCAGTTTTAGAGACAGTTTTACCAAAGTTAACACCTCAATACATTTATCAACATGCAAGCGTTGTTTCAAACGAAATCGGAAGAAACGAAACACTTGAGCGTATTAAAAATGCAGAGCTTGAATTTAGCGTAATCTTAGGAAAGGCAAAACTAGAAGTTAATGAAGTTCTTGACCTTAAAGTAGATGACATAATAAAATTAGAGCAAAAGCTTGACCAAGAGCTAATTGCCTGTGTTAATAAAAAGAAAAAGTTTTATGTTGTCCCAGGCAACATTGCAAACAAAACTTGCGTTAAAATTACAAACCAATATCAACCCAAGGAGTAGACTTTGGAAAAAGAAGCAAAAAATCTTGATATAAGCAAATTGGAAAATATCGAAAAACCAATAAAACAAGAAAAATCTAAAACGTATAATCTTCTTTTAGATGTTGAGCTTGAGTTGTCTGCAATTTTAGGGGAAACCGACATTTCTTTGAAAAAAGTTTTAGATTTAACCAAAGGTTCAATTATTGAATTAGACAACAAAACAATTGAACCAATCAAACTTTTAGCAAACGGTTCAGAAGTTGCAAGGGGCGAAGTCGTAATTATTGAGGACAATTTTGGTCTTAGAATTACAGATATTTCAAACAAAGATTTAATAAATAAGGAATAACATGGAAGAAAAAATCAAAGTCAGCACTGAAATTTTAGCTGAAATTTTTAAAATTGCAAAAATGGAAGTCCCTGAAACAATCACAGATGACAACCTTTTGGCTGCATTGTTTAAATTAAGAAATCCAGATAAAGAAATGTCTGACGATATAGAAAGTGCTCAAAATTTTCTTTCATCAGATATTCAAAACCAAGGAACAAGCAACAATATCTTGGTTGTAGACGATATTGGTGTTGTGACATATCAATTAAAAGTGTTATTAAAAAACCACGGCTATAACGTTCAAGTCGCAAAAGACATCTTTAGCGGGCTTAATACTTTTGTTAAAGCAAACTATGCCTTTGTTATAATGGATTTGTTTGTTTCAACAGAACAAGAAGGCTATACCCTTTTAAACGAAACTAAAAAAATCATTACAAAAAATAATCTTTCTACGAAAATTGTTGTTATTACAGCCTCAAACAAAGCTGAAAACAAGGTTAAATGTTTAAATGGCGGGGCTGATGTATTTTTGAAAAAAGATACAGGTTGGCAAGAAAAATTAATTGAAATTGTCGAAAAATATGCACCTATCGGCTAGGTTCTTTGTAACGAAATTTTAATGAAAATTTAACAATAATTTTTTTTAATACTATAATATTTACTATGATAGACAGTTGCGCAAATAACAAAAAAATAGCTCTCTATCCGGGCAGTTTTGACCCAATCACAAACGGACATCTAGACGTTTTAGAGCGTGCTAGTCGCATGTTTGATATGGTTGTAATTGCAGTTTCAAACAACTCAGAAAAAAATTCGTTTTTAACAACCGAACAAAGAGTAGATTTGATTAAAGGCGCAACAAAAAACATGGAAAATGTCAAAGTTGACAGTTTCAGTGGATTAACAGTTGAATACGCAAGACAAATCGGCGCCAAATTTCTTATCAGAGGTTTGAGAACAATGACAGATTTTGAATATGAATTTCAACTTTGTCAAACAAATCAAGTTCTAGCAGCTGAAATAGACACAGTTTTTCTTTCAACTAAACCTGAAAACAATTTCATATCTTCCAGCATGGTTAAAGAATTATCAAAATACCAAGCAGATATTTCTAAACTTGTTCCGGAAAATGTGGTAGAATATTTAAAGAATATAAAACAGAAAGGTTTTAATTAAAAATGGCGGAATCAGTAAACAAAATGTTTGATTTAATTGATGATTTAAGCGCATTGTGTGATGACGGTATTCCTATTTTTCCAGGTCGTATGATTGTAAACACAAAAGAGCTTTACAAAATTGTAAACGCCTTTCCTAATGCAATTTCTGACGAAATTAATGACGCAAGAGTTATCTTAAAGAAAAAAGATGAAATTTTACAAGAAGCAAAATTAAGAGCTGAACGTATTATTCAAGACGCAGAAAATGAAAGATACAAGCTTTTAAATGAATCAAGTTTAAATAAAGCAATGGAAGAACATGCCGAAAAATTCAGACAAACTGTTTTTGAAGAATGTCAACAAATTAAAATGGCTGCTTTCAATGAAGCTCAAGAATTGAAATTAAACGCTAAAAACGAATCTATCAGAATGAAAGAAGATTCTCAAGAATACGCTCAACAACTTTTAAACAATCTTGAACAAGACTTAAACAGATTGTACCAAGTTGTCATGAACGGTCAACAAAGACTTCAAGAAATGAAATCTGCTGATTCAATTCAACAATTATCTGAATAATTATTTCATTATTTCAGGGTGATTTGAATTAGAAAGAATGATTTCTTTGTATTCGTTTTTGTCAAAATCAATACCCCAATTTTTAGTATTTAGGGTTTTGTATTTTGGTTTCGACTTTTTCTTTAAAACCTTTTTATTTATATTCTTTTCAAAATTTTCCATATTACAATACAACTTCAAGAGCCATTGATGAGTTTTTAACGGAAACCAAAACTTTTGTTTTGTCTATTTTAACGATAAAATTCGCGCCATCAGAAGTTTTATCTGAAAGACGATATTTAATATCGTAGCTTTCAAGCTTGGCTTGTTTAAAATTATATAATGGATAAACATCATCAAAAATATAACCCATTAAATTAATGTTATCATTATATAAAACACACATAAAACCGCGCTCTGGTGCAATTTCAACTTTTGATAAAACTGTCGGTTCAATATATTCTTCTTTTTTTGGTTCAATTTTTTCTTGTTTTACTAACGGCGCTTTTTGTTCGACTTTTGGTTTTTCAATTGGTTTTTCAATTGGCTGTTGAACGTATTGCTTGCAATCTTCTTGAGTTTGCAAGTTTTCATAATCCCTTGGAGCTTGCTCTTTTAAAACTTTTTGAATGATATCAAATTCATTATTATCAACATATTCTCTAAATGAACCTGGAACATAATTATCTTTTAAATCTGGCTCATAGCTAGATAATTCATATTTTTTAACTTCGTCAGTTGTTGCTGGGCTAATCAAACCAGTTTGCTTAATTCCATTGTCAAAAACGAAATATTGCCCATCATTTTTAACTTGTTCATCTTCTTCTTTTGGAACAAAAGGAGATGTTGTTTTTAAAAGTTCATTTTTATTTCTCAAACGAACATTTTTTTGTTTGCGCAAAAGCAGTGCAAACATAATAAAAAAGCTGATGACACCAACAAACATCATCAAAAACAAATCTTTTAAATCAAGATTATATTGAGTTAATTTGTTTTTTAATTTCTTTTTAAAATTTGAAAAAAGCCCTTTTTTCTCGTTTGCAATTTGAGAAATTTCATCATAATTTTCTTCAAGATATCCACTTTCTAAAAGCGCTTCATCTTTGATAACTTCAATATTTTCAAGCTTTCCATCATTTTGTGATACAAAATCTTCGTTTAATAATTTTTCTTGCTCTAAAATTTCATCTGTAATATCTTCTTTTAAAAAATTTTGATTATCTACAATCGCTTCTTCTAAAACAGGAATAGCCTTTTTAGGCACAGGAGCAGATTTTGAAACGGGAGCTTTTACTTGAGTTTTAGTTTGTAATTCGAAATTTTTTTTTTGAGTTGCTTCTTCTTTAATAACTTTTTCCGCCGAAGGAAGAATTTTTGGTTGAAGCGTCGCAACAGCTTGTTTTTGCGGTGCAGAAGATGTATTTAACTTTGTTGAAACATTGAAATATAAAGGTTTTGAAGTGTTGATATTAACCTTTACATACCCATTATCAACATCAGCCCCTTCATATTTAAAAGATTCAACTGTCACGTTTCTAATATCTTTTGAATTTGTGACAATTGTTGCCGCTTTATTTTTTGTCTCAGGAAGCAAAATATAATAGTTTAAATCACTTTTTTTAATGATTTTAACTGGTTCTTTAAAATTATTTTGAGTGTACAAACTAACGCTATATAGGTTATCTGAAGTTTTTTGTAATTCAACTTTTAATAATGAATTTTTATATTCATTTTGAACAGCAAAGGCTATATTCCCTGCTAGCGCAACGGATAAAACACTTAAAGTTAAATTTTTAAAAACTCTATACACTTTTTGCTATCCCTTTGTTTTATTTTTATTAATATTATAATATAAATATCTAATATTGTAAAAGTTGGAAATATGGAAAAACAAAACTTCAAATCAGGGCTTGTGACAATTGTTGCAAGACCAAACGTTGGAAAATCAACCCTTTTAAACAATATCTTGGGTCAAAAGGTCGCAATAGCAACGCCTTTGAGGCAAACCACAAGAAAAAATTTAAAAGGAATTTATACTGATGATAATTCTCAAATCATTTTAATTGATACCCCAGGGGTGCACAAACCTCTTAATGAGCTTGGAAAATATCTATCTAATCAATCAAAAGACGCTTTATTAGATACAGATTTAATTTTATTTATGGTTGATGCCACAGAACCTTGCGGGTTGGGCGACAAGTGGATTTGGGACAATTATTTGAAAGATATTAAAACCCCGATAGTCCTTGTTTTAAACAAAGTTGATTTGATTAAAGACCTAGAAAAACGCGAGCTTAACGCATTTACATATAAAAAAATGATGGAACAAAACATAGATTCCGTTAAAATCAGCGCAAAAACAGGAAGAAATGTTGACGATTTAATCAAAAAAATTAAAACATATTTGCCATATGGCGAAAAATTATATGACGAAGATATGGTTGCAGACACCAATTTAAGAGAAATCGCCGCAGAAACCATCAGAGAAAAAATCATCTTAAATACAAAAGATGAAGTCCCTCACAGCGTTGCTGTTGTTTTAGATAGTTACAAAGAAGAAGAAACCGTAGATAAAATTCAAGCGAAAATCATTGTCAATTCAGAAAGCCAAAAGGGCATAATTATTGGCAAAGGTGGTACTATGCTTAAAAAAATCGGAATGCAAGCGCGCGTTGAGCTTGAAAAAATAACCGAGAAAAAAATTTATTTGGAACTTTTTGTAAAAGTTCAAAAAAACTGGCTTAAAGATAAAAAAGCAATCAAAGAATTTGGATTTGAATAAAAAAGATGACCCGCTAAGGTCATCTTTTTTTGTTATTTAACTTTCAACATCTTCATTTTGTTTTGTTCTGATTGATTCAACACCGCCTTTTGACTTTGCAAGACCTTTTTCTTTGTATTTTTTAACTTGACGTTCTAATTTGTCGCAAACAAGGTCAATTGAAGCGTACATGCTTTCTGCTTTTTCTTCTACGCGAATTGTTTCACCACCAATTTTACAGTTGATTTCTGCAATGTGTGAATCACTAACGGAGGGATTTTTAATTACAGATAAAATCGCGTCAATTGCATCAATTTGTTCATAGTGTGCAACAACTTTACCTGCTTTTTCTTTGACGTAAGCTTTAATAGCGTCAGTAATTTCAATGTTACGTCCGTTAACGTGGATATGCATAGGTTTTCTCCGTTTCTAGCAAGACAGTCTCCATCTTTGCATTTATATATTATACCCTATTTTAAATTTTTTTTAAAGAAATTTAAAGCAAAATTAAATATAATTTACTAAATTTTTATTAATTTTGATATAATAGTTTAGCAACAACAAATTTAGAGGTAAGTATGAAAGAAAATCTTTTTAATTCGCTGGTCGAGGGCATGGAAAACTATATCATGTTTACAATTAAAGCCCGTCAATTAGAACTATCCGAAGGCTTAAAAGCTAAAAATAGAGCGCCTATTATGCTTTCTATGGGTGCACCAATTGAACCTGTACCAACTTTTGTTAAGGAAAAGACCGCAAAATATTTACTTCAAGACCCACTTCATACATACTCAACCCCAAAGGGCGAATTGCGCTTTTTAGAAGCTGTTAGCGCAAGAATGAAAAAAAGATTTGATGTTGAATTAAATCCAAAAGCAGAAGTTTTCTCTTTGATTGGCTCAAAAGAAGGTCTTTCAAACATGATTAGAGCGCTTGTTAATCCAAAAGACAAAAAAGAAGACCAAGACGTTATCTTAACTCCAAATCCTGGCTATGCTTCATATTCTCAAATGATTAAACTTTGCGGTGCAAATTGCTATGGCATTGATTTAACCGAAGAAAATAACTACATGCCAGACTTATATGAAGTTTTAGAAAAATACATCAACGAAGGAAACGACCCAAACAAAATTAAAGCGTTAATTATTAATTATCCAAATAATCCATTGGGTTGCACTTGCGATTTAAAATATTTGCAACATTGCGTTGATTTTTGTAATAAATTAGGAATTCTTTTAATTTCAGATAACGCATATTGCGAAATGTACTATGATGAACAATCTAAGCCACATTCAGCTCTTGAATGCGAAGGTGCGATGGATTGTTGCGTTGAATTTCATAGTTTATCTAAAACATATGCTATGACAGGCTGGCGCTTAGGCTGGGCGTGTGGTAACAAAAAAGCAATTACAATGTTATCAAGAGTTAAATCAACAATTGATACAGGCATTTTTAAAGTCTTGCAATATGCTGCAGCAGACTTAATTGAAAGCGCTGAAGGCGATAAATATATCGAAGAACAAAATATTAAATTCGAAAAGAAAATCAGAACTTTTGTCGAAGGCTTAAACAAACTTGGCTATAAAGTCAAAATGCCTACAACAACATTTTATTTATGGGTAGAAATTCCTGAAAGATTTGAAAATTCAAAAGCTTTTGCTGACGCAATGCTTGAAAAATCAGGCATTGTTATTGTCCCAGGAACTGGTTTTTCACCAAACGGTCAAAGACACGTTAGAATGTCTGTTGTTGCTTCAGATAATGATTTAGCAGAAGTTTTAAAACGTATGAAAGAAGATGGCTTTGAATTCTAAAGCTAAAACTGTAATAATCGACTATAACTCTGGCAATATCAAAAGTCTTGGTAATATGCTAAAGTATTGCGGTTGCGAATATATTTTATCAAACAAAAAAGAAGATATCCTATCTGCAGATAAATTAATCTTTCCAGGTCAAGGACACTTTAAACAAGCTATGGATAACCTTCAAAAATCTGGTTTGATTGATACAATTAAGCAATCAATTGATAACGGCATAGATTTTTTGGGCATTTGTCTTGGCTTGCAAATTCTTTTTGAAGAAAGCGAAGAAGCGCCAAACGTTGAGGGGCTTGGGATATTAAAAGGTAAAGTCAAAAAATTTCAAAAAGGGAAAACTCCGCAAATTGGCTGGAACAAAATCCAAACAACGCAAAATAACGACTTTTTAAAAGATAACTATTTTTATTTTGTAAATTCATTTTACGTCGTTCCAGATGATGAAAAAATCATTTCATCAATTACAAACTATGAAATCCCTTTCTGCTCATCAATTCAAAAAGACAACCTAATTGCTGTGCAATTTCACCCAGAAAAAAGTGCAAACGCTGGGATTGACTTTTTTAAAAAGTGGCTTAAACTATAACGTATGAAAAAAATATTACTAACATTTTTTATACTTTTATCAATCTCGCAAATTGTTTTTGCAGATGTTATGCCATATTATATTAATTCCTTAAGAAGATATGGAATTGGCTATACGCAAGTTACAAGCCCGCTTGTAATGCGCCAAACGCCATCAAGTGACGGAAAAATATTAGAAACTTTAAACTTTGATTTTAACAATAACACATCTTGCATAAACAACAATCAAAGATGTAATATTGACGAAGTCTTTAGTGCTTATTCAACAAGCAAAAAACTCGCTTTTTTAACAACAATTGATGAAACGACAGATTGGAATTTAGTTTGTTTTAATCAAAGCCAAAGCCCAGTTTGCGGTTGGGTTGAAAACAAAAACAAATTCTATACTTGGTCTGAATTTATAAATATTTTTGGAAAAAAATATGGATTATATTTGTATAAAGATTTAAATAAAGCAGATAAAATTTTATATTCTGCTCCATCAAAACAATCAAACTCAACAGGCTCAATCGAAATGCCAAAATATATTTCCCCTTGGCTTGTTAGAGGAAATTGGATTTTGGTCAAAGTTGACGATTTTGCTTCTAAACAAAAAACAGGTTGGTTGAATTTTAGAAGTGATAATGGAAAATTAAAAGGGTTTGTAAGGTTTTAATTTAAAACTTTATTATTTTTTAAACACCTGAAAAATCCATTTTTCATATTGGAAAACATGACCTTCTGGTTTGTTTTTTTCAAGGGTGAAAATTGTTGTTCCTATCATTAGAAATAATGTTATTGTCATTAATATTGCTATAATTTTTTCTTTTTTTGTCATAGTTAATCCTTACTTGTTATGTCTTTTTTAAGCCATTCTTGCGCACGTGTACCAAGAAACATTTTTCCATCTATTCGCAATCCATATGCAAAAGGAGCTTCACCTTTGTTAAACCCATCAACATCAAAACACATTATCTTCCAATTTTTATAAAATCCTTTGCCCGTTTTCACCTTAAACAATCTCGGTATATCAGCAGTTAGTCCAGCTCTAGCAAAATGAGACTCTGAATTTGCTTCATAAAAAATGATATCGTTTGAAACTATTTGTTCTGGGGCAATTCCTTCATATTGAACTTGAAAACAATGTTCATCTGCAGCATCTGGAGTAACATCACTATTAAAAATATACCAATCTTCACCAAAAATGCTACAATTAGTTTTTTGCGCATTTAATACTTCAACAAAAGTTTCACAAAAATATTTTTCATCAACTTCATTACCATCGGGTTTCATACTTAAATCGCCATCTAAATAATATTTATCAGAATTAACAAACTCCTTAATTACATTAGCCAATGTATTGTGTGCTTTCTTAAACTTTAAAACATTCTTATCTGGTGTCGAATTAATCGCCACAGGCAAAAGTATTGCGCTCAAAATTCCAATCACCGTCAAAACAATCATAATTTCGGCTAATGTGAAAGCTTTTCTTTTCATGGTTTCCTTCTTAATAATTGATATATATTTTCGTACAAATTACGAACATGAATATCATTAATTTATATATTTGTCAATGGAAACGATATAAAATAAAGTCATTATATGATAGATATTAAACAAGAAATTCAAATTTTACTTTTAAAAAACGGCTTATCCATGCGAAAAATCGCAACAATTTTAAGAGAAAAAGGCTATAATATCCCAAAAGCCAGCGGATTGTCCTATCGTTTTAATCAAAAAAGAGTGTTGTACAAAACTGTTGAAGAAATTTTAGATTATCTTGGTTATGAATTGAAAATTGTTAAAAAAGAAGATTTGTAGGGTAGATTTTAATCTACCTTTTTTAATTTTTATAAAAGGGCTAAAGCCCTTGTTTATTTTTATAAAAGACTAAAGTCTTTGTTTTTAAAGAACTAAAGTTCTTGTTCATTTTCTTTTTCTTTCGTCAAGTCTTTCAGACTTCTTCGTTTTTCTTTTCTTTTTTCAATTACCCCAAGGGTATTTCCAAACACTAAACTCGCCCTAGCTCGTTAAGTGTTTGTGGGCACGCCGATGCAAAGAACGCCTTAGCTCTTATGCGAATATAATGAGCATTAGAGATAAGGCGATACTGTGTAAAAGAAAAACGAAGCAAAAAGAAAAGAAAACACGGCTCGGTTTCATGTGGGTTTCTAGTGACGCACTAAATTCAACGTCAATGCTTACGGGAACTCGCTAGCGCTCAGACAACCCTCACGCATTGCCGTTTCATTAAGTGCGTGTGCTTTTCCACAAGCGAGAAACTTAATGACGTATGAAAATAAAACCGGAGAGGAATTTGAACGTTTTAAGCT